>JBDRJR010000105.1:0-35013 GCA_043814705.1 Verrucomicrobiota bacterium | reverse complement strand
ACCCCAATAAAACCGAGGGCTATGAAGGACCATTATCAAAACCGCAGTTCCGGTTTTTCCCATCTGTGTTTATTCTGTTCCGACCCACAGCCTACAGCCTACAGTCCACAGCCCATGGCGTCCCTGTGGGACGCCAGTGACCCACGTAAATGTTTTGCGCCATTTACGGCATGGTATCAATATTATTTCCGGTTCACTTTTTTAACGCTGTTGCCAGGAGCATGGGTCCCACAAAAAAGGCTTTACCAACGAAATATAACCCGATACCGGCAGATACGGCTTCATTGCCGAAATTTAGCCCCGTCTTGCCGAGAATCCACAAACCGCCCCCCAGGCAGAACACAAACGCCAGAAGCGCGGAACCGATGAGCATCTTTCTAATTTTGTCACTCATATTGCGACTCCCTTCCTTGATGCCGCCTGTTGCATGCCCTCCATCATTCGGTCCGTCATTTGTCGTTTATCGTCCCGCCTTCGCCCCAGGGGCCACGGTGGGCAGGCCGGCCTTCAGGCCATGGACACAAAAGACCGGGACATCCCGGCGCCGGAAGTAAGCCAAGTTCGGGCTGGCGGCGGGATCGGCCACATTAGAATTCACGGCAGGATGCCAGAGGTGCAGGGCCTGTGCTTCCAGGATCAGGGAACGTCCGCGCACGCCGGCCTTGTGCAGGCGCATGGCAAAATCATCGTCTTCAAGTCCCCATCCGACATAGGCTTCGTCAAAACCGTTAACCCTTTCAATGTCCTCACGGAAGATGGAAAAATGGCATCCCAGTATTTTGGGCTTATGACGCTTGGCCAAGCCGAAGCGGCGCAACCATGCATTGCGCTGAAATTGACGGTGGACGCGGCGCAGGTGGCGTTGGTCAGCATCCTCCCAAAGCACCTCCAAGAGCCGGGGATGCATGGCCTGCTGAAGCGCCTCTTCCGTTTCCCGCGCGCCGATACAGGCCCGGTTAGCCGCCAGAAACCAGCCGCGCCGCGCCAGGCGCGTATGTGCCATGACCGCATTCGGCATAAGCAGGATGTCACAGTCCAGTGATATGATATAATCACCAGTGGCTTGACGCAGGGCATTATTGCGCGCGGCCGACAAGCGATAACCCCGATCTTCCTGCCTGACAAAACGAACAGGGAACGGCAATTCCGGGAAAGCAACCTGCATTTGCTGAACGTTGTCGGCGCTGGAGCCGTCATCCGAAACCACGACCTCATCAACACGCTGGGCGCCCAGCGCCAGCGCCCGCAGGCAGGCAATCAGCATGGCCGGGCGGTTATAAACGGTGACAATGACGGTGGTTTTCATAATGAAATGCAAAATACAGAATGAAAAATGCAAAATGAATAACCTGTCGAACTGCTGTCATCCGATTGTTTGGCATTCTGCATTTTTAATTTTTCATTTCTTGCAATTCCTGCAAAACAATATCGGCGGCATGTTCGGCGGAGCGCGGATCGCCCAGGGCTTGGGCAACGCGGTCGAGGCCGGCCAACATCGTTTCCCGCGCGGGGCCATCGCGCAGGAGCGGCGCCAACGCCGCGGCCATTGCTTCCGGACGCGCCTTATGTTGGATGAATTCCGGGCACAGGCGCTCTCCAGCCACAATATTGACCATGCCCAGATATGGCACCCGGATCAAAAACCGTCCAAAGCAATAAGTGGCCCAAGCCGTCCGGTAAATCACGAGCATTGGACAGCGCATCAAAGCCGTTTCTATTGTGGCGGTGCCCGACGCCACCAACGCCGCGCGCGCCTGGCGTAAGACCTGCCGCGTCTGCCCGGCCACCACGGATACACGCTCCGGACTATTGCCCAACCGCTCCATCACGGCGCGGACCCAGCCGGCCACTTCTTCCGATGGCGCGGCAATGATGAATCCGGCGCCGGGAAATTGTCTCTGCACGCGCGCCGCCGCCGCCCACATCACCGGCAGGATCCGCTTGACTTCATGATAGCGGCTCCCGGGTAAAAGCGCAATACGCAAATCACTCTGCCATGGTAATGACACCAAGGGTTCCGCGCGCGCTAAAGCCGCCTGCGCCACCAGCGGGTGGCCCACGAAATCCACGCGCAGACCGCTACCTTTGAACACATCCGCTTCAAAAGGAAAAATCGCCAACAGACGATCCACAATCCGCGCCATCCGCGGAATGCGGCCGCGGTTCCAGGCCCACACCTGCGGACAAATATAATAGAGCACCTTGAAACCCAATGCATGCGCCCGGGCGGCAAACCGCAGATTGAAGCCGGGATAGTCCACCAGCAAAATGGCATCCGGCCGGCGTTCGCGGGCCAGGGCCAGCATCGCGTTGAATACCCGGTTGAAAAAACGGAATCGCAACAGGACTTCCGTCAGGCCCAGGACCGCCATGTCGCGAACGTCATAATGGATTTCCATGCCGGCTGAGCGCAGGTTATCGCCGCCGATGCCGAAACACTCCAGATCGGGCCGGCGCCGGCGCAAAACCCGCACCAGAGCGGCGGCATGCATGTCGCCCGAAATCTCTCCTGCGATGATCATGATGGATGGCGGCTTCATAAAGAAAATGCAGAATGCAGAATGCAGAATGCAGAATGACCGGAAATACAAATCGTGTTCCCTGTTTTCATGCTTACACCACTTCCCTGCCTGTGTTTCCTTGTTTGTCGCCAATCACCAATTCCAAATTCTTCATTCTGCATTCTACATTCTGCATTTTATTTGGCGGCCGATGGCCGCGGCCAGTTTCAGCGCCTCCGCCGCCTGCTCGCCGCTGACAACCGGCGCGCCACGCGTGCGCACGCATTCGACAAACGCCGTTAGTTCATTTTTCAGCGGTTCACCTTTCTCGATTGGCACTTTGCTCCGCTCGATGCACGCCTGGGTTTTACGGTAAATTTCACCAGCCTGCTTTTCGTAATCTAGCGAGATGTACGCATCCTCCTGGAACACGCGGATCTTGCGCAGGTTTTCCGGGCTGATCCGGCTGGTGGTCACATTGGCCACACAGCCGTTTTCAAACTCCAGGCGCACGTTGGCAATATCCTCGCTGGAACTCAGAACCGGCACACCCACGGCATGAAACTCGCGCACCGGCGAACGCACCAGGTGCAGGATGATTTCCAGGTCATGGATCATGAGGTCCAGCACCACGCTGACTTCCGTGCCGCGCGGCTTCTGACCGAAGCGCGCCGGCGGATAGGGCTGAAGCCGGTGCGCCTCGATGAAGCGCGGCCGCACCAGGATGCCTTCCAGGAATTTCAGCACGGGATTAAACCGCTCGACGTGACCCACCTGCAGAACGAGGTTCTTCTGCTGGGCTTTGGCCACCATGACCTCGGCATCGGCCATGCGGGTGGCAATTGGTTTTTCCACCAGCAGGTGCACACCGCGTTCGAGGAAGGGCGCGGCCGCTTCAAAGTGCTTGTCCGCCGGCACCACGATGCTGGCCGCCTCGACCATCCCAGCCAGTTCGGCCATGCTGGGAACAGCCCGCGTCCGGTAACGCCTGGCAATTTCTTCGGCGCGCGCCTGGTTGATGTCATACACTCCCGCCAATTCGACCGTCGGCAGTTCCGAATAAATGCGGGCATGCCATTGCCCCAGGCTGCCGACGCCCACCACGCCGACACGGACTTTTCGATCGCTCATAACATCAACCCCTCCAGAATAAATTCCAAAATCCAGATTCCAAATTCCAAGGGCATTCAATCAAAATTCGCAAGTATTCACCATGGATTACACTGATTCCACGGATAAAGAATCTTTTTTTCTCTGGTCTGGCGTCAGGCGTCCGTCGTCTGGCGTCTATCCTTCCACTTCCACCGCAATGAATGCCAATTTTTGTTTATCAGCTTCTTCGATGATTTGCCCCTTCTCCAGTAAAATAGTCCGGCGCGCTTCCACGGCCAGCACGGCGGCCTTGATTTTCTTCAACATCGCCAGGGTGCGCAGGCCGATCACGGGGATATCATAGCGCATGTCGTGCCCCTGCCGGGCAACCTTCACCACCACGGCGCCCTTTCCCCCCAGCTTCCCGGCACGCAACAATGTCGCATCGGTGCCTTCAAAGGCTTCCACCGCCAGGATCACGCCTTCCTTGACCACGACAGTCTGCCCGATTTCCAGGGCACTGGTGGCCTTGGCCGCCTGGAGCCCCAACTCGACATCAAGACGCTCGCGCTCGGTCAGCGCGCGGCGGCTAAGCAAGCCCGGTGCCGGCATGGCGTCCTCCATGAACCGGTAGGCCGGCAAAAGCTCGATTCCAATGGCACGCAGTTCATCCCCGATGGCGCCGAAAATGGTTTTGGCGTTGCGGTTTTTTAGCCGGGCCAGGATTGCCAGCGCGCGGGAATCCAAGCGGACATGAAAGAGGTTTGAAGGCGCAATCTGGCCGGCCATAACCGCCCGGGTTATTCCATGCTGACGAAAGGCTTCCAGCATGGCATCCAACTGGCCGACGTGGAGCCACACAACTTGATCGGCCGCCTTTTCGAGTCGCGGATCGGTTTCCCCGCAGAATGCGACCGCCACAACCTGCCGCACGCCCTGTTTGCGGGCGCCTTCCGCCAGGATTCGCGGATACGCGCCGCGCCCGGCAATGATTCCCAGTTTTTCCGGTATGGCTTCCGTCATAATAATCTTCCCGGCCGCCTGAAACTGCGGCCATTTGATGGTTGACGCCTTATTTATACCCGCAACAATCTGCCAACATGAAGAAAAAAGTTTGCTTCTTTTCAATACAAAATCACGCGCTCATGAAATGCCGGTCGTGTCATTTCAGATTTTCTTCCGTGTACAGCGACAATTCCACCAAGCGCTCCAGCAATTGTTCGGGAGTTGTCCCGACGAAATTCAGCAGGATGAGTTCCTTGGCAAAGAGGCGGCAGATATATCTAAGCTTGCGCATTTTTTCGGCGCCGGCATACAGAAAATCGCGGTGACCGCTGTTGATTACAATTATATTGCGTTCTTTATCATACCTTGATCGCCATTCCTTGCCGGGCACACTCTCCAGCGTGTAACCTGGCAGGCCTTTTGCAAACGAATCGCCGGCAGCCGGCTTGATCAGAACATCAACGATGGTAATCAACGCTTCGGCCTCACAGACAATGTCGCCCTGGCAAACGCGCGCCTTGAGACGGCACAAGCCCGGCTCAGGCGGGGCTTGAAAAACAATTGTTTCGCCGCGGTTTTGATCCAAGCTGCCTTTGCCTTCCCTAATGATCCAATCAACGCCGATATTTGAATCAATTTGACGGCGCCTACGGTCATAAGCTATGGCACGCATATTGCGCGTCGTGCCGACCTCAACCAGGGCTGAGGCCGGGTATATCCGGGCATTGAACAAAGGCCCGGCAAAATCAAAAAACTCCTTCTGCGCGGCGCCGGGTCCAGACATTTCCGCGGAACCCTCATCAGCCGGGGGCGCCGCTATTTCATCCCCAGGAAGCATCGCCCGTTTCCCGGAGTTTTTATGAATGCTAAACCAATCATAATCCTCGGGCGGCAGGGCCAGCACTGCTTCCTTGATCGCTTTCTGTACGGAATGCAATATTTTTTTACTGGCGCTTTCATTCTCGGCCTTTTCCTGCTCCGCGGCAATGGCCGCCAACTGTTCCTGAACTGCGGCCAGAGCCCGGCAAAAACCGGCGTATCTTTCATCACGAATAATGCCGTCGCGCGTTCCGGGTGTGAGATGCAAAAATGGCGCGTCAATAATCCCCTCAAAATAGCCGCTGGTCCATGGATGAACGTTGAATTCATCCAGGGCGCAGAGATTCGGCAAAACCCGCGTGCCGGAACGGCACAGGCTGACGCGGTTATCGGCATTTTTTTCGTTCAGATAAAGCTCGAAATAAACATCGCCGTAGGCACTCCCGGCCGGCGTGATATTATGCACAAGCCGGCCGGCGAATTTACGCGGCTCAACGGCACATTCAAACCGGCCAGCCCGGTCTATGACCTTGATTTTTACGCCTGAGCTTCTTATGCGGTCCCTTAATTCGGATGCCAGGTAGCGATGAATTTTTTCGCCGTTCAGCGCGCGCATGCCTTCCAGGAGCGGCGCTATTACCAACTGGGTTCCTTTAAATGCGACAAGATGACCACGCGGACTGATGTGATAACCAGGCCGGCCTTTTTCCATGACCATCTGGTGGATCTTGCCGTCTTTCCCGGTTGAGACCATGACAAGCTTGTGCCCCACAGTCCAGAAACTTAAAAGGCCGATGCCGAATTCCCCTTGAATGCCCTGCGCGCCCTGATCCTTGAGGCGCAGTTTCAAGGAATCGCAAATATGCGTGGCAACATATTTGAAATCCGGCCGGCCATCTTCCGAACAGGGAATGCCGGCGCCATCATCCACGATCTTCAAGTAGTGTTGTTTGTGTTCCTTGCCGCGGATTATACTTACATGCTTTGCGCCGGCGTCAATGCTGTTTTCCACAAACTCGGCCACGGCCTTTAATGGATTGGTCTGCGAAAGAGCAATGATGGTGATGGCGTTCCAGTCGTCACCGATGCGCAAGCGCCCGCGTTCACCTTGTGTTTTATTAGCGCTCATAATTGCACGGTTTGCGGACTGACCACCCGCCGGGTTAGCCGTCATTTTCAAGCGCCAGCCGTTCACGGGCGACGTTGGAGAGACGCTTGTAATTCCCGCACATGGCGTCCGGCAGGCAGTCACGGATCATCCCTGTTTGATTTTACGCATATTCGGCATATTTAGCGGATTTGGGCCATAACGCAATCTTTTTTTCGATCTTTTTCACAACAACGCGCAACGCAAGATCATGGGGAGGCGTGCCATGCGAGAAACTATCCGAATTTTTGCACCCTGTCCCGAAAATTGGCTTGCTCCGGCACTCGATCCGGCGTTATGCTGAAGCCAACAAGAATGTATAGGAATTGGAGGTCACAAATTGTGACCTCCAATGGAGATTACGCGGATTTATCCGGAGAGCCGACAATCTTGAATTCACAAGTTGTGACTTCAAGTTGGGACGGATTAGCGACAACGACAGAAAAATGCCGACAGTGTAGGCACAATTGTCCATCCCTCCGTAGAAACTCATCAACAGCATTTCCTACAACCAGTTAAAGCTATTGGTTGACCTCGATAACGATCTCAAGCGCGCCTGATTGCGTGCATTTGCGGCAACTGGTGCGGATGAAAGAAAAGATGGCAATCATTCCATTTGAAATCCGGAACATATCACAGATTGTGATATGTTTGGACATTAAGCATGCCAAGAATTTTTTTCGTATTTACTGAACAGGCTGCATCCTTCGTAAGAAAGAAGGACTTGACATTTGGAACATTATGCCGTAGTCTTTGGACAAAGAATAGCCATTAATCTCCACAACATGTTTAATGGTAGAATATTACTGGAGACAACAGTGCGGACATTCGAGCAGACACATAGCTGGCTCAAATTTGCTGCCGATTTACATCAGGCGTCCCCTTCGTTATGGATCGCCCTCGGAGAATGTCAGTCGAAATGCGAGCATATTTCACGCATGCCTCTGCGCCCGGATACAGCAGAGCAACTCTACAAGCTCTATCTGGCAAAGGGAGCCGCTGCAACGACCGCCATCGAGGGGAACAGTCTCTCGGAAGAGCAGGTTCGACAACATCTGGAAGGCAAGCTGAAACTGCCCCCCTCCCAGCAATATCTACAGAAAGAGGTGGACAACATCATCCAAGCCTGTAATGCCATTTTGAAAGCAATTGGTGACGGTCAAAATCCATCGCTGGATGCCGGCGGAATGCTGAACTTGAATCGTCGGATTCTGGAAGGACTATCGTTGGAGCCTGAAGTAAAACCGGGGGAGATTCGAACTCATAGCGTCCTTGTAGGGCGCTATCGAGGCGCGCCAGCAGAGGATTGCGATTTTCTTCTAACGAAACTCGCGGAGTGGTTGAGCGGCGATGATTTCAAACCAGCGCCAGGACTTGAGATTGCCTATGCCACCCTCAAGGCTGTTGTCGCGCACCTCTACCTGGCATGGATTCATCCGTTTGGCGATGGAAACGGCAGAACCGCGCGCCTCGTTGAATTTCAGATTCTCATCACTTCGGGTGTGCCTGCTCCTGCCGCACACCTGCTGAGTAATCACTACAATCAGACTCGCACGGAATACTATCGGAGACTTGATAATGCGAGCCGGTCGGGCGGAGATATTCTCCCCTTTGTCACTTATGCGGTGCAGGGATTCCTTGACGGATTGAAATCCCAGCTTGAATTTATTTGGGCACAACAGTGGGACGTGATATGGCGGAATTATGTGCACGAAATGTTTCGAGACCGAGTAGGGCATACTTATGTGCGGCGTCGGCATTTAGTGCTTGATCTCTCACGTACGGGGAAACCTGTTTCCGTTTCGGAGATCACGCAGATCAGCACTCGTATTGCCGAGGCCTACGCCCGGAAGACCAGAAAGACCCTGATGCGGGACTTGAATGAACTGGAGCGGATGAATCTTGTGGAAAGAGGACCGCAGGGATATCGTGCCAGGAGTGAACAGATTTTGGCCTTCTTACCGCCAAAAGCGTCTCGACAAAAAATGGCGGCTAATCCGTGAACAAGGCCGTAACATCCGAAAAACAAAAAACCGAAACGATTGCCCTGCCGAAACAGAAAGTGTTTTTCAAGATTCCGAAGTGACGCCTATGAAATAGGGGTATTTACAGACATGAGTGTCAAGGAACAGGCCAAACAAGTTTTTGAATACATCAGTCATGTCTTGGCGATAACTCCGGAAAACCTCTGGGTGCAACCCGAACCACAGTCGACGCCGCTTTCGACAGTGGAGACTGACGTTGTTAGTATAGAGACAACCGCTCCAGTGAGATCGGCAGCAGCAGAGGACGACTCTTTCGCGTCTGTTCAGGACGAAGACACGCCTGATAGACTTGGGGCTGCCCTGGCTTATGCACAAAGGAAGGCTGTGGATATTCGTGATGTGTCCCTCGCGGAAATCAAACAGGCTTTGGTTGCGCTGTTGCGACAAGAGAATAAGCAACCATTGTCTCGCGACAATGTTGCTGGCAGAGTGTGCAGGAAATTGGGGTTTCGTCCCCCTAGCCGGAGCAAAGAAATGTTCGAACGGAAAGTAGATCGAGCCCTTCAGCATCTTATTGATCGCGAGACAATCGAAGTCGACGAGTTGGGCACTATCAGATTCGCCTTTCAGAACAATGTTGAGCGACAAAGAGAGTTGGACCTCGGCAAGAATGCATGAGGAGAGAAACGGCTCTTGGAAGATTCTTCTCCGCGACCCAGGATTATCAGTTTTGCCGGAAAGAGCGGAAAAGCGTGGCGAAAGCCGCTTCGAGGGCGATATGACTGTTGAATATACCTTCGAGAACTTTTAGCCGGGAATGGAAACAACCATCGCCTGCCGGATGCAGGATGATCTAGGCGGCGAAGGCATGAAGGCGATGAAACTCAAAGTGGCATAGGAGGCAATTATGCCGTGGCATTTGCGAACAAAACGAAATCCGTATGCGATCAAAGCAGTCAAACCGATCAGGGCGGTGAAGGCGATCAAGCCCATAAAACCGATCAAACCAATTCGCCCAATCAAACCGATTGCGCCTATTGGCCATGAATACTACTGGCGAGACTAGAAGCCCAGCGGAGGAACTATGGAAAGGCAAAGAGTCAGTTCAAGCAACCTGCGATCTGTGGGCTACGACGCCGCAAGCAGCACTTTGGAAGTCGAGTTTAACAGCGGTGGCGTTTACCAGTATTTCAACGTACCGGAAGCAGCGTACTCCGCGCTGATGCGCGCCTCGTCCAAAGGCTCGTATGTAAACGACAACATCAAAGACCGGTACCGCTGTCGGAAGGTGCGTTGAGAGCAGGAGAACATGATCATTGAGGCAATATGGCAGAGTTAATCAACATTTTTTTCTGGTCAATTTCCGCGCGGGCGGACTTTGAAGAGTGCCCGCGGCGCCGGTATTGGGCCAAGTATGCCATGTGGGGCGGATGGAAGGCGGAGGCACCGGACCTGGCGCGCGCGGCCTACCGGCTGGGCAAAATGGAAAACCGGTTCACGCTCCAGGGCAATGCCGTGGAACGCGCCGTCATGTGGGCGTTCCGGCAGGCGCAGGCAGGCAAGTCGGTTACCGCAACCCAAGCCTATGAAACGGTCGTCAAGCCTTACCTGAATCAATGCTGGAGCGCATCCAAAAAGAAACTCTGGCAGGCCAATCCCAAAAAGCACTGCTGTCTGCACGAGCATTACTACCCTGCGCATCACCATACGCCCGAGGCGGATATGACCGCGCGCATGATTGAACAGGTCAGGCGCTGTCTGGCAAATTTTATTGAGCAGGTCCTGCCGCGTCTGGGGTCCGTGCGCCCGGAGCAGGAAGTAAGAATCGCGCACGCGGATGGCGGCGACCCCGAATCGTTCCTGTTCGAGACAATCAAAGTGTATGCCATCCCGGATTATGCCTATCGCGCGGGAGACCTTTTGCACATTCACGATTGGAAGGCCGGTAGCGAGAAACCCTCGCACCAGGACCAGATGGCAATTTACGGCCTGTGGGCTCACACCAAACACGCCCTGCCCCCGGAGCATATTCAGGTACACCTGGAATACCTTGCGAAGGGCGCCACCCAGAGCATGTCCCTGACCGGCCACGACCTGGAGCACGCCCGCAGGCTGATCCGCGAATCGGTCGCCACAATGGCCGAATACCTTGTAAAGGGCGACATTCGCGGGAACCAGCCCCTGCCGAAGGAGGACTGGGAACTATCGGCCGACATGGATACCTGCCGGCAATGCCGATTTTACGAGCTTTGTAAAAGCGAACTGGAACTGGCCTGAGTTTGCAAGGCCGCCTGGAAGTCAGGCGAAAAGCGGCAACTGTTTCATGTAGCTGCGGGCGTAAGCCCGTGGCCGCCGGAGGAATCCACGCCGTCACCGGCGCGGCTACCCGGATGGAATACCTATATATCAAGTCAAAGTCCCAGTTTAACCCGCACCGCCGCCTCGGTTGCCCCGGTAATAGCAACGCGTTTATGACGCGCGCTGTGGCCGGCCACAATAAACAGATTGCGCACGGACACATCCAGTATTTGACTGAGGAAGACGATCAACGCGTCGTTGGCCTTGCCATCCGCCGGCGGCGCGCGCAAACGGATTTTGACGGCATCCCCATGCAGGCCCTGCAATTGATCTTGCGCGGCACGCGGGCAAACGTGCACGGACAGCATCACACCGGTTTTGGTCGTTGCGATCCAATTCATGGCGGATGCCAGTATAGGATTGCCCGGCACAAGCGCAATGCAAAACGCGCGAAAATAAAAATATTTAACCGCCGCAGTTTGTTTGAAAATCTCCGCCAACTCGTTCGTTCCAGCCGATGCCGATCCCCATCAAGTCCTATTCCCCTCCAATTCCTCCTGAGCCTGCCCCCCCCCCAATAACTGACGCATTACAACGCGCGTAAAAAAGTTTAATTTTTCTATTGACAGCGTTCCGCTGTTTCTATATACAGAAACACAATGCAACAAACGACCCTGAAAGATTATTGCGCGCTGGCCCGTGAATATGACCTGATCCCGGTCTGCAAGGAAGTGCTGGCCGATCTCGAAACGCCGGTCTCCGTGCTCCGGCGTTTCGCGGATAATCCGAACGCGTTCCTGCTCGAAAGCATCGAGGGCGGGGAAACCTGGGGGCGCTATTCCTTCATCGGCGTTGAGCCTGAGCTTTTGTTCGAAATCGAACACACGGACGTCACTGACCCGCAATTACTCAAGCGCCTGCGGCCCGTATACCAGGGCGTGCGCGCGGCGCCCATGCGGGGATTACCCCGCTTTTTCGGCGGGGCCGTGGGTTATATCGGCTACGAGGCCGTCCGCGAGTTTGAACGCCTGCCGACGCCCAAACCGGTCCGTGGCGGAAGCCGGCCGATCAGCCGCTTCCTGAAAGTGGATAACCTGATCGTATTCGACAACCTGCGTCACACGATCAAGGTCATCGTCTGCACCCGCCCCGGAAGCGCCGCCACACCGACGCAAGCCTATGAGGCCGCCGCCCGGAAAATTGCGGCCATCGAAACTATTCTTCAACAACCGGCGCCGCCCGTCAAAAACCGTATCTATCCGCCGGTAACGTTTACCTCCAACATGACCAGCGCTCAATTCCAGAAAATAGTCCGCAAGGCCAAGGATTATATTACGGCCGGGGATATCATTCAGGCGGTCCTGAGTCAGCGGTTCAGTGCCCGCTCGGAGGCGCCGCCTTTCCAGCTTTACCGCGCCCTGCGCCTGCTGAACCCCTCGCCCTACCTGTATTTCCTCAAGATCGGCGATCAGGCCCTGGTAGGCTCTTCGCCGGAAATCATGGTGCGGCTCACGGGCAACCGCGTGGAACTGCGGCCCATCGCCGGTACGCGCGCACGCGGCGCCACGGAACAGCAGGACCGCCAATTAGCCGATGAACTGCTCTCCGACGACAAGGAAAAGGCCGAACACATCATGCTGGTGGACCTGGGCCGCAACGACCTGGGGCGCGTGGCGGAAACCGGCAGTGTGCAGGTGCGCGATTACATGACGATCGAACGCTACAGCCACGTCATGCATATTGTCTCGCACGTGGAGGCCATTCTGCGTCAGGGTTGTGACGCCGCCGATGTGATCCGCGCCACTTTTCCCGCCGGCACACTGTCAGGCGCGCCCAAGATTCGCGCCATGGAAATCATCCATGAACTTGAGAACGATCCGCGCGGGGCTTACGGCGGCGCATTGGGCTACATCAGCTACGATGGCAGTATGGACTTTGCCATCACGATCCGCACCCTGGAAATCGCCGGCGGCGCCATCGCCATCCAAGCCGGCGCCGGCATCGTCTATAATTCAGACCCGCAGAAGGAATACGAGGAAACCTGCCACAAGGCGCGCGGCATGCAGAACGCCGTGGCCCTGGCCGCCAACGGACTGCAACTAAATGACATTGGCCATCAACCATTGACCATCAACCATTCCTCATGATCATCCTGATTGATAATTACGATTCGTTCACCTACAACCTGGTGCATGCGTTCGGCGCACTGGGCGCCGAAATCAAGGTGTTCCGCAACGACGCCATTACGGCGGAGGCCGTGGCCGCTTTACGTCCACAGGCCGTGGTAATTTCACCGGGGCCCTGCACGCCCGAGAAGGCCGGTATTTCCGTAGAGCTGATCCGCCGCTTGTCCGGAAGCGTGCCTCTGCTGGGCGTCTGCCTGGGTCACCAGGCCATTGGCATAGCCTTCGGCGCGCGGGTGGCCGGCGCCCGTCAGATCATGCACGGCAAAACGTCACTCATTCAGCACACCGGCAAAGGACTGTATCAAGGGCTTAAGAATCCATTCGTGGCCGGGCGCTATCATTCCCTGGCAATTATGCGCGCCGGCCTGCCCGCGGAATTGGTGATCGAAGCTACCAGCACGGACGATGAAATTATGGGACTGCGCCACAGCCGGCATGCCACCTACGGCGTCCAGTTTCATCCGGAATCAATCCTGACGCCTTCCGGCAAGCATTTGCTCCGCAATTTTCTGGAGATGATCTCAGGACAACATTGAACGAAAAAACCACAAGATTATTTAACGCAAAGTCGCAAAGACGCGAAGTTTTAATTGAAAAAAACATGCTTCCTTTGCGTTTTTGCGCCTTTTCTTAACATTGAATAAGGACACGATGCAACATGTTCTGCAAAAACTAATGGACCGCCATGACCTGGCCGCGTCCGAAGCCGGCGCGGTATTCGACCGGCTCATGGATGGCCGCCTGACGCCCGCGCAAATCGGCGCGTTTCTGACCGCATTGCGCATGAAGGGCGAATCCGTGGAAGAATTGAGCGGCGCCGCGGCCGCCATGCGGCGGCACGCCGTGCTGATTGATACCGGCGGCTTGCCGGTTGTGGACACCTGCGGTACAGGCGGCGACCGCGCGGGCACATTCAACATTTCCACCACGGCCGCATTCGTTGTGGCCGGCGCAGGCGTGCCGGTAGCCAAGCACGGCAACCGGGCAGTCACCAGTCAATGCGGCTCAGCCGATGTCCTGACTGCGCTGGGTGTTAACATCGCGGCGGCGCCGGAAACCACGGAGGAATGTATCCGCTCTATCGGGATCGGTTTCCTGTTCGCCCCCAACCTGCATCCAGCCATGAAACATGTCGTTCCCGTGCGCCGGGAGCTGGGTATCCGCACCATTTTTAACATGCTGGGCCCGCTGACCAACCCGGCCAACGCCCGCGGGCAGATTTTGGGCGTGTTTGCGCCGGAACTGACTGAAATTTTCGCCGCCGTCTTGCGCGAGTTGGGCAGTAAGCGGGCTTTTCTGGTGCATGGCCGGGACGGCCTGGATGAAATCACCGTCACCACGACAACACGCGTCACGGAACTGCGCGACGGCCGCCTGCGCACATACGAGCTTGATCCACTCCCGCTCATCGGCGCTTATTATTCGGCGGATTCCCTGCGGGGCGGAACGCCGGAAATAAACGCGGCTATTACCCGCCGCGTGCTGTCGGGCGAAAGCGGCGCCGCGCGCGATATCGTCCTGCTCAACGCGGCCGCCGGCATTGTCGCCGGCGGGAAGGCCTCCGGCCTGCCGCAGGGCTTTGAACTGGCGAAAGCATCCATTGACAGCGGCCAGGCCGCGGCTAAACTGGCGGCCCTGATTGAACACACCAAGGAAATGAAAAATGAAAAATGACAGATCGCCGGTTTGCATTCTGCATTCTGCATTTTTCATTTTGCATTTCTTAACATGAACTCCTTCCTTCAATCCATAATGGCCGAGCGGCGCAACGATGCCCGGAAAACAAATGAACATTTGCCGCTTGAGCGCCTGAAACGGATCGCCGCGGATCTTCCCAAGATCAGGAGCTTGAAAGAGCGGCTGACTTGTGCACAAACGCGCGGACGCCAGGCGGGCATTATCGCCGAGGTCAAAAAGGCAAGTCCATCGGCAGGTTTGTTGCGCGCATCCTATGATCCGGCGGCAGTGGCCAGGACTTACGAACAGGCGGGGGCAGTCGGTATTTCGGTGCTGACGGAGCCCCGGCATTTTCTCGGCCGGGACGAGGACCTGCAACAAGTCCGTCAGGCAACGAACCTGCCGATATTGCGCAAGGACTTTGTGTCCGAGCCTTACCAAATCTTTGAGACGCGGGCGCTGGGCGCGGACGTTGTGCTCTTGATTGCCGCGGGGCTGGAAGACCATTTGTTGAACGAACTTTATAGCATCGCTTTGACCATTGGGCTGGATGTGATCGTGGAGGTGCATACGCGGGATGAAATGGACCGCGCCATCCCATGCGACCAGGCCATCATAGGCGTCAACAGCCGGAATCTGAATACGCTGAAGACCGACTTGGAGCAAGCCCGATATCTGGCGCCCCTGATTCCGACAGGCCGCCTGGCCATCGCCGAAAGCGGGATAAAAAGCCGGCTCGACATTGAGGATCTGCAGGCACGGGGATACAAGGGATTTTTAATCGGCGAAACGCTCATGAAATCGGGTGACGCGGCCGCAACCTTGCGCGCGTTGCTGGGGTAAGGGACAGGCACACGATGGAGATTAATTAGGAACTGTTTCATGAGGGAGGCGCACTATTTGTTCCCCGTAGCTCCATGAGCGAAGGGGGATGTGCGGTCAGGTCGCGGCGCGTAGCGCCCCTCCTACCAAAATTGAAACCAAAAAATTCATGCGCCGAACAACTGAAATCAAAATCTGCGGATTGACCAGTCTGCCGGACGCCCGCATGGTGCTGGACGCAGGGGTGGATTATCTTGGTTTCGTGCTTTACGAACGCTCCCCCCGTCACATTACGCCCGGCGCCTTGCGCCGTTTGCTGGATCGGCTTCCGTCAAAAGCGCGGGCCGTTGCGGTCTTTGTGAATGCACGCCGTGAACTGGTGGAAATGCTGGCGCGCGATTGTAATCTGCATGCTATTCAACTCCATGGTGATGAGCGCCTGGCCGATTGGATTGATATGCCCGTCCCGGTCTGGCGCGCCGCGCGCCTGCGGCACGGCCGACCTGACCCCGCGCCGGACCAATGGCCGACGACACGTTACGTGCTGGATGCCACCGTCCGGGGCCGCTACGGAGGAACCGGACGGACAGCCGACTGGACCAAAGCGGCCGAACTGGCCCGCCAGGCACCGCTGATGCTGGCCGGTGGTCTGACCCCGCAGAATGTCGCCGAAGCAATTCGCATCGTCGCTCCGTTGGGCGTGGATACGGCCAGCGGCGTGGAAAAGGCGCCGGGCAAAAAAGATCGCCGTAAAGTGGCGGCCTTCATCCAGGCCGTGAGCGAAGCCAAGGCCACATCTTAACACATAGATTCTACTTTGTAGAATCTATTCATTTTATGCTGAACATTTGATGAACGACCGTCCGAGCGCTTGTCATTCCCATTCACTCTGAAGCTTCGGAACGAGTGAAAATGGGAATCCAGAAAAGCCGGAAGGTCGCGGGAATGACAGACGGCCAACATGGTTTAAAATTTTAAATATGTTTGAATAGATTTTAGCTATTCCTTGGAATTTGGATTTTGGAACTTGGAATTTATTTAACGGGGGATTCACAATGAAACACGAACCTGATGCCCGGGGCCATTTCGGTCCCTATGGCGGGCGCTATGTGGCCGAGACGCTGATGCCGGCCCTCATCGAACTGGAGCAAGCCTATCGCGATGCGGTGAAGGACCGAACGTTTAACAAGTTGTTTCGCGATATCCTGCGGGATTACGTGGGGCGGCCTTCACCGCTTTATCTGGCCGGGCGCCTGACGAAAGCCTATGGCGGCGCGCGCCTTTATCTCAAGCGCGAGGACCTGGACCATACCGGCGCCCACAAGATCAACAACACGATCGGCCAGGCCCTGCTGGCGCGCCGTATGGGCAAAACACGCCTCATGGCCGAAACGGGCGCCGGCCAGCACGGCGTGGCCACCGCCACGGCGGCGGCCCTGTTCGGGATGGAATGCGAAGTGTTCATGGGCGACGAAGATATCCGGCGCCAGGCGCCCAACGTCCAGCGCATGCAGTTCCTCGGCGCGGCTGTTCATCCCGTGCACAGCGGCACGGCGACCCTCAAGGACGCCATGAGCGAGGCCATGCGCGCCTGGGTCGCGCGCGTGGACGACACCTTTTATGTAATCGGCTCCGTGGCCGGCCCGCATCCCTACCCCAGCATGGTCAGGACTTTTCAAAGCGTGATTGGCGTGGAAACCCGCGCGCAAATCCTTGAAAAAACCGGCCGTCTGCCGGATATGGTCATCGCCTGCGTGGGCGGGGGAAGCAATGCGGCCGGCATTTTTTCGGCCTTCCTGAATAACAGAAACGTCAGGCTGGTCGGCGTCGAGGCCGCGGGTTTCGGGCTTAGCACCGGCAAACACGCCGCCAGCATCGGGGCGGGCCGGATCGGCATCCTGCACGGCGCCAAAAGTTATTTGCTCCAGAATGACGACGGCCAGGTGCAGAACGCGCATTCGGTCAGCGCCGGCCTGGATTATCCCGGTGTCGGACCACAACACGCGCGCTGGGCCGACAGCACACGGGTTGAATATTGTTCCATCACCGATGCCGAAGCCCTGCAGGCATTTGACGAGCTCACCCGCCTGGAAGGAATTTTGCCGGCGCTGGAATCGAGCCACGCCCTGGCGGAAGCAAAAAAAAGGGCGCGCAAACTGGGCGCGCGCGCAACAATCATCATCAACCTGTCCGGCCGCGGCGACAAGGACCTGGACAACATCGTGGCGTATAAACAAAAACACGGAAAACATTGAGGCATTACAGTGAATCGAATCACACAAACATTCCAAACATTGCGAAAGCAAGGCCGCAAGGCGCTGATCGGCTACCTGACGGCGGGCGACCCGGATTTGAAAACCTCGGAACGCAATATCCGACTGGCACTGGCCAACGGGCTGGATATCCTGGAACTCGGCGTACCGTTTTCCGACCCGACGGCCGACGGTCCATCCATCCAGGCCGCGGGCCAGCGCGCCCTTTCGTCCGGCACGAACTTGAAACTGATCCTGGCCCTGGCCGCACGTTTACGCCGCTCGTTTAAGGTCCCGATGATCCTGTTCAGTTATGCCAATCCGTTATTCCGATATGGATATGATGCATTATGCCGGGACGCGGCACGGGCGGGCATTGACGGACTGCTGGTGGTGGATTTGCCGTTCGAGGAATCGGCCGAACTGCGCGCGCCGATGAAACGCCACGGGCTGTTGTTTATTCAACTCATTGCGCCGACCACCTCGCCGGAGCGGGCCCGCCGATTGCTGGCGGGAGCGGATGGATTTGTATATTACATCCTGGTGAAAGGCGTGACCGGAGCGCGCAAGCGGCGGGTGCCGCCCACGCGGCTGGTGCTCAGCACAAAGAAAAATATTGACCGTCTGCGAACCTGCACGGATTTGCCCATCGCCGCCGGGTTCGGCATCAGCAACGGCACCCAGGCGCGTGAAGCAGTCCGGCATGCCGATGCCGTTGTGGTCGGCAGTGCACTGGTGGAGGCGGCCCGCAAAGGCCGGCTGGCCGGGCTGGTCCGCGAACTGGCCGCCGCTATGCATGGGACATGAAATCAGGCTGCCTTTGCGAGTTGACCGAGCCAGCGAGCGCATCACAGGCGGCGAAGCACCGTGACACAGTTGGTAACTCCCGCCCCACCGATATTGAGCGTGACGCCAATTTCCGGCTGACCCTTGCCATATGCCAATCCAATCGGGTCACCGGCCAACTGCTTATATATCAGCGCATGCATAGAAGCCCCCGTTGCGCCAACCGGATGGCCTTTGGCTTTAAGTCCGCCGGAAAGATTGACGGCACAGACATCCGCGGAAGTAAATCGGCCGGCCAGATAATCGTATCCCGCCCGTCCATCGGGCGACAATCCCAATGCTTCCACGCACAGCAATTGACTGATCGTAAAACAGTCGTGAACTTCGGCAACCTGAATGTCATGGACCGTAATGCCGGCTTCCCGAAAAGCCGTGTTAACGGCATGTTTCGCCGCCGTCAGTTCATACAAGTTGGCATGCGCGCCGATCGGCAAGCGATCTTCCGCATGACCGATCCCGGCAATTTCGACCGTTTTCCGCTTCTCTGCCTGCGCCAGCACCGTCGGCGCTAGCACAACCGCCGCCGCCCCATCCGAAATTAGGGAGCAATCGTGAAGACGCAACGGCGCGGAAATTACCGGATTTTTTTCCGCCGGCAATTGCAGGATCGCGTCGGCGGTGAACAGTTTGTATTTATCCGACGGGCCGCCGGCGCCAAAATGCGCCAGCGGATTCAGGACGCCGTTTTTATAGGCCAACGCCGCGACTGTCGCCAGCATCTTGCGCAGCATGTCGTCCGGAATATTATAATGCACTTGATAAGCTTTGGCATATGCGGCGAACAAATCCGGGAAAGACATCCCCTTGGCGCCCTCCGTCGGCCAATGTGAACAGCAGGCCAGCGCGTGCGTCACGCCCGCGGTGTTC
The DNA here is from genome assembly GCA_043814705.1 of Verrucomicrobiota bacterium. Taxonomy (GTDB): domain Bacteria; phylum Verrucomicrobiota; class Kiritimatiellia; order JAAZAB01; family JAAZAB01; genus VSJD01. Next base: position 15,516 of record JBDRJR010000105.1, on the reverse strand, counting down.
AACAAGGACATTTTTTCCACGCCGATCGCCAATACCCGTTTGAACCTGCCGGACTCAATTCCATATACCGCATTATAGAGCGCAACGGAAGATGAAGCGCACGCCGCTTCGCTCCGGGTTATCGGTATAAAACGAAAATGTTCCGGATCAATCTCGACCGCCGCCGGAGCCAAATGCTCCTGATTCACAAAGAGCCCCGGCGCACATGCGCCGACCCAAACGGCGTCTATATCCTTCGGCAACAAGCCGGCATCCAGGATGGCGCCGCGCCCCGCTTCGACGATCAGATCATAGATGGACAACAAATCCGTTGTTTCGCCGGTTTCCTTGTTCTTTTTTACAAACGCCCCGAATTTGGTGTTGTACGCTCCGATCAGGCTGACTTTGCTCATAATATTCTTCCATTAATTGTTTGGTCCCCTGCAGGTTGTTACCGGCTTGGTTGCGGCCGTCAGTTGCGCTTCAAAGCCTGTTCCGCCTCGGTCAGGCTTTCGAAAATATGCGGGGCGACGGCGCGTTCGTTCAACGCATCGCCCAGTTTCATACGCAGGAATGCACTGGTGGTATAACGGGTCACATCCTGGTAATATTTTGAAACCAGATACTGCACCATGCCGGCATATTCCTCGATCAACTCGGGGGCAATTGAGAAATTGTCGTAATTGACGATTGTAAAAACCTTTTTCCCCAGCGGCGCGCAGATTTTTTCCGCCATTTCCTTGATCCGCTGAATCTGGGCCAGGTCGCGGATCGCCAGCCCTTCGAAATTAACGAAGAGCGTGTTTTCGTTCGCTTGGTACAAGAAACGTTTCTCCAACGGCATGGCGAGTAAATCGTGGCGCAGGTTCATCGGCGCTTCGGCGAAAATCCGGGCATCCATCAGTCGCGGCGGACATTTCAGCACCGGCTTAAATTCCATCTGGGAAAATATATGCTTTTCCAAATCCATGCCAGGGGCGATTTCGATCAACTCCAGCCCATCTTTGGTCAATTTAAAGACACAACGTTCCGTTATATAATACACCGGCTTTTCGTCTTTCAGGGCAACCTGGCCGCTGAAGGTCACATGTTCAACCTGTTTCAGGAATTTGTTGGACTTGCCCTCCTGGTCGATGAATAACCGGCCGTCATGAATCGACAACGCCAACCCACCGGCCGTAAAAGTGCCCACAAAAACAACGACCTTTGAATTCTGGCTGATATTGATGAAACCGCCGCAACCCGCAAGGCGTGTTCCGAACTTGCTCACGTTTAAATTGCCGTGCCGATCAGCCTGCGCCAGACCCAGCACGCAGATATCAAGTCCACCCCCGTCGTAAAAATCGAATTGATTGGGCTGATCGACAATGGCTTCCGTGTTGATTGCGGCCCCAAAGCTCAGGCCCCCGGCGGGAATGCCGCCAAAAACGCCCGCTTCCGTGGTCATGGTCAGATAATCGAGCATTTGTTCTTCGGCCGCAACGTTGGCCACGCCTTCGGGCATGCCAATGCCAAGATTGACAATCGCGTTCGGCGTTATTTCGAACAAGGCCCGGCGGGCAATGATTTTTCTTTCGTCCAGGGCCATGGGCCGGATGGTTGTCAATGGGGCGCGAATTTCGCCGTTATACGCCGGGTTGTATTTTTCCGCAAAGGTTTGCCAATGATTTTCCGCATCCTTGACCGGCACGACGCAATCCACCATGGCCCCCGGAATCTTGACTTGCCTTGGATGCAACGAGCCGCGCGCGGCAATGCGTTCAACCTGTACCATCACAAAACCGCCGGAATTTCTCGCGGCCGTGGCAATTGACAGAGCTTCCAGGGTCAGCGCCTCTCGCTCCATTGTAATATTGCCGTCCGCATCGGCGGTCGTACCCCGGATAATTGCAATGGTGATCGGAAAGGTCTTGTAGGCCAGATATTCCCGTCCGTCAAAATTGATTAACTCAACCAGGTCTTCCGCGGCACGGGAATTTATCCTGCCGCCGCCATGACGCGGATCGACATAAGTTCCAAGCCCCACGTGCGTGATTGTTCGTGGTTTATGCGCGGCTATGTCCCGGTACATGTGGGTAATCACACCTTGCGGGAAATTATAAGCCTCTATTTTATTTTCAAGGGCAAGCTTCTGCATTTTTGGCACAAGCCCCCAATGGCCGCCGACAACCCGTTTTATCAACCCCTCATGCGCCAGGTGGTTCAACCCACGGTCTTTGCCATCGCCCTGGCCGGCTGCATAAATCAGCGTCAAATCCCTGGGTTGACCGGTCTCTAAAAAATATTTTTTGAGGGCTATCGCAATTTCCTCGGCAAACCCGATGCCGACAAAACCGCCGGTCGCCACCGTATCACCGGTTTTAATCAAGCGCACGGCCTGCTCAACGGTCACGATTTTACCGCGCTTCATATTCGCCGACAGATCCGATAAAACCGGATGAATAATTTCCTGTTTTCCCATTTACCCCTCCTGTCCTGGCAACCCGCAACCCAAATCTTGTCGCGCGGGTTGTGGTGTTGCCTTCAAACCTTTACTCATTTTGGCGCAAAGGGCGCGTCATACCCACCAGCCGCCGCTGACGTGAATTGTCTGGCCAGTAACATAAGAAGCGAGATCACTGCAGAGAAACAGGATCACCTTGCCGATCTCGTCCGGTTCTCCAAAACGACCCAGGGGAATGGATTTCAGCATTTCCGTGCGAACTTCTTCCGAAATGGATTTGCCCATTTCCGTCAGGACCACGCCCGGCGCCACCGCGTTGACCGTGATATTTCTCCGGGCTAATTCTTTGCTTAACACCTTAGTCAGGCTCACCACGCCCCCCTTGGCGGCCGCATAATTGCACTGCCCAAAAAAACCCTGGAAAGCTGATATTGAGGACACATTAACAATCCGCCCGCCATCGGATAATTTCTCCGCCGCCAGCTTGCAGACATTAAATACACCCGTCAAATTAGTATTAATTACATCGTTCCATTCCATGCTGGTCATTTTTTTGATGCTCCGATCCCGGAGGATGCCTGCATTGTTGACGACGAAGTCAACTTGCCCGAAATGATCAATAGTCCGGCTGAACATGGCCGTCACGGCCGCAAGATCACGCACATCGGCATCAATCAATAGCGTGGCAGAGCCGATTGCATCCGCCGTGACTTTGGCACGCTGAAGGTTCGCGCCCTGCGGATCATTAAAGTAGTTGATGACCACGTTTGCGCCTGCCCGGGCAAGCAATACGGCGGCACTCGCGCCGAGTCCCTGGCCGGAACCGGTTATAATGGCTGTTTTGCCGGAGAGATTGATTGGAATCATAACCGCTTTCCTTTCCGCATTATTTGGATACGTTCTGCATGAATATACAAAGAAAAACAGCCGGATGCTTCCCGGTTACCTTGGTGGTATGCAATAAAGCGGGGTCGAAATATAACGAATCGCCGGGATTCAGCTTTAGAACTGTGCCGCCAATCGAAAATTCCATTTGACCGGAAAGCATGTAGATAAATTCCTGGCCGCCATGCTGGAATTGTCCCTTGGGGTCGCCCGGCCGAATAGTCAGCAGAAATGGCTCGCCGATTTTTTGTTTCAGCTTCAATGCCAGCGCTTCATAAGCATATCCCCATTGCGAGCCGTCGCGCGAAATGATCTGGCCTTCTCCTTTGCGGGTCAGGATAAACGGGGGATTGGTTGTTTCCTCGATAAAAAACTCCGCTATGGTTGCTTCCAGCGTCGCGGCAATGCGCAAAAGAGTGGAAATGGGGGATGAAGTTTGTCCGGTTTCAATTTTGGACAAAGCGCTTTTGGTCATCATGGCTTTTTTGGCCAGAGCCGTTAACGTCAAGCCGGAACGTTGCCGCAGCCGGCGAATATTAGCCCCTATGATTTGTTCATTCATAGGAAACAATGTATCGTTTTAAGAAACAAATGTCAATAGATTTCGCCGACAATCGGTTAAAATAAACCGATAAAATTTTCATTGCCAAGACCAATTACATCCGCGAGAATCCTATTCGATCCGGTCTGATTAAGACAGGCGAAATATGTTTGTATATTTGGCCTAAATGACGGCGGTTTCGGTGAAACCGCCCTACCTGTTAATATTCAAAATAGCGCCACCATGACCACCGAATATATTTACGGCATTAATCCGGCCTTCGAGGTTGTGCGCGCCCGGCGCCGCTCGATTCAAAAGGCCTATTTCGGCCCGAGCGGAGTAACCGGCTCACGGCGGCGCAAACTCACTGAACTGTTGAACGAAGCCAAGGTGCCCGTGACCGTTGCCGACAAGCGCCAACTCTTTGATTTATGCCGGACAACGGAACATCAGAGTGTCGTGCTGGAAACGGAATCCTATCCTTACGCCTCTCTGGAAGACCTGCAGGAAGCCGACCGTTTACTGTTGATTGACAATGTGGAGGACCCCCAGAACGTCGGCGCCATTTTGCGCAGTGCCGAAATTTTCGGCTGGCAGAATGTCCTGCTGGCAAATCGGGGCGTTCCTGAAATTTATCCCTCGGTTGTCAAGGCTTCCTCCGGCGCCACCGAATATCTCAAAATTGCCCGGGACCATACCGCCAACGAATACGTCAAGGCACTCCTGCATTTGGGTTTCACACTGGTGGGACTGGACGCGCGCGGAAAGGAAGACCTCCGGCGTCTAAGCGAACGGAATCCTAAGAAGATCCTGCTGGTGATCGGCGGCGAACACCGGGCCGTCGGTCAGCACATTCTCAATCAGGCCCACCACATCGTGAGCATTCCCCAGCAGGGGCGTATCACATCGCTCAACGCCTCGGTGGCGGCGGGGATTGCGCTTTTCATGCTACAACCACAATCGCGCGCGCCGGATTAGACTGGATCAATCAGGTCAAGTACGGAAGGATTGACTTTTTCGCTCGATTTTGCCTCCGCGGCGGGCTCTTCCGACATTTCGGACACAGGATTGCGATTATGATTGAGCCGCTGTTGACGATCACGGTCGCCATGCTCCCGATTTCCACGGTCACGATCACCGCGTTCACGATTTCTACGGTCACCATGTTCGCCGCGATTCCCCTGATCGCTCCGGTCCCGATCACGGTCATCACGATCGTCAAAACTTTTCCGCAAAGTCGAAAGCCGCATACAAACCGCACCCAGACTGCCAGCATCCCGTTCCAGCGCGGCATCCGCCGTAAGCAAAACCACATCTTTGCGGACAGCCAGTTTGCGGACCAGATCTTTCATCCTGGCCTGGGCGCTTGCGGTGTTCTCGGCGTAGAACGCGCGGACACCCTTGAATTCCTGGCCATCACCGGCTTCACGCAGAGGGCGGCCGGTAAATACTGCCTGGATTTCAATTCCTTCCCGGCCGGCAAACTGGGCCAGCAGACGCAGGATCGCAAAATGGTCGCGGGGACTGGCCTGGCCGCCGCCATTGCGCTGGCGCGGATCCACCATGCCGGTGGCGTCCACCACGTAAACCCGGTCTTCCGCCGGCCGTGTCAAAGTTGCGCGCCCCCGGGCGCATTTTCCAAATAACTGGCTGAAAAAACTCATAGTCACATCCTTTGTAACAGCTTAAAAGTAACGTCGTTTTTTAACTCCGGATTCGGTTTATCGGTTTGAGCCGCCGGTGTATTTCCAAGCTATCCCATCCGATCATTTTTTTCAAGTTTAATTCCGTGCCGGCGTAAAACATCACATCACTTCCATCACCGGCACAGCGGTATCCCACTGTTTAAGCTTGGCCATATCATACCCCAGTTGAGTATATTCCAAATCCAGATTTTTCCCCTCCACGGAATTCAGTTTGGAGCCCATCTGCACACGCACGCTTTGGCATTGCCGGGCGATTTCCTTCCGGCGCCGCTGAAGCGCCGCCGTGCGGATACCCAGAATAAGCGATTTAACCGACTCTTCCCGGGTCGCGAAATCGCTCTTGATCTTGGCCGGCGCGGCCAGCGCCTGGGCCACAAACCGGGATAGATCACGCTCCTCATTATCCTGCTCCGCGATAATACTCATGACATCCCGCTTGTTCTGCTCCGCCTGCAGACAGGCCTGAATCACCTGACGGCACGATAAATCCGTCACCAGCTCCAGCGGTAAATATTTTCTAACCAGTCCCGCCAATTCCGGATTCGCCGCCAGGTGTTCGGCCAATGCCAGTTCCTTATTCGGCCGCGCCATCGCCGGATCCGTCTGCTGGGGCGCGGGCGTTACGGCTACCCGCCGACTGTGCCGCAGAACCTTGTCCAATTCCTGCTGAAGCGCTGTCGTCGGCACGGCTAAACGCGTGGCGGCCTGCTGGATGAGCCGGGACTGCTGGACGGCATTGGGTGTACGGGCAATCGTGGCTACCACGGCCGTGGCCAACCGCATCAGGCCGGCTTCCGTATCCGGCTTTTCGCGGCCGGTAAGCACATCGATTTGAAAATCCAATGCCGACTTGGCGTCATTGAGAAGTTGCTTAAATGCAACCGCACCGTCCTTGCGCCGGATCAGCGAATCGGGATCATCGCCTGCCGGGAGCGCCGCGATGCGCACCACCAGTCCCACCTGGAGAAAAGTATCCGCCGCGCGCAAGGCGGCGTCCTGCCCGGCACGGTCGGCATCAAAGACAAGCACAATGCTGTCGGCATAGCGCTTGAGAATACGGGCATGGTCGGCGGTAAATGCCGTGCCCTGGGCCGCGACCGCCGTCGAAAACCCGGCCAAGTGACAGCGGATGACGTCAATCTGCCCCTCGCAGACAATGGCCTCGCGCGATTCCACAATGGCGCGGCGCGCCTTATGAAGCGCATAGAGCATGCGGCCTTTATGAAACAATGCCGTCTCCGGCGTGTTGACATATTTGGCGCCTTCGGCCTCGGCGGCCAATACGCGCCCGCTGAACCCCACGACGCGCCCCTGTTCATCCTGGATGGGAAACATGAGCCGGTTACGGAAGCGGTCATACCAGCGCGCGGATCCTTCGGTCGGTGCTGGATCCGCGGTGCGCGGACGGGCAGGAATGACCAGGCCGGCGGCTTCCAATTGCTCGCGCGTGAATTTTTTCCCGGCCCAATTCAGGACGGTATCCCAGCGTTCCGGGGCAAAACCGATCATAAATTCCTCGACAATCACGGACGGCAGATCGCGCGACGTTAAATATTTCCGGGCGGCTTCGCCTTCCGAACGTTTAAGCAGGAACTGCTGATAGAGCTTGGCAACGAGCGCATTAATTTCGTAAAGCGCGTCCTTACCGCCCCGGTCATCATCACCGTCCGATTCCAGTTTCAGCCGGATGCCAGCGCGCTGGGCCAGCATTTTTACAGCCGTCATGAAATCAACTTTTTCGTAATCCATCATGAACCGGAAGACATCCCCGCCCGCGCCGCATCCGAAGCAGTGGTAGGTCTGGCGCTGGGGATTAACCATGAAGGATGGCGTTTTTTCCTTGTGGAACGGGCAGAGGGCCTTGAAGGTGGCGCCACTGCGCTGGAGCGTGAAATAGGCGCCAATTACCGTCGCAATATCGTTATTGAGACGGATTTCCTCCAACACGGTATGCGGCACCTTGAGCATAACTTCTCTTAAATCAGGCGCCGCAAGGCTGGGTAACGGATACGCGCATGCATGGCGCCTTTCTATTTTAAGCGTTTTATCCGGACAGTTGTTAAGTATTGCATATTTCCGGTCATACCGCAACAACGCCGGAAATTTACGTTTATTCATTATTGTAAATTTTCTGGACACACTTGCCATTTCGTGCAAAACTTTTATTGATTTGGCGATCGTGGCATTCATTAAAGCTTGGACTCGCGATGAAAAAACATTGGCGTGTATCCATTGACCGTGAGCGGTGCAAAGGCTGTGAGTTGTGCATCCCTCTATGTCCCCGGCACGTGCTGGCCATCTCAACCGCTTTGAACCACAAGGGCTATCATGTTGTTGAAACCACGCGCACGGAGGAGTGTCTGGGCTGTCTGAAATGCGCCCGGATGTGCCCCGAGGCCGCCATTGAAATACTGATTATTCCATGAAAAAGCCTGATGATGTTTTTTCCTCCCGGGTGCTCATGATGGGCAACGAAGCCGCCGCCGAGGCCGCCATCCGCGCCGGTTGTCAGTGCTATTTCGGCTATCCCATTACCCCGCAAAACGAGTTGACGGCCTATATGGCCAGGCACATGCCCGAACACGGCCGCGTGTTCATCCAGGCCGAAAGCGAGTTGGCCGCCATCAACATGGTGTTTGGAGCTTCCGTGGCCGGGGTGCGCGCAATGACCAGTTCGTCATCACCGGGTATCAGCTTGAAGCAAGAGGGCATTTCCTACCTGGCCGGCGCGCAATTGCCCGCCGTGATCATCAACGTTCAGCGGGGCGGACCGGGTCTGGGTAATATTGATCCTTCGCAGGGTGATTATTTCCAAGCCACCAAGGGTGGCGGTCACGGGGATTATCATATCATCGTGTTGGCGCCGGCTTCCGTCCAGGAAATGCACGATATGACTCTGCAGGCGTTTTCCCTGGCCGATAAATACCGCATTCCAGTCATGATCCTGGCCGATGGGCGCGTGGGCCAGATGATGGAACCTATTCGACTGCACGAAGATCCACTGCCGCCGGCTCCACCCAAGCCATGGGCGCTGACCGGCGCCAAGGGGCGGCCGCCTCAATGTATTCGTTCGCTTTTCATGGATGAAGGTGCCTTGGAAAAACATAATCACAAACTGCAGGCTTGCTACCGCCAGATCGCCGCGGCCGAAACAAAAGCGGAAGAAACGGGAACCGGAGATTGTGAATGGCTGATCGCCGCTTGGGGCACCTGCGCCCGGATCAGCAAGGGCGTGGTCCGCAAGGCGCGCGCCCAGGGCATCAAGGCCGGCTTGGTGCGGCCCATTACGCTCTGGCCGTTCCCGAATGAACAGCTGGAGCGTCTGGCACACCAGGTCAAGGCTATCCTGGTCGTGGAAATGAATTGCGGTCAGATGCTCGAGGATGTGCGTCTGGCGGTGAATGGCGCGACACCGGTCCGTTTCAATGGTTTTCCCGGCGGCCGGGTGCCGACTGAAACCGATATACTCAACGCCTTGACCGCACTGACCGCCGCGACTCATCACCAATAACCTTATGCATGAAAACACCAAAGAATAGTTATCAACGCCCGGCTTCGCTGACTGATGCCCCGATGCACTACTGCGCCGGTTGCGGACACAGCACCGTTCATAAACTGCTTGCCGAAGTGCTGGATGAACTGGAAATTCGGGAGCGCACGATCGGCGTGGCGCCGGTAGGGTGCGCCGTATTCGCCTATTTTTATTTAAAGTGCGACATATCAGAGGCGGCGCACGGCCGGACCCCAGCGGTCGCCACCGGTATTAAGCGGGCCCTGCCCGACCGCATCGTATTCAGTTACCAGGGTGACGGCGACCTGGCGGCCATCGGCATGACCGAAACCATCCACACCGCCAATCGCGGCGAGCCGATTACGGTCATCTTTATCAACAACACCGTTTATGGCATGACCGGCGGCCAAATGGCGCCCACCACGCTGGTAGATCAAGTCACCGCCACATCGCCGATCGGGCGTCATTCAGCAACCATGGGATGCCCAATCCGCATGTGCGAATTACTAAATACGCTGGATCAGCCCTATTACATCGAGCGGGTCGCGCTTGACGGCTATGCCGGTGTAATCGCCACGAAAAAAGCGCTGTTAACCGCCTTTCAGTCCCAAGTGGCCGGCAAAGGCTACAGCTTCGTTGAAGTCCTTTCGCCCTGCCCAACCTATTTACGGCTCTCGCCGCAAAAAGCCCTGCAGTTTGTCGGCCGGGAAATGGCAGTTCAATTCCCCGTACGGATTTTCAGGAAGGAAGGAGTGCGCATCCATGCATGAGCGGGTTCTCATCGCCGGATCCGGCGGACAAGGGGTCATCGCGTTAGGCAAACTGCTGGCCCGTCTGGCTGTCGAGACCATCCAGCACGTCACGTTTTTCCCCGCCTACGGCGCCGAAGTCCGCGGCGGCACATCCAATTGCCAGGTAATTATTTCTGCAAATGAAATCGCGGCGCCAATCGCGGAAAGGTTTGATTCCATCCTTGTCATGAACCAACCGAGTGCCGACCGCTTTATGCCCGCGCTCGATAAAAACGGGGTGGCCGTTGTTAATCAGTCCCTGTGCAAGGTTCACATGGATGCGCGCCATGTGCTGGTTCCAGCCACGGAAATCGCCGATCGCCTGGGGGGGACCAAGGCGGCAAACTTTGTCATGCTGGGCGCATGGCTGAAGCGCAAGCCGCTGATTCCGGTCGGTGCCATCGAGAACGCCATGGCATCCCATTTCCCCGGCGCTTCGGCGGCGCTGATTGACATCAACATCCAGGCCTTCCGCGCCGGCCTGGCCGTGTAAGGCTGGGAATTAAAAACAACTTTTTCGGACTTACGACTGCTTTTTGGCTATTTGCTTGCGCAGTTTTTCAATAAGGGATGAGGTAGGATCAATTTTTTTAATAAACACGACCATGCGGGTCGCCTGCTTGTTATTCTTGTTTTTTAAGTAGATTTCCCCGGCTTGATACGCATAATCACAGGCCTTGTCACGATCACCCTTCCTGGCATAACCCAACGCAATATTATAGTAGGCGCCGGCCGCCGAACTATCCAGACTGACGGTTTTTTTGAACTCCGCTATGGCGCCGTCCACGTCGCCCGCATCCCATTTCTGGATCCCCATCATGTAATGCCGGTTGGCCTCGGATACGGCCGGGCGCAACGCGCCGCTTGCTTCGCCGGTGGTTTTATCCGCGTCTGGCGCCGACTCGGTCGCGCCGGTTTCCGGCTTGCCCGCGGCCTGGACCAGAATTTTTTTCTCCGCCGCCGTCACGCTTTCCGGTTCGCCATGCGCTTGTTTGCTTTCAACTGCCGGCATTTCATCGGCCGCCTTGCGCTCAATGGCGGCCTGCTGTGACTGGTGTTCCAGGTCCTTGGCCAGCGCTGTATTATTTTTGGCCGCGGTCTGCACCTGATCTTTCAATTCCCGGATCTGCCTGGCGCGCGCTTTTTCCTGGGCCGCCATTGCGACTGCGCGTTTATCAGTCTGCTCGCGCAGTTCCCGTTCCCGCTTGAGGTCGGCCCGTACCTGCGCCACTACTTTTACCTGTTCCTGTCTGGCCGCATATTGCTGTTCCATATCCGCAAGCCGGCTTTTCAAGGCATCACGCTCTTGCTCCACGGATGCCAGCGCCATGGTTTTCTTTTCCGCTTCGGCCTCTGATTTCTGGCGGGCTTTCTGTTCTTCACTCAATTCGGCCTGAAGGCCTTTCAGCGCCTTGATCTGTTTCGCCTGCTTATCCATCTGGTTATCGACGTCATTTAGCCTGCGTTTCAAGTCTGCCGTTTCATTTTGGACCGCTTTCTTCGCTTCGGCTAAGCCGGTTAGTTTCGCTTTGGCTTCAGCTTGGGCTTGTTTGGCTTGCGCCAGATTTTCCCGCAGTTGTTCCAGGGCTTTTTGCTGGACGGCCCCTTCCGCAGACTGCTTTTCCAGTTCGGCGATACGGGCTTGCAACACCGTCTTTTCTTTCTGGGCGGCGTCTATAATGGCCTCTTCTTTTTCCAACTGCGCCATGGCGGCCACGTTTGCCTGTTTTTCCTTTTCCACATCGGCTTGCATCTGCAGGATCACGCCGGCCTGTTCCGGCGCAACGTTAATGTTGGTCTGCGCAGCTGCAAGCTGGATAGTCAAGTCGGCCACAGCCTGTTCGGCCTCCGCGCGGAAAGCCATGACGCGTTGAGCTTCATCTTTCATCTCGGCATTCATCTTGCGGGCATCCGCCAATTCCGCCTGGAGCCGGTCCTGTAACTGGGACTGCGCTTCACCTTCGATTAATTTTTGTTTCAGCCCTGCCATCGTCTGCGCCGCTGACGCACGCGCCTGGTTGGCTTCGACAATCCGGGCTTTGATTTCCGTATGCACCTGTTTTTCCCTGACCAGCTCGGCTTGAATCTGATCGCTGGCCTTCTGCTGGCTTGGGCCTTCGGCGACATGTTCGGCCTGCGCGTCCACCGGCGCCTGGGCTTGATTGCCAGCCTTGGCCTCCAATTCCTTGCGGGCTTTCTGTTCTTTTCCAAATTCATCCTGCAAAGCATCGGCCCATTGCTCCGCGCCGGCTATTTGTTCTTCCATATCGTTGATCTTGCGGTGCAAATCCGCAATTTCATCTTGAGCTACTCGCCGCAATTCGCCGTTTTCAACCAGCTTTACTTCGACTTCAGTCCGGGCTTTATTTTCTTGCGCCAGCTTTTCCCGTAATTGCTCCAGGGCCTTTTGTCGAGCGGCCCCTTCCACAACCTGCTTTTCCAGTTCGGCGATGCTGGTCTTTAGGACCGCTTTCTCTTTTTCGACGGCCGCCATGGAAGCCCTTAAATTTTCGATCTGTTCCACGACGGCCATGTTTGACTGCTTTGCATTTTTTGCTTCGGTGTGCACCAGTTTGATCGCGGCCAATAACACTATAATAACGGCAATTAAAAAACCGATCACCCATCCCATCAATCGTTGCTTACCGGAAAATCCGGATACATCGCCCCGCTTGCCTGGATCGCCAATTACCTGCGGCGCCGTGGGCGGCGCCATACTCAGGCGGGCAAACAGCTTGGGCGGCTTGCCCGCCGCATCTGCGGCTTGAGCCGTTAGTGACATCGGCTTTTTCGCGGCCCTGATTTGCGGAATATTATTGGGCTCCATCTGATAACCGTTTGGCGTGTTTTACTTGATTATATTGTGAATCTTCAACCCGGATGCGGACAACTTCGTTCTGCGCTTCGACAATACTTTTGATATCTTGTCGGGCCACGTGCTTTTGCGCATGGCTTCAGGATCAACCGGAGGCAGGGAATCAACCGTTTCTTGCGTTTCCGGACTGGATACGGGTTCAACCGCCGCACGAATTTCTCCCGCACTCGGCAATTCCTGAACCGGCAAATTGTTTACATCGGATGCCGTGTCGATTACATCAAGACTTTTGCCGGCTTTGGACAAAAGACCGGCGTGTGACTGGCGCGGGGGTCCGGCTAATTCCGGGTTGGTCACGCCGTGGTTCGGTGCATTTGCAGTTAACGGCTCGCGGCTCAAAGCCGGAAGACTCACCGCCGGCGCAAGCACCGCTGACTTGACAGCGGATATTCGCCCGTCTTGCTGTATCTGCTCGGTGCGGCGCGCCATTGCGCCTTCCCTCTGGCGGAACCGCGCCAATTCCTCATCAAACTGACGTTTCTGCTGAATTAGAAGCTGTTCCTTTTGACGCAGAACCCCTTCGACTTCCTGGTAATTTTTTCGTTGCTGATGCAATTCCTGTTCCTTTTGGCGCCGCAGGCCCCGTTCTTCTTCATAAAACTTCTTTTGCTGTTCAAAGCGCATGGTGGCGCTCTGACATTCCTGTTGAAGCTGGACTGTGCTCCGCTGGAGCTCTTCCATCTTTAACCGGGCGGCTTTCATGTTTTCTTCGTGCATCTGACTGGTCTGGCCCAGATCGTTGGACGCCTGTTCCAGGCGCTTGCTTAAGTTTGCGTATTCCGACCGGCTCTGTTCCAGATCGTTAAGCGCCTGTTCCAGGCGCTTGCGCAGGGCCTCGCATTCTCCCCGGCCTTGCTCCATTTGTTGTTGCCACTCATCCTCGCGCAAGGCCGCCTGTTTTTTCTCATCCGCCAATAAAACTTTCTGCTTTTCAAACGCCTCCATCGCATTGGCAAGACGGGCTTCCAACTCCCGTCGCTCAACAAGAACGGCGTCCAGCCGCAGATTCAGCTCGTTTTGCTCCAGCTGTGTGCGTTCCTGCAAATCACGGATCGCCGTTTGATCCTGAGCCATTTTATCATTCAATTGATGCGCCGTGTTTTGTGCCTCGGCAAAGGCTTTTTCCATTTGAGCCAGTTTTACCACAATTGCCTGCCGGGTCTCCGTTTCACCTTTGAGCGTTTGCCGGAGTTCTCCCAGCTCTGTGTCCTTGGCGTTCAAAAGCGTAACCTTCGTTTCCGCTTCACGTTGTTGCTGTTTAAGCGCTTCTTGAAAACGTGCTTCTTCCTGCCGCCGAACATCCCCTAAAACCTCATTCAAGTGCTGGAGTTCGGCGATTTCCCGCTCGCGTTCCTTGTCCGCATTTTGGCGCTCCTGGAAGAGGTCTCGGAGTTGATTTAAATCCTGCCGGATTTTATCGCACTCCATATCGGCCGCCTGAGCCTTGCGCATCGCCGCGTCAATGCCATCCTGACTTTCCTTCAGTGACGCCTGATAACCTAATTCGCGTTCGTGCAATTCGATGCGCGTGGCCTCGGCAACTTTCTCGGATTCCACCAGTCTTTGCTGGAGCGCCTTGTGCGCTTGATCAAACTTGGCCTTTTCCGTCGCCCAGAGTATTTCACGCCGTTGAAATTCGCTGTCCGTCTGACCAGTGTGCTCCACGGCGGCGCGATATTGCTGTTCCAATTCACGCATCCGATCGCTCCACTCCGCTTCGCGTTGTTTCAACGCCCGTTCCGCCTGGCAACTGCGTTCCTGCAAGCCGGCCGACAACGCGCGCTGTTGCACAAGCTCCGCCTCTAATTTCGCGGTGCTTTCAAAAGCCTGCTTCTGGCACAGATAAGCCGCACGGCAATCAACCAAATCGCCCTTGATGTATTTTTGAATATCGGCAATTCGTTTGAGATGGGATTGCTGTTTGCTGGAAAAAGCGGTTTGCACGGCTTGGAAGACGGATTCCTCCTGGGACAATTCCGCTTCGCGATGGGTTAATTCGGTCATTAATATATGTTCGAACAGGTCCCGGTTGTCAGAAACCTCTTTTTCCTTTTGATCAAGTTGTTCCTGAAGCCCTTGACAACGGACCTTCTGCTGTTCCGCCTCGTTAACAGCCTCCGTCACGCTGTTTTCCATGCCGACCACGCGCTCAGACATCCCCTTAAGATCCGCCTCGTAACGGATCAATTCACTCCGCGCGGTTTCCAGTTCCTGATTGAGCGCATTCAGACGACCGGTCAATTCCTCGATTCTATCTTTGAGTTGCGTCTCTTTCTGGAGATGTTCGCCCATGAGCGCTTCCATGCGTTCGCGCTGGGCGGCAACTTCCTGCGCGCGCGCAGTCAAATTCCCCGACATATCTTGAATCTGACCCTTGAGATCAGAAATGCGTTCGTTGAATTCATTTTCCCGGGCAGATAGTGTTTGTTCGCGATCCCGCGTCTCCTGACGCGCCTGCTCAAGTTCCGCCCGGGCCTGCGCCAGCGCCGACTGCCCGGCCGCCTGATCGGCCGTCAATGCCTCAACCTGCCGGGTCAGCTGTTGGATCTGACTCTCGTTTTCAGAACGGGCGGAATCCCAGGCGCGAGCTGTTTGCGCCCATTGCTCTTCCTTCCCGGCCAATGCGGCGTTGAGCCGCTCTATTTCGTTTTGCCGGGTCTCAAGCTCGCGCGCGGATGCCTGTTGCTGGGATGTGCGCTCGCCTATTTGGACGTCAAGCTCCTTGACGCGCACCTCATAATTCGCCGTGAGCGCCTGCGCCGATTGACGCGCCTGCTCAAGTTCC
>JBDRJR010000104.1:0-17232 GCA_043814705.1 Verrucomicrobiota bacterium | reverse complement strand
AACAGAATAAACACAGATGGGAAAAACCGGAACTGCGGTTTTGATAATGGTCCTTCATAGCCCTCGGTTTTATTGGGGTTTTCCCACAGTCAATAGCCCACAGCCCTCAGCCAAAGCATCCTATGGGATGCTACTGAATTGACTTAATAACGGGGCCCGTGATGAAAATGTGTAAATTTTCGCAAATAAATGTTGCATAGTCAAAAAAGATAACATAAAAATGACAATGCGATAAATCACTTGGAGAAGACCGTGCGGTCTGCGGTCATCAGGCCCAAACCAAAAGGAGAAGTTATGTTACACAATCCTGACGATTTAAGATATACGAAAACGCATGAATGGGTCCGGACGCAGGATGATGGAATTGAAATAGGCATTACGGATTTTGCCCAGCGCCAGCTTTCCGACATCACCTATGTTGAACTGCCGGAATTGAGTCTGCACCTGAATGCCGGCGAGGAAGCCGTCGTGGTGGAGTCCATCAAGGCCGCCTCCGACGTTTATGCGCCCATCGCCGGGACCATTGTGGAAGTCAACGAAGCATTAGCTGACAAGCCGGAGGTTATTAATGCGGATCCTTTTGGCGCCGGCTGGCTTTTCCGGATGAAACCGGACCATACGGATGATGTGAACACCCTGCTATCGGCGGAAGCATACGAAGCCAATCTGCCGGCCGAGCACTGAAAAACAGGCTGTGGGCTGTAGTCCGTAGACCGTGGACTGAAATATTCAGACCATCTTACAAACGCCTGATCGCTGATGTCTGTCATCCGACATCTTTCTTCGGTCTACGACCTGCTTACAGTCCGAATTCCTGTTTGACCGCCCTGAACATCTGGAGGGCGAAATCCAGGTCCGCGCGCGTATGGGCGGCGGATATCTGAACCCGGATACGCGCCTGGCCCTTGGCAACCACGGGGTAGAAAAAGCCGATAACATAGACGCCTTTTTCAAGAAGCCGCGCGGCCATTTTCTGGGCCAGCACGGCATCGCCCAGCATGATCGGCACAATCGGATGCACACCCGCTTTGATCCGGAAGCCGGCCGCCGCCAAGCCTTCCCGGAAGTAGCGGGTATTTTCCATGAGCTTGTCACGCAGGACCGTGGAAGCTGAAAGGATCTCCAGCGTTTTCAGCGCGGCGGCCACGATCATGGGCGCCACCGTGTTGGAAAAAAGGTAGGGCCGCGAACGCTGGCGCAACAGCGCGATAAGGTCCTTGCGTCCGCTCGTGTAGCCGCCGCTGGCGCCGCCCAGCGCCTTGCCCAGCGTCCCGGTGATGATATCCACCCGGCCACAGACCCGCCGATACTCGTGGGTCCCGCGCCCCGTCGGCCCCAGGAACCCGACGGCATGCGAATCGTCAATCATAACCAGCGCATCGTAGCGGTCCGCCAAGTTGCAAATTTCGTCAAGCCGGGCAATCGTGCCGTCCATGGAAAACACGCCGTCGGTGGCGATCAGCCGGAACCGGGCGTTGCGTGCTTCCTTGAGGCGCTCCTCGAGATCGGCCATGTCGGAGGTTTTATACCGCAGACGGTTGGCCTTGCATAGCCGGATACCGTCAATGATGCTGGCGTGGTTAAGCTCGTCACTGATGACTGCATCCTGCTCGTTCAACAGGGTCTCGAACAGCCCGCCGTTGGCGTCGAAACAGGAGGAATACAGGATGGTGTCGTCGGTACCCAGAAATTCAGCGAGCCGGCGTTCCAGTTCCTTATGGATAACCTGCGTGCCGCAGATAAAACGAACCGAGGACAAGCCGTAACCCCACCGGTCCAGGCTGGCCTTGGCCGCGGCAATCACATCCGGATGCGCCGCCAGGCCGAGGTAGTTGTTGGCGCACATGTTCAGCACCTCGCGCCCGCCCTGGACCATGACCCGTCCGCCCTGGGGACCGGCAAGCATCCGCTCTTCTTTGAACAGACCGCTCTCGCGGATCTGAGCGAGTTGTGCGGTCAAATGTTCCTGCATTGCGCCTAACATTTCTGCTTCTCCCGATTGAAGACCATAGACCGTTGGCTGTCGCCCGTGGACTATAGGCAACCTATACCGGACAAAAGAATGATCCCGTAATTTTCGAGGTAATTTTTTTTAATCAGTAGCATCCCATAGGATGCTTGGGCTGAGGGCTGTGGGCTATTGACTGTGGGAAAACCCCAATAAAACCGAGGGCTATGAAAAACCATTATCAAAACCGCAGTTCCGGTTTTTCCCATCTGTGTTTATTCTGTTCCGACCCACAGCCTACAGCCTACAGTCCACAGCCCATGGCGCCCCTGTGGGACGCCAGTGTTTTTTAATCACTGATTATGGTTCACAGCCAACGGCCTACAGCCCTCGGTCCGATTTCTGTCATCCGCCTTCAGCCCTCCCAATCCAGGATAACTTTCCCGGAATTACCCGAGCGCATGATGTCAAACCCCTTTTGAAACTCGGTATAATGAAACCGGTGGGTGATAATAGGCGCGATATTGAGTCCGCTCTGGATCATCGTCGTCATCTTATACCAAGTCTCGTACATTTCGCGTCCGTAAATACCCTTGATGGTGAGCATGCTGAAAATGACAGTGTTCCAGTCAATGGGCGCATCCTGCGGCAAAATTCCCAGGAGCGCGATTTTTCCGCCGTGGCACATATTGGCAACCATATCCCGGAGGGCCGCGGAATTCCCCGACATTTCGAGTCCCACGTCAAAGCCCTCTTTCATGCCCAGCTTTTTCTGCGCCGCGGCAACACTCGCGGTGCGCACGTCCAGGGCCAGGGTTGCCCCCATTTTGCGCGCCAAATCAAGACGATAGGGATTGACATCCGTGATAACCACGTGGCGTGCGCCGGCATGCCTGGCGATCGCCGCGGCCATAATTCCGATCGGCCCGGCGCCGGTAATCAACACGTCCTCGCCCAAGACATTGAATGAAAGCGCGGTATGCGCGGCATTGCCCAACGGATCGAAGATGGCCGTAATCTCCAGAGGGATTTTGGGATCGGCGAACCAGACGTTGGTCATGGGAATACTGAGATATTCAGCAAAGGCGCCGGTGCGGTTGACCCCCACGCCGCTGGTATTCATACAGAGGTGCCGACGCCCGGCCAGACAGTTGCGGCAACGGCCGCAGACAATATGTCCCTCGCCGCTGACGATGTCGCCCGGATGAAAATCCGCCACGTTTTCACCGGTTTTTTCGACCATGCCGACAAACTCATGGCCGATAACCATCGGCACCGGAATGGTTTTCTGGGACCAGGCATCCCAGTTGTAAATATGGACGTCGGTTCCGCAAATCGCCGTCTTTTTGATTTTGATCAGCACATCATTAATACCAACCGGTGGAATCGGGACATCATCAATCCACAAACCCTGTTCCGCCTTTTTTTTCACAATGGCTTTCATGCTGGCATCTCCCGGTTAATCAACATAAGCGTGCATACAGAATCAGAGCAAACGTTATCCGCAATTTCAGGTTTGTCAATAAATTCTTGCGACTCCGCCTTGACAGGCCCAAAACGGACGTATTAAATGCGCTCATGACCGCCTGGGCCATTATAATTACAAAACCAATCTCTTACGATGCGGGGGTGCGCCTGCAGACGGCATTGGTCAAAGCGCGAATTGGCGATGCCATTCCCGACACGGTTTTATTCCTTGAACATACCCCCGTCATCACGCTTGGCGTGCGCGCCCAGGATAGTCATGTCCTGCTGTCGCGCGCCGACCTGAAGAAAAGGCAAATTGATCTTCACCACTCGTCGCGCGGCGGGGACGCCACCTGGCACGGACCCGGCCAGCTGGTAATGTATCCGATCATCCGGCTGGGCGAACGGGAGGCCGACGCGCACGGCTACCTGCACAACCTCGAAGAAATCGCCATCCGCACGGCCGGTGACTTCGGCGTCGCGGCCTATCGCCGCCCGCGCCTCACGGGCGCCTGGACCCGCGCCGGCAAGCTGGCGGCCATCGGCATCCGGCTCAAACGCTGGGTAACGTTTCACGGCATGAGTTTCAACGTCAAACCCGATTTATCCGGGTTCACCACCATCGTGCCCTGCGGACTGGCAGGCGAAGCGGTCACCTCGCTCGAAAAACTCCTCGGCGCCGCCTGCCCCACCCTGGCGCAGGTCCGTGAACATATGTCCCGGCATTTCAGCGACGTCTGCCGGCGGGAGTTAAAAGTTTACAGTCCCGCGGATTGCCTGACTGCGGAACTGGCAAAGATTCTCAAGGCGCATGCATCGTGAATATCAATGGGCGGGAAACAATCTTCGTTCCCGGCGGGACAACCCCGCGTTGGCCCTCGACAACCTGACAGCGGCGGGAGCCGGCGGCAAAGTAGAGTTTATCCCGGGATTGAACTGCGTCAGCCGTAACGTCTCAATCCGGCAAATCGCAGAATTTACAGCAGGGCTTGCCGAGATCAACGGCCGGCATGGCATACCACCCCCTGTAGCGCGCGAATAAAGTCATCAACGTCGAAGACAAAACCGAAAGAGAGCGCGACGCGCCAGAGTGCGATTTCCTTGCAGAGTTCCTTGCGCGCGGTTTCCTTGTTCTCAACGGCCGTCACGGCCTGCCGCAGTGCAGAGCAAATGAGCCCGTGCCGGCTCATCTCCGCCATGCCGCCGGGCGAAAGCAACAGGCACCAGTTGATGGCGAACCCGGCATAAATGAGATGATTGATCCCGTCCGCCTTGCACAGCGCAAAGAGCTGAGGACCATTTTCGGCAATCCCCTCCTCACCCGCCGGAAGCGCCTCGGGCGGAAAGGTGAGATTCGCGAAACCCCGCTCGATGTCCTTGCGGTTGTGCAATCCGTGGTAGGCATATTCACTCTTGAAGGCAATCAGCGCGTCGCGCGCCGGGTCGCTGGGAATCTGTTCGGGCGGCGCGGGCAGTGGTCCTGCAAGCGCAACGGCCCGCCGGTAGCCCGGGTAATCCTGCGCGTAGGGACCGGAACTGACGACATGGTAGAGGCGCATCCCGGACTTGCGCACCGCGCCCAGGAGCGGTGGGAAGACGGTGCGGCAAATCGCCTGCGCGCGCGGGATGAATTCCACCACGCGGTGCCAGCCCGGATACTGTTCGCGTGTGCCGCACTCCCAGGCATGCATGATGACGAGCGCGGTATGGTCAAAGGATATTTCCAGGTCTTTTTTCTGCCATCCGCCATAGCCTTCCGCCGGCACGTCCAAGCGAAAGTCAGCGTCAAAATGCCGGTAGTAATTCGTGGGGATACGAACCATTTGTCGAGCAGGCATATCAACCTCCTGTGATGTTTAGTGAATCATTGTTCCCGCAACTACCCGCTCGTCAACCACCGGACATTATCTCGGCTATGCCTTGGTGTGTCAATAAGCGCGCGAAGCGGCGCCGGCAATGTTTAAAACCTGCTTTCTGCGGACGGAAACTCCAATTTTAAAACTATGGCTTGATTGGCAAACTCGTCCACGGGGATATTGAAGAGATGGAGTCCCCGCGCGCGCGTTCCGTAATGATCCGGCATCATTTCTATTTCAGCGGTGATTTCTTTTCCATTGTTCAATACGGTTGCCCGGTCGGGAAGAATCGCAAGCGGGCACAGACTCACGCCGGAACAATCGGGTTTCAAGCAGAGATGGATATAAAGAAAATCATCCTTTTTTGTGACCAGCAGGCCGGGATCATTGACCGTGCCTGACGCCGGCGCGGCGTTGACCAACGCCTCCTTGACGCCGTGATACCATTTCCCAAGGGCTTTGAGAATTTTGACGGCTTGATCCGAAAATGTGCCGTCCGCTTGCGGCCCGACATTCAGCAGGTAGTTGCCGCCTTTGGCCAGATGCTTGGCAATACTACGGGAAAGGTAAGCCAGGGAATAATAATCCTCGTTGCTTCGGAAGCCCCAGCTTTCCCGGCCAACCGAATCGCAAGCTTCCGTTGGTTGTTCATACACGGCCTGTTTCTGTGTTTCCCGGTCATATGCCGCTTCCCTCTCAGGCGTGGAAAAATCACCTTTGTCAAAACCGCGGTTGTTAATGATGATCCCGGGTTGTAATGCGCGGATGAGACTGTTCATGGAAGCATCATGATGTTTCAAAGTCCCCTGGTTGGCATCCCACCAGAAACCATGGATTTTTCCATAATTTGAGCACAATTCACGAACCTGCTCCTTGACGTATCCGATGTATTTTGCGATATCCGGTTCGTCCCCCGCCGCCGGCGCCGGTAATTCATAGGAACGTCCCTGATTGGGATAATACCGGCAATGCATGTCCGGCACGGAATAATAAACGCAGAGCGGGAAATTCCTCCGATGGCAGGCATCCGCCAGCATGCCGAAAACATCCCGCCCGTAAGGTGTGTCCGTGATCCTGTAATCCGTCTGCGCCGTGGCCCACATGCAGAAGCCGTCAATATGTTTCGCCGTGAAACAAAGATATTGCATGCCCGCCTGTTCCGCCAGGTCAAGCCATTCGTCCGGATTGAATTGCGCCGGATTGAATTGATTTTTGAGGACGGAGTATTCTTCCCGAGACATGGCTTTACGGAACTGTTCCTGCTCGTGCCAGCCGTGCACGGCATAAATCCCCCAGGTCACGAAAAGGCCAAACCGCTTTTCAAAAAACCAATCCCTGCCATCATTGAATCTTTTGATCATAACGCTTGCGATCCTTATTTTTGTGACCTGCAATGACAACGTGGCGGGAGCGGCGCCGAGCTATTTCCCAGTCGCCCGCGCTTCAACGCCTCAGGACATACACCGCCGCGGCGCCGGGATCAAGACTGCATACGATCTGCTCGCCTTCCGCAACCTTCTTCCCGCTGTAGAACTCCTCGCCGGCGCCGGCGCCGGCCGGCAGTTTAATTGTATATTCGGACGGCTTGCCGCCCAGATTCAGCACGCAGACCAGCGTAGTGCGGCCCTCGCTGATAATCTGCGCCTGCGTGATGTCGAAGCCCGGCAGGGCGGAGCGCTTGCTCTTAAGAAAGACCTCCTCAAAGGCCGCCGCCAGGCGGGATACATCGGCGATGGCATGCCAGGAACGGCCGTCAAAGCTCCGCCGATCGTAGGCCAGCGCTCCGCCATTGCCGGCTAACAACAGGCGTAATACTCCGGCCCGCGTCAGCGGGGTCACGGGGGTGGTAACCTTAGTATCATAGGGGACCAACAGGAGACCAGGAAGCAGTGGAATTCCCTTCAGAACCTCCACCGTCCGCGCGATGTCCTGCTCCGTATTGCCATACCCGGCGCCGGCGCGATCGCAGGCTTGAAGATCGCCGATGTATTGCCAATTGACGCCATACATCTTGGGGTTCGCAGGCGTCTGGTAACCGCTGTAAACGCTGAACTTGGTCCCCGAAGCCAAGCGGTGGGTGGCTTCCTTGAACTTGGCAAACATCTGCGCCACGCGCCGGGCCATAAAATCCACCCACTGGTCACCATATTTATCCTTAATGATCCGCGGGTCCAGCGCAACATCCGGAGCCAGTTTGGCGAAGTCGCGGAAGGCGGCCAGGCACTGGGGACAATAACATGAGTGCGGGCCGTCATCGGGCCCGTACTCATAGTCAATGTCAACCGTGCCCGGGCGGATCTCGTCCATGCGTTTTTTCAGGGCCAGTTCCACCGCCGGCCAGCTTCCATCCAGCAGGCGGGTCATGCACATCAGGCTGTCGCTGGGCTTGTTTTCGAAGGTGATGAGGCGCTCGTCGGGGTGCTCCTTGAGATAGGGCGCCAGGTTCATACCCCAGGATTGAAAGTTGATGGTAAGCGTCAACGGCAAGCCATATTTCTTTCCGGTATCACTGGTCCAGCGGGCATGATCCACGAAGTCGTTAAACCCGGCGGCCTGGGCGCACTTGAGGATCTCCTCGCGCATGACGAGGTCGTCCATGTTCGAAAACCAACCGCCCCAGAGCTGGAGGGTCAACTGCTTGGGCTGTTGGCCATTTAATTTCGGCAACAGACGCACTTTGATCGTCTGTGGCGGCTCGCTGACATTCCCGCTGTTCGCCTCGCTCCAATAGAGGAACTCGGCCTCCGTGCTCTTGGGCTCGCCCGCCTCCTCCCGGTAGCGGACGAAAACCTCAAAAAGTGACATGACGTAATGGCGTCCGGACAACAGGGGCTTATCGGCGGTCACCCTGGCCACGCGCATCTCGCGGCCATTAATCTGCTGTGTGCCCAACTGCGTGCAGATGAACTTCGGCTGATCGGCATTGTTGCCGTAGAAACCACTGCTACCGGCAACTTCAAAGTCCAGCGGCGTGGCGAAAAAGGTATTCCAATTCTCCAGTTTCTTTCCCGGCAGTCCGTCAGTAATGACGCTGATCTGCTGGGCATTTCCGCGCGCCAGGTAGTAGGCCGGCTCCGGCGTCGGCCACATCCTGGTTTTCTCCCAGAGTAGCGTGCGGCGCAGGACGACGGCCTTATCCGCCTCGCCGACGATCGGACCAAGTTGCGGATGGTCGCCTGTCTTGTTGGCCAGCGGCCAGGCAAGATCGTCGAGGGCGGCCCGCGGCGTCTCGTTCGTGCCTACCGCCATGATCTTCCAGCTTTCAGCCGTAAAGCGGCTTCCGGGCGCCTCCACCGCAATCGCCGCCGTGCCCTTCTCCAGCTTAAGCGCAAAAACGTTTACGCCCTTGCGAAGCGAGGCGGCGATGGCTTCACCTTTGGCCTGCGCTCCACGGCTGATAACCTCGTCGTTCAGGTGCAACTCATAGGGCCCGTCGCAAGCCAGCTTGACTTGGGCAACCGAGGATTTAACCTGGCGGGGTAAAATGGGAGTCAGGTATAAAGGTCGCAACGTCGCCGCGTCCAGCACCCCGTACTCGACCAGCAAATCACCCTCCTGACGCAGGTTAAAGGTCTGCGAGAAATCCAGGGGCTTGTCGCCCAAATCCGTAAAGCTATAAGTCCGGCTCCGTTCCCTGGCCGCCGCCGCACCGGTTGCCGAAAACAGGAACACCCCCATCGGATGTTCCGCCAGGGGTGATAGCGCGGCCGCGAGCTTGTTTTTTCCCGGCTCGAGCGAGTCAGGCATCGCGAGCGCGACACCCGGAGTGGCGCCGCCAAAGACCAGGGACCCCAGCTGGATGGGATCATGGAAGCCACGGTTGGAAGGATTCCAGGAGGTGGTCTCCTTGCGGGCCTTGGCCAGCCGCCCAAAACAAGTCTGCCAAACATCGCCCGCCTTCGGCGCGCCACCCAGGTCGGCAAAGGGGATGGCCATTTCCACCGTCCAGAGATCCTCGCCAATGTTGCCCTTGGCATGCGCGCCGGAATTCCAATTGGCGTCGCGCGTCTCCCACAGATTGGGTCCCGGACAACGCGCGTCGGCAATGGTTCCCAGGGCATTAACGGTGAAATCAAAGACCTGCTTGCCCGTGTTGGCCGGGTCAAGCAGGATGACCGCCGAGTCGTCCGCATAGACCTCGCCATCACGATTGGTAATTGCCGCGCGGAACTCACCGCGTTGCTGGCGCGCCACATTCAGGATCGGTTCCGGGCAGGTCCAAAGCAGGTAAAGATTGGTGTCATCGTAACACAGGCGCACATGCGTGTCGGTCTCGGCGGATTTGAGATCCAGCATGCACAGGAAACCCTTGCAGGCCACGGCGTTGCTCCAGCAGGAGTCGTCGCCCTGGCCATTAATTGTCGGCGGCACGGTAGTCCGCGCGACGACCGCCAGGGGGCGGCGCGCGCACCACGGTTGCGCCCCCGCCAGTTCCGCGTCCGTCAGGTTGCCCCGCGTGCTCAGAACGACCTGGTCCAGGAACGAAGCATCGGCCACGTTCTTATCTCCCAGACAGCAGACATTGAAGGTGTCCCCGATTTCGCCCGCTGTAAGGGGCGGAAAGGCCAGCCACTGCCATGCGCCGGCTTTTTTCGGCTGGACGACGCTAATGTATTCGCCCACGCCGCTTTGCCTGATGTCGATATGCCATTTCTCATTAACTGAAGCCGGCTTTACGCGCAGGTATACCGTTACCGGCTTGCTGGTGCGCGGGAAGGGCAATCCCGTCATGGCCAGATATGCATTCGCGTGCAAGGCTTTGCCACCTGACGCCTCCGCCGCGACCGCCACGTAGTGGTCATGCATGGGAAAATCCTCCGCCTCGAACCGCCACGGGGCGACCTCCGCATCGTAGACTTGCGGTGATGGCTCCAGCTTAACCTGAATGTCGTCCACTTCGAACACGGCCCCGGGTTGCGCGTTCTTGAGGCTGAGGAAATAGATGACCAGCCCGGTGTCGTCTTTAATCAGCGTCTTGCCGAGGGAGACCGCCTGCCACTGGTCACTCAATACCGCCGCCGATTCCGACGTGTGTAGCCAGCCGCTACGGGAGATCAGACTCAACCAGAGCTCGCCCTTGCCGCGGACTTTGGCGGTCACCTTCGCCACGCGCGCGCCGGTCAGGCCTGTGGCGGTCACATTCAGGCCTTCCAGGGTCTGCTTCCCCGGCAGAACGGCGCGGATATACTGCTTGCCTTCGGCCGGCTGATTCGTGCCGATCGCCAACGTGGTGCCATCATCCGGCAAGTACGTCTTCGCCGACCCCAACCCCGTTTCAAATCCCTCGCTCCACTGCTGGGCGAATACCAGCGTTGCCGTTGCCAGCCATGCGGCGCATGCTATCATAATCATCGCTTGCATTTTGCGCGTATTTTGAACAGTCATAATGATCTCCTGTTTTGAGTTTGCGTTGTCTTGATATGTTACCAATAATGACTTCAACCTTCAACGCATTAATGTTACATTGCCGGCCTATGGCGCAAGCACCGGATAAACACGTTGTAATAGCATGCCCGCATGGATTTTGTGCCGGGGTGGTACGGGCCATTGCATCGGCCAAGAAGGCCCTGGCAATATACAAGCGGCCGATTTACTGCCTCAACGAGATTGTCCACAACGAAAGAGTAGTCAGCGAACTTAATGCGGAAGGCATGATCTTTGTCAAGGACATTGCCAAAGTGCCGCCGGGGGCCATGGTCCTTTTTAGCGCACATGGTATACCACCCGGGGTCCGCCGGACAGCTGAAAAAGCGGGCTTGCGAGTGATTGATGCAACTTGTCCGTTCGTGGAGAAAATCCACCAAGAGGTCCGTTATTATGCCGCAAAAGAATATACTGTTTTTGTCATAGGCCACAGCGGCCATGAAGAAATCATTGGCATCGCCGGGGAGGCGCCCGGCAACGTCAAGGTTCTGTCCACACCCGATGAGGCGGAAAGGATTGAGCCGATATGGGACAACGGGAAAACGGCTGTGGTCACCCAGACGACCTTCAGCATCAGCGCCACTCAAAAGATAATCAATACGCTGAAAAGAAGATTCCCCCGCCTTGAAACCCAAAAACACAAGGATATATGTTATGCCACCGAGAACAGGCAAAAGGCGACAGCGGAGCTATGCAAGCGCGTTGACCTCGTGTTGGTCCTGGGCTCGAAAAACAGCTCCAATACCCGGCGGCTCTTTGAAATAGCCGCCCAATACCATCCGGATTCCTCATATATGGTATCAAACCTGGGTGACATGAAAAGCGTGGGGCTGGAGAGACACTCTGCCATCGGCATCACCGCGGGCGCATCCACGCCGGAATCTTTTATGGAACAGGTTCTCGGCCAATTGAAATCAGCCGGATTTGAAAGGACCGATGTGCTGAAAGTGGCGATGGAGAACGTCAACCTGCTTCTACCTGCAGCGATTCGATAAAAAGCGCCGGCATGCTGGTTAGCCTCGCTAATTGCCAAACCAAAGTTAAAGCGATAAACCCTTCATCAATTTAAGGCAACGTATTGATCATAGTATACGATGAATGGCCCGAGCGAATTCCATGTTGTCGGCAACCTGAAAGACTGGGACATCGTGGCCCGGTTGCCGGAAATCAAGATTCCGACACTGGTGACCTCCGGCCGTCACGACGAGGCCACTCCGCTGATTGCTGAAACGGTCCACCGCGGTATCCGCGACTCGGAGTGGACAATTTTCGAGAACAGTGCGCACATGGCGCACATTGAGGAGGGCGACCGCTATTTGACGGTACTCGACGAGTTCCTCTGTCGCCATGACTGATGTAACTATTTAGCTATCTGCAGAAAAATTTGACCGGATAATCCTGTCATCCTGTCATTCTTTTTGCAACCGGCTTAATGCTTACAAAAAAAGCGGAAAAGGCATGCCGGCGCAATGACCACCCGTGGGTTCCTCATGATTGGCAGGAACAGGGACTATCTTATTGCGGCTGGCGCGGTATCGCCGGTCGTTGGCTTTTCAACGGCCACCGGTTCCCGAGACTCCTTGAGAGGTGCGTTCTCCGGCTGAATAGCATCTGCGACCGATGCCGCCGTTGCGGCTGGCGCCTCCCCCTTCGCCAAGGCGCTCCGGCGGGACAGGTCGGCTTGGGAGGACTCCGCTTGATGATGCGCTTTGAAACGCATGGACATGATCCGGGAGACCTTTTCGGCCTCCATCGTGACCCCATAGAGCGTCCCAGCCGCGCCGATCGTCTGGCGGTTGTGTGTGATGACCAGAAATTGCGACTGGTTTAAAAAGCCCTGCAAAACCCTGACAAACCGATGGATGTTGGAGTCGTCCAGGGCCGCGTCCAATTCATCCAGCAGGCAAAACGGGCTGGGCTTGACCATATAAATGGAGAACAGCAACGCCACGGCCGTCATTGTGCTTTCGCCGCCCGACAGCAGGGAAATGCTCTGGAGTCGTTTCCCCGGCGGACGGGCATATACCTCAATGCCGCATTCCAGGATATCTTCCTCATCCGTCAGGATCAGCTTGGCCGTACCCCCGCCAAACAACTGCTGGAACATAGTCTGGAAATTTGCGTTGATCTGGGCAAAGGTTTTCGAAAACAGTTCCGTTGTGGTCTGATTTATTTTACGGATCAAATCCATCAACTGCTGTTTGGATTTGACCAGGTCATCCTGCTGTTGGGTCAGGAAATCAAACCGCTCCTGGAGCTGTTTGTATTCGTCAATGGCCCCGGTATTGACCGGTCCCATGGCTTCAATCTTCGCGCGCAATTCCGCAATCTGGCTTTCCATGACTTCCGCGGCGGGACGAATGCCTTCGGACCACTCCGGTTCAGGCTCCGTTTGGATGGCCTCGGCCGTCAGGCGATAGTCGCCCGTCACGCGTTCCAGGATATGCTCGTGCTTCATTCGGGCTTCGGCGCATTTCACGGTCAGTTCGTTCTTGCGGGCGCGTTGCGCATCGAGATCCACGCGCCGTTTCTTGAGCTGTTCATCCAGGATTTTGCACTCGGCCTGTTGCCGTTCACGCTTTTCCTGGAGGGTCTGCAGGCGCTCAGCCTGGGTCTTGAGGGTGACCTCAAGGTCGGGAATCTTATGCTGGGCTTCCGTCACCGACTGCTTGAGCTTCTCGATTTCGGCTCGGTATTCCTCCACCCGCGCCGCGCGTTCCCGAATCTTTGCTTCGGCCTGCGCGATGCGGTCGCTGAGCGGCTGATGCTGGGATTCCAGGTGCTCGACAGCCTGGCGGTGCTGGGCGGCGCGCACGTTGGCGGCCATTACTTCGTTCAGCATCTGCTTGTGATCATGTTCCAATGTCGTCAGGTCGCGGCTCCGGGTTTCCAGCATGAGCTTGATTTCGCCGCGGCGGACGCGGCAGGAGTCCATTTCCGCGATCATCGCGCTTTTGCGCTCGGGTGAACTGCCCTGTTTTTCCAGTTCGTGCAGTTCGTAGGTTACCGTTTCCAGGTTGTCCCGCACCTGATTGGCCTGACGAACCACCAAATCCTGCTCGCCTTCGCGCCGTGCCAAAGCCTGACGTTTTTCTTCCAAGGCCGCGCGCGCGAGTTGAATCACCTCGTCCTGCGCCGTCTGACGGAGCGCAATTGCATCGAGTTCGCCCGCCAAAATGCCGGCAGACGCTTGCAGGCCGGACAGCGTTTCCTGGAACGCGGCAACCTGGCGCCGCTGAGCCAGAGGATTCCGGATGCGCGTGTCACCGTGGGACAACTCATAGGCGCCGTTACCCCGCATCAGCGCACCCTGCCGCGTCACATACACGGCTTGGAATGGAATTACCGGCGGCAAGGCCTCAAGTGAATCTATAACCCAGACCTGGCTAAGCAACCTCTGCAACAAAGGCCGCACGGCCTCCGCCGCAGTCACGTGCTCAACCAATGCCACAGCGGGAATGCCCGCCGCAGATCCGCCTTCCCGGAACACCGGGTCGGACGCCGACTCATCGGGCACCTCGGACATACTGGCGACCAGCAGACAAATCGAAGCTTGCGGATCGGAGGCCAAGCGCCGGATCAGGTCGCGCGCACTGGCCGCATCATTCACAACAATGGAATCCAACCACATCCGCAGAACGGCTTCCAAAGCCTGGGCGTATTCGGGTTCGACAGTAATCTGGTCCGCCAGGGCGCCAAGCACGCGCGTTCTATCCAAACCCAGCGCGGCCGGGTCGTTCAGCACCTGCTTGACGCTATCGGTAAATTCGTCTTTTTCCGCCAAACTCTTCGCAAGAAGTTCGATCTGGGCGGTCAATGCGGCGGCTTGGGACTGATTTGCGCTTTGCCGGTTTTCCCGGTCCTTGCTATCCGCCGCCAAGCGTTCGCGGTCGGCTAAGAGTGCTTTCAAATCCTGCTCGGCATTGGTAACGGCATCCGTCAGCGTCTGCAGGGTTTGGACAGATTCCTTCAGTCGTTTGTCGTGATTTTCGAGGACGAGTTTCAGATTAGCCTGTTCGGCGGCGCATCGTTCCCGGCGGCTGACAATATGGCGATCCTCGTTTTCCATTTGGTGGAGTTCGTTTTGGAGTCTGGATTGCCGATCATCGAGATCCAGTCTTTCATCCAGCATTTTCTGGACATCCTGCTTGGCCTGGTCGATGGCTTGTTCGTGTTGGGCGTTTATCCGGGACTTGGCCTGCAGGTCGGTCTCGGCCGTCTTTAATTGCGCGCCTATTTCTTGCAGACGGGTTTGACTCTGCGCCAAAGCACGGCGGTCATTATCCCGTTCCTGGGTAACACCGGCAATGTCGCGGGTGTCGCGCCGGATCAGGTCCTCCAGTTCGCGTATGCGATGCCGGCTGATTTCCACCTCCTGGCGCGTGCGTTCCAACAACGCCTGCATCTCCATATCGGCCTGGCGCTGTCCGGCAATCTCGCCTTCGATGTCGCTTAATGCCCCCCGAAGCGTTTCGCCCTGCTGTTCATGGCGCTGGATATCCTGCTGAAGCGTCTCGATGGTTAAGTTCAGGGCCGCCAGGGTGGTGTCCATGGCCTGAAGTTCACCGGTGATGCATTGAAGTTTTTCGCGGGACATGAAGATGTCCAGCCGGCGCAGTTCATCGAACATCGTCCGGTAGCGGGCGGCCTTGCCGGCCTGGCGCTGGAGCGAGATGATCTGGCGCTTGACTTCCTTGATGATGTCGGCCAGGCGCAACAGGTTGTTTTCGGTCTGCTCCAGCTTGCGCAGGGCCTCGCGCTTGTCGGTCTTGAACTTGGTGATGCCACTGGCTTCCTCAAATACTTCGCGCCGGTCATCCGGGCGCGCGCGCAGGATCAGGTCAATGCGGCCCTGCTCCATCAGCGAGTAGGAGTTCGTGCCAATGCCCGTATCCATGAACAGACGCTGGATATCCTTGAGGCGGCAGGGTGTTTTATTGATGAAGTACTGGCCCTCGCCGGTATGGAACACGCGGCGGGTAACGGTGATTTCGTGATACTCCGTGCCCAGGGTCTTTTCGCAGTCGGTGAAGGTCAGGCTCACTTCGGCCAAATTCAACGGCTTGCGGGCATCCGTGCCGCTGAAGATGCAGTCTTCCATTTTTGAGCCGCGCAGGAGCCGCGCGCTCTGCTCACCCAGAACCCAGCGGATGGCATCCGATATGTTGCTTTTACCACAGCCGTTCGGCCCGACAATGGCGGTAATCCCTTCGCCGAATTCGAGCATTGTCCGGTCCGCGAAACTCTTAAACCCAATCAGTTCAAGACTTTTTAAATGCACATGCCCCTCTCCATATCCGATGGTTTAATCCTAACGTGGGCTATGCCCGCAACCTCAGAACGGTTAAAATTTCATATACCATACCAAGGGTAACAAAACAATGCAACCACAATCTGTAGTGATTTTACGCTTCCGAAGTATCGCCTTGTTTATTGATGACCAGGCTGGAAAACGGATTACCCAGGGGTGTGGCCGGATGCTGGGTGGCGCCCCGCGAGCGCAGGTTCTGCTCGATCCTGACAAGGGTCTCGTTTAATTGATCAAGGAATACGGAACCGGCTTTTGTTTCGGCGCCGGCGGCTTCCGTGGTTTCGCGTTCAAGCCGGTCGGAGGTGACCACTACAATGCCACCCTGCGGCCCAGCCTGAAACACCAGCTGTTCAATAACCGTATCGGCTGTTTTATCCCTGGGCGAAAACAGCACTTCCACGACCGGACTTTCTTGTTCATCCGGCCCGCCTGTAATCCGGCGACTGCCGGACGTAGCACTGCGGGCAGGCCCATTGCCGGCGTGGCCATCGCCGCCGGAGTGGCCATTGCCACCGGAGCGACCGTCAAAAACCACCGTGATGCGCTCGGCCAGGATGCCGACCGTTTTTTCCAGCAATTGAATGAGACGCCGGCGCTTGCCGGCCAAGTCGCGCGGCTCCCCGACCTCCCTGGCCGAGCTCGGGTAGGCTCGGAGAGTCGGGACACCGGACCGGTAATCACCAGTTCGGTGGATCAGGTTATAGCCGTCAATGATCAGCCACTTGGTCATGGCGTTAGTGTTATTCAGTTCGGCTGGTGATTTCAATCAGGTGAAACCCGAACTGGGTCTGCACCGGGCCGTGAACCTTGCCGAGCGCCTCATTGAACACAATCCGGTCAAATTCCTTGACCATCTGGCCATTGGAAAATGTGCCCAGGTCACCCCCCTGTTTTCCAGACGGACATTGCGAATGCTTCTGGGCCAGGGCGGCAAAATCAGCTCCGGCTTCAATTTGTTGCTTGAGGGCTTCACATTCATGTTGCGTGCGAACCAGGATATGACGCGCGGCGGCTTTAGCCATGGGAATCTCCTCCTTTTTAAAAACAGCTCTGTGCGGCTCGATTCATGAACCATCAACCATTATCCATTAGCATCCCATGGGATGCTTGGGCTGAAGGCTGTGGACCGTTGACTGTAGGAAAACAAACGGAAAAAGCGTGATATTTTAGACAATTACCAAATTTACAGTTCCGGTTTTGCCCATACGCATTATGCTTGTTCGGAC
>JBDRJR010000103.1:0-21564 GCA_043814705.1 Verrucomicrobiota bacterium | reverse complement strand
GGATTCCGCCCCCCTCCGACGAGCTATATAAGCCCATTCTCGGGGGGCGGAACCCGAGCTAACGCAACAAGATACCAACAACAAAAAGGGGACATTTCTAATGAGTCGAAAATGGGGACATTTCTAATAAGCTTTGACATGGCGCACCGGGCAATTGACGCGCCGCGCGGGATGTTTTACAATCAGATCAGCAATCACTCAGTAGTCAGAAGACAGAAAACAGAATGCTACATTCTGACTCCTAAATAGCACAAAACCAGGAGGAGCTTATGATATCAGAAACACGTCTTCGCGCAGAATTGAATCACACCTTGTGCGAAACCAACCTGGCCGGTTTGGGTAAACGTGAAACCGGCAAGGTGCGCGATTCATACAAACAACAGGGAAAACGCATCCTGGTCACCACGGACCGGATTTCGGCCTTCGACTGCATCCTCGGCACGATCCCGTTCAAGGGCCAGGTGCTGAACCAATTGGCGGCCTTCTGGTTCGAGCAGACCCGCGCCATCGCGAGCAATCATGTCCTCGACGTGCCCGATCCCAACGTCATGGTCGTGGCTGAATGCGAGCAATTGCCGATCGAGTTGATCGTGCGCGGATATATCACCGGCGTCACCAAGACCTCGCTCTGGTTCAACTACGAGCGCGGCATCCGCAATTACTGCGGGAATCCATTGCCCGACGGCCTGCGCAAGGACCAGAAATTGCCGCACCCAATCCTGACGCCAACCACCAAGCTGGAAGCCCACGACCGGCCCATATCCCGGGAAGAGGCCTTGGCCGAAGGACTGGTTACGGCCGAACTTTTTGACGCCGCCGGCGATATTTGCCTGCGGCTATTCGATTTCGGAGCGCGCTATGCCGCGAAGCGCGGGCTGATCCTGGTGGACACCAAATACGAACTGGGGCAACGCAACGGCCAGCTTGTCGTCTCCGATGAAATTCACACCCCCGACTCATCCCGTTACTGGTTTGCCGATACTTACGCCGGACTGTTCGCGCAGGGCGCCGACCAGCGCAAGATTGACAAGGAATATGTCCGCGAATGGTTCGCCGCGCGCGGCTTCCGCGGGGAAGGCGTCCCGCCGCCCATGCCCGACGACGTGCGCCTGGAAGCGGCCCGGCGCTACATCCAGGCTTACGAAACCATTACCGGCCGCGAATTTGTCGTGACCGACGAACCTGTGGAACAACGCATGGCGGCCAATTTGCGTAAAAAAGGATACATGCAGGAATAAGCATGGTAAATAAGCACGATGTTACGATTCTCAGGGATTTGGCAACCCGCTACATGGCGGTTTGTTCCGATCCCGTCCAAGACCAAAGGCGCTCGCTTTGGCGGAAGCACAACAGCCTCAAGCAGACCCGCCCCCTGATTTACGTCCGCGCGTTTGCATGGCAAGAAATGCCGCAGTCGCAATGTCAATGCGAGGATGCTTTTTTCCGGCAATACGAAGACTTCTTCCGCGCCCGTCTTTTCTGGAACACCTTCAACGACGACTCCGTGTTTGAGCCATGGGTGAGCGTCCGGGCCGCCTGGACATGTCCCGAATGGATTTCCGGCTGGGGGGTATCGGCGGAACATACCGTCAGCGATGACCCCCGCGGCGCATTTAAAATAGACTACCCGCTCAAGGATTTGGCCGACATCGAAAAACTGCGCATGCCCTGGCATGGGATTGACGAGCAAACCACCGCGGCGCATGCGGCGCGCCTGACGGACGCCATCGGTGATATCATTACGATCAATATTGACCGCGGACCTGCCTGCCGGATGTGGGCAGGGGACATCTCGACCTATGCGGGACACCTGCGCGGCATCGAGCATATCATGATGGACATGACCGACAACCCGGAATGGCTTCATCGCCTGATGAAATTCCTGTCCGCCGGCGTGCTCAAGACGCACGCTGAGGCCGAAGCCGCCGGCGACTGGAGCTTGTGTGCCCACGAAAACCAGGCGATGCCATACGCCGAGGAGCTTCCCAATCCATTAGCTAACGTCAACGGCATAAGCCGCAAACAACTATGGGGATTCATGGCGGCGCAGGAATTTACCGGCGTTTCCCCCGCCATGCATGCGGAGTTTCTCCTGGCTTATCAGCTGCCGATCCTGCGCAAATTCGGCCTGGTTGCCTACGGCTGCTGCGAAGACCTGACTCGTAAGATTGCTATGTTGCGCCAGATTCCGAATCTGCGCCGCATCGCGGTTTCTCCTTTTGCGAATGTCGCGCGGTGTGCTGAGCAGATTGGGCGGGATTATGTCCTGAGTTATCGCCCCAGCCCTGCCGACATGGTAAGTTATGGCTTTGATCCGGAGCGTATTCGATCGATCCTGCGACGGGACTTGAAGGCGTGCCGGGACTGTCATGTTGACATCACGCTTAAGGATGTTGAAACGGTCCAGGCCGATCCGGACCGTGTCCGAAAATGGGTGACCATCACTCGCGAGGTCATAGACGAGGTATTCGGATAGCAGTTGCCGAAGCGGGTGCAGGCGACGGAGCTAAAGCGCGCCGCACCTGACCAGAAGCGTTCTGCTGATTATCAAATTGACGTAACTACTCAGGTCATTCCCGCGAAAGCGGGAATCCAGTTCGTCCGATACGGCTCTGCGCAAGCCCTGAATTCCCATTTTCATGGGAATGACAGAAAGAGAACGTTCTGAGAAGTTACAAATTGACAAGGTTCTTTGACAAGAGTATCCAGGCGAAGTTCTGCGGGCTGCAACTGATGTTCGACAATTCGCATTCCCCGATAGAAAGCAAGAAATAGGATTGCTGATATCAAACAACCTGATATGATACGGTCATGCAATTCGAATGGGACCCACAGAAGGCCGACCGCAACCGGTTGAAGCACGGTGTATCGTTCCAAGAAGCGGCATCGGTTCTTAGCAATTCCCTTTCGGTCACGTATCACGATCCGGATCACTCCATTACGGAACACAGGTTTATTACCGTGGGAATATCACAGTTCGGACGAGTACTGATAGTCGCGCATACAGACCGAGGGGACAACATTCGGGTCATCAGCGCAAGAAAAACTACACGTCAGGAAAGAAGATATTATGAAGAAGGCGAATAATAGGGAAATGGAAGACGATCTGCGGACGGAGTACGATTTTTCCAAACTCAAAGGCGGTGTGCGCGGCAAATACGCAAAACGCTTCAAACAGGGGACGAATCTTATCCTGCTCTCGTCGGATGTGGCTCGGTACTTCCCCGACGAACAGTCGGTGAACACCGTCTTGAGGTCACTTGTCGGGATTGCCAAAACTGAATTTGGCCACACCCACTGAACAGTAAAAATCCAATACGGTAAGCCATAGGTTTTTGGCCTATTGCGCTGCGTTCGACGGCTGAACCGTAACGTTCTGAATTTTGCATTAATTGAGGTTTTATTATGAGCGTTCATCCCATTGAATTCCGGTATTATTCCACGGCCATGCGCACGCTCTTCACCGAAGAGGCCAAACTGCAAAACTGGCTGACGGTCGAGGCCGCCCTGGCGCATGCGCATGCCAGGCTGGGGCACATTCCCGAGGCCGCGGCAGGAGTCATCAACCGCAATGCCACCGTTGCCAAGGTCCGGCTGGCGCGGGTTAAGGCGATTGAAGAAAAAATCCACCACGATCTCATGGCCATGGTGCGGGCGCTGACGGAAGCATGCGGGGCCAAGGCCGGCAAATATGTTCATCTGGGCGCCACTTCATACGATATCGAAGACACCGCCCTGGCCTTGCAGCTTGGGGCCGCGCTGGAACTGATCGCGCAGGACGCCCGCTCTTTGCTCAAGACGCTCGCAACCTTGGCGCGGCGCACGCGCAAGCTGATTTGCGTCGGACGCACGCATGGCCAGCACGCCGTCCCGACCACTTACGGGCTGAAATTCGCGATTTATGCCGAAGAAATTCGGCGGCATCTCGATCGCCTGGCGGAAGCCCGGCGCCGCATCCGGGTGGGCCAGATGACCGGTGCCGTGGGCACCCAGGCCAGTTTTGGCGCCGACGCGCCGAAACTGCAGCGCCTCGTGATGAAAGCGCTGGGACTGACGCCGGTCATGGTTTCCAACCAGGTGATCCAGCGGGATCGCCATGCCGAAATCGTGTTTGACCTGGCCCTGCTTGCGGCTACCGGTGAAAAAATCGCCCGCGAAATCCGCAACCTCCAGCGCACGGAAATCGGCGAGGTCTTCGAACCGTTCCGGAAGCAGCAGGTCGGTTCTTCAACAATGCCCCAGAAACGCAACCCGCACAAGAGCGAGCGCATTTGTTCCCTGGCACGGATCATCCGCGCCCAGGTGGCCCCGGCCCTGGAAAACATCCCGCTCGAACACGAGCGCGACCTGACCAATTCCGCCGCCGAGCGCGTGATTTTTCCGGAAGCTTTTATTCTGACCGATTATCTGCTCCGCCAGTTGGACGAGATTCTGCGCGGCCTGGAAATCAACAAAAGCGCAATTCAAAAAAACCTGGAATTAACCAACGGGCTCATTATGAGCGAACGCGTCATGTTGGAACTGGTTAAACGCGGATTAGGCCGGCAGGCGGCCCATGAAATCCTGCGGCAGGCCGCGCGGACAGCGTTTGACGCCAACCGGCCGCTCAAGGGAATCCTGTTGCAGGACAGGCGCGTCACAAAAATAATGACGGCGGCGGCCCTGGATCGTTGCCTGGATCCGGCCGGCTACATCGGCACGGCCGTGGCGCAAGTGGACGCCGTTCTAAAGAAATGCAGAATGTAGAATGCAGAAACAGGAAGACAGACCGGAGCATGCGTAACCACGAAACACTCGAAACACACGAAATAGATGTGGAATATTCTCTACAACCCAAACATGAATAATTTATTTGCTGAACTTTCGAGTGTTTCGTGGTTACGTCGAACCGCATTCGAGGTTTTACCATGAGCACGACTCTATATTACTTTTCCGGCACGGGCAACTCGCTGGTCGTCGCCCGCGACCTGGCCGCCGCCCTCGGAAACACAAGCTTGATCGCCATTCCCCAAACGCTCCGGGAACCGGGCGCCGGGACGGCCGCCGCCGCGGCGGATGCCGTCGGAATAGTGTTTCCCGTGTACGCCTGGGGTCCGCCGCGGATTGTGGCCGATTTTATCAACTCGCGAAAATGGCACGGCATTCCCTACCTGTTTGCCGCCTGCACCTGCGGCGGGTTTCCCGGCGGAACCTTGACAAAACTCGCACGGATGCTCCGCTCACGCGGCGGAAACTTGTCGGCCGGTTTTTCGATCGTAATGCCCGGCAATTACACGGCCTTGTACGGCGCCATCGCGGAAGCCAAGCAGCAGAAGCTGTTTGAACGAGAGAGCGCGCGGGTTGCGGAAATTGCCAGGCTGGTCAAAGCGCGCCGCAGCCGGCCGGTTGAAAAGAATTTTTTCCTCGTCAATTGGCTGACAGGGTTCCTGTATAAATTCGGCGTGCCGAGGTTTAAAACAGCCGACTCCAAATTCCGGGTGATGGACACCTGCACACATTGCAGCCTGTGTGTCAAGGTCTGTCCGCGATTTAACATTGACCTGCAAGACGGCCGCCCGCAGTGGCATGGCAATTGCGAGCAATGCATGGCCTGCCTGCAGTGGTGCCCGGCGGAGGCCATCCAGGTTGGCCAGGCAACGCAAAAGCGCAGGCGCTACCATCACCCGGCCATCAAGGCGAAAGATTTGTTCGTGAAACAGGACAACTGATCAGTAGTCAGAAGACAGCAGCCAGGATTCAGAATTTTCAAGTTCTACAACATGATTGTTGTCAAAAATTTGCATTTATCCTGAATTCTGGCTCCTAAATAAGGTCATTAAGCCGCAAGGAAGGAAGGAAGGAATAACAAATGCCGTCATTAGTCATCATCGGGGCGCAGTGGGGCGACGAAGGCAAGGGTAAGATCGTGGATGCCCTTGCTGGCCAGGCGGATGTCGTCGTCCGTTTCCAAGGGGGCGACAACGCCGGCCATACGGTATTTCACCGTGGGCGCAAATTCGTGTTTCATATTCTGCCTTCCGGCATCCTGCGGCCGCGCGTCATGAATCTCATCGGCGGCGGGGTGGTCGTAAACCCGCAAAAACTGGTGGAGGAATTAGCGGCCATCCGCTTGCCGGAATCCGCGTGGCGCAAGCGCTTGCGCCTTAGCGGGGAAGCGCACTTGATTCTTCCCTGTCATCTGGCCCTCGACCAAGCCGCCGAGGCCCGGCGGGGCAACAACAAAATCGGCACGACCCAGCGGGGCATTGGACCGGCCTATGCCGACCGCGCCGCGCGCACGGGTGTGCGCCTGGGCGATACGCTCGATTCGGATTATTTCCATGCCCAGGTCAAAATCTGCTTAGACAGCCACCGCGCCCTGTTGCCGAAGGACCGTGCGCGCGAAGTCTGTAATGTGGACCGCGTAACCAGGGAAATGCTTGCCTTGTTGCGGCCGTTCCGGGATCTGATTGTGGACACGGGCTGTCTGCTGGATCGCGCGCGGGACAAGGGCCAACATATCTTATACGAGGGTGCGCAGGGCACAATGCTGGATATCGGCGCCGGCACCTACCCATATGTGACCAGCTCCCATACAATTGCCGGCGGTGTCTGCGTCGGCACGGGTATTGGCCCGCACGCCATTGACCGCATCCTGGGCGTCAGCAAGGCCTATGCCACGCGCGTGGGCGAGGGTCCCTTTACAACCGAGCTTCACGATGCCACGGGCGAGACCCTGCGGCATATTGGTGGCGAGTATGGCGCCACGACCAGGCGCCCGCGCCGGTGCGGCTGGCTGGACATTGTGCAGTTGCGCCGTGCCGTGCGCTTAAATAGCCTGGATGGACTAATCCTGACCAAGCTTGATGTCCTCGACGGGTTTGACCGGATCGGCGTCTGCACGGCTTACCGCTGTGGCAGGAAACATCATGCCGAATGGCCGACCAACCCGGTGGACTTGGCCGCGGCGGAACCAATTTATACGTTCATGCCCGGCTGGAAGCAGGCAACCTCGGGCATAAAAAAATTCACGGCATTGCCCGCGGCGGCCCGTGCTTACATCAAACAAATTGAAGACTGGCTGGATTTGCCTGTGGTCATGATTTCAAACGGCCAGGACCGCAAGCAGTTGATCATCAGGAAGAAATGCAGAATGTAGAATGCAGGATTTCCGCCAAAGCGGATCCGCCTAAGGCGGAAAGAATGCAGGATTTCTTCATTCTGCATTCTGCATTTTCTTAAGGGGGTATTATGTGTGGCATTGTCGGTTATATCGGCCAGCGTAACGCAACGGGCGTAATTGTTTCCGGGCTCCAGCGCCTGGAATATCGGGGCTATGATTCGGCCGGGGTCGTCCTGTATTCATCACATCGCAAGGCCCTTGTGCGCGTGCGCTCGGTCGGCAAGATCGCCGCGTTAGTCAGCCGGATCGAAACGGATGTTCCCGATTCGGACGGTTTCGATTACACCCTGGGCATCGGCCACACCCGCTGGGCCACGCACGGAGCGCCAACGGAAAAGAACGCGCATCCGCATTTCAGCCGCAACGGTGAATTTGCTGTGGCCCATAACGGGATCATCGAAAATTACGTGACTCTGAAAGAGCGCCTGATCCGGAAAGGCTTTATTTTTACCAGCGAAACGGATACAGAAGTCCTGGCGCACCTTGTTGAGGAATGTTATGAGGGTGATTTGCATCGCGCCGTGGCCGCCGCCCTGGAACAGGTGGAGGGCGCCTATGGGATTGCCGTCATCAGCAGTCGGCATCCCGACCTGATCGTGGCCGCGCGCAAGGGCAGTCCCATCGCCATTGGCGTGGGTAATGGCGAAACCATCGTGGCCTCGGACATCAGCGCCATCATCAACTACACCAAACAAGTCGTGTTTCTTAACGATGAGGATATCGCCACCATCAGGGCGGATGGACTCGATATTTCCTCGCTCAAAAATGTGCCCGTCAGCCGGGAACTGACGCACATTGACGGGAACCTCGGCCAGATCGAAAAGGGCGGTTTTGAGCATTTCATGCTCAAGGAAATCCACGAGCAGCCCCAGTCCCTGGCCAATGCCATCCGGGGGCGGCTCCTCGAAAAGGACGGCACCACACGTTTGAGCGGCATCCGCATGACAAGCGCGGAAATAGCGCGGATCCGCCACGTTACCATTGCGGCCTGCGGAACATCCTATTACGCGGGCATGGTGGGCAAGTATTTTTTTGAGGATTTGGCCAACCTGTCCACTGATATTGAACAGGCTGCTGAATTTCGCTACCGTAATCCGATCATTGAACGCGACACGCTCCTGCTGGCCGTCAGCCAGTCCGGTGAAACGGCTGACACCATCGAGGCGGTGCGCGAAGGCATGCGCAAGGGCGCCACGGTGCTTGGCATCTGTAATGTGGTCGGCGCGACCATCGCGCGCGAAACGGAGCGCGGCGTGTATCTGCATGCCGGGCCGGAAATCGGCGTGGCCTCCACCAAGGCTTTCACCGCGCAGGTGGTGGTCCTGGCCATGCTGGCTGTCATCTTCGGCCGGGCACGGCGCCTTTCGGGCAGTGCCGGACGCGACCTGGTGCGCGAACTCCTGCGCGCGCCGGAAATCGCCGCCGCGGCGCTTGAGCAGGAGCCGGTGATCAGGGCAATAGCCGAAAAATATGCCCGCGCCGAACACATGTTTTACCTTGGACGGGGCTATATGTATCCCGCGGCGCTGGAAGGCGCCTTGAAACTCAAGGAGATTTCCTATATCCACGCCGAAGGCTACCACGCGGCCGAACTGAAACACGGACCAATTGCCCTGCTGGATGCGCAGGTGCCGGTAGTGGTGGCCGTGCCCGACCTGCACGGCAAGAGCAAGACCATCAGCAACATGCAGGAATGCCGCGCGCGCTCTGCACCCGTGATTGCCATCGCCACGGCGGACGACGATGAAGTCAACCGCTATTGCAACGACGTTATCCGCGTCCCGCGCTGTCTGGAATTCCTGGCGCCGATCCCGGTGGTGATCGTCGAGCAGTTGCTGGCATACCACATTGCCAAATGCCGGGGCTGTCCCATTGACCAGCCGCGCAACCTGGCCAAATCGGTGACGGTTGAGTGACAGGATCAATTGTTGATTTCGGATTGCCGATTGCGAATTGCAGAAATCCTGCATTCTTTCCGCCGCAGGCTCTGAATCGGAAAGCACGGCATTGGCCCGGGGATGCGTAATGGATAAACGCCTGATTTAAATCATGAGCAGGAAAAAAGCGGTTAAAGTGAATCTCAGATCGCCGGGACAGGAACGGACGGCGCAATATTTTTCGCGTTTTTTAAAGGGCACTGATTATCTCAAGAGGCTTGCGGGGAATTCGCATATATATTTTTCGCATGGCATTTCTTCTTTGCCCAAGCCTTACCCGCTTACTTTTCACAAGGAGCTCGAGCTGGTATATGTCCGGCAGGGCCGCGGCGCTTATTATTTAGCCGGCAAGCTGTATCATTTCCAGAAGCGTCTCCTCTTGATCGCCAAGCCCAATGAAATCCATGCGATGATGAGCGTGCCGTTGAAAGAAAAAAACGAGAGTGCGTGCCTGGTGTTCCCGCTGAACTGGCTGGGGCTGGAATTGAATGTCAAGTCCTGGCCGCACGCGGCAGTGCTGAATGAAGCGGAAGCGGCGCGGTTGGACCTGATCTGCGGACAAATCAGCGAGGAAGTAAAAACCAGGGAATCCGGCTATGAGGACATGGTCAGGGCAAAATTTCAGGAAATTTGCTGTCTGGTCAGGCGCACCGTCACGCAACCGAAGAAAAAACGCGCCAATCGGCTGGTTGGTCAGTTGCGAGAATATATTGATCGGCATTTTGCCGAAAAAATAAATGTTTTGGATATAACGAAAAACTTTGGTTATACCAAGCAATACCTTGATCGGGCATTTAAAAAAACCATGGGAGTGTCGTTGAAGCGGTATATCTTGCAACGGCGGGTGCTGGAGGCGCGGATATTACTTGAGACCCGGCCGACATTGAAGGTGACGGCGATTGCCGAACAGGTGGGGTTTGAAGACTATCGCCTGTTTCATCGGATATTCAAAATATTGGTTGGCGTAAATTCGAAGGCGTACCGGAGTGTTACCCAAAAGACGTTCCTGAATAAAAACAATGCAGATTAACCATAGTTATACCGCGGGTTCAACATCGCCCCTCTTCCGCAGTAAGACGCGATAATTATTTGTTCCTCCAAGCCCCGCATATTGTTTGGGCGCCACATTCTGCCAAAAACATGTATTTCCATCCTCTTTCCAAATTACGACAAGGAGTTTCCTTTTTTGGATATGTATTTTAACCAGATCGGGGTAAGCTTAAATAAAAAGGCGAGGAATGCCCGCCTCGACCACAGGCCGGAGTTTTTGCGTGAAACGGGCGCCAACGAAAGGGTAATAAAATGAAAGCTGAATTACGACCAAGGCGCGGCAAACGTCTTTTTTTCATTGTTTTATCCCTCTGCATTCGAGGATGGGCGTGCGGAGCAGACAATGATTTTACTGACCGGGACACCAGGTTGTCCGCGGAATTATCCCGCGCGGCATCTGCGGCTCGTGAAAAAAGCGAGAGTTGCGGATTTCCTTTCTATGCCGAAACAATCGAAGTGACTCCCGGCGGAATATTAACACTGCATCCGCGTCTCATTCCCGCAAAAGGGCTGGCCGACAGCGAGTATACCTTTGTGCTTGATTTTCCGCCGGGCATCACGCCAAGCGATCTGACTGTTGCCACGACTGACGCCTGTGACTGGGGCGGCCGGCGCATTGATTCCATTGCGGAGATATTCAAGCCGGCCGCCAGCAATGGGCAAAAACAGACACAGGGGTTTATGTCCAGGCTAATGGCAATGTTTAAGAAACCCGCCCGCGCCGGACAAGGACGGAATGAGTTTTACTATCAGCCGGATATGACGCTGGTTTGCGAGGGGATCGAGCTGAATTTCGGATACTCAGTCTGGGACGGCATTTCGCCCATTGATCCGAAACGGCAAAATACGGGCACGACCATTGGGTATTTTCCGGTCATAAAATTTTTCGGGTCGTTCGATTGGCGCACTTTTGAGCATACAGTGACGCCGCCGGCCAGTGCCCGTAGTTTTACCCCGCTCCTTCTAAAATGGCCGCACAATCCCACGGAATCGGGGACGCTTTATTTCCGCCGCCTTGAAATTCGGGATAACCAGACAGGCGAAATTGTGCTTGATTGGCGGACGGAAACCCCCGTCTGCGTCACGGCGGAGAAAGGCAAAAAAATTGCGGTCTGGCTGCCTCCCGAGTTGTCTCCTGGGAAAAACAGGAATTGCAAGCTTCTGCCGGGGCGGACGTACCGCGTCATTTGCGAGGCAAAGGGCGAGAATATCAAGAGTTCATTAATGCCGCCCGTGGAAAACGCTTTGGATAAAGGCTTGTATTTTACGCGGCTTTTGATTTTCGATGTTTCCAAAAAAATTCCCCTGCCGGCCACAATGGCCTGGCGCATACAGGATAAAAAAGGGAATGTTTTCCGCCAGGGCGGCATTGCGCTTGTCCGTTCCGGTAAAACCATGCGGCCCAAGCGCATTGAAACATCATGCTGGACGGCGGAAAAGAGTCTCCACTTTGAACTTCCGTCTGTCCAGGAGTTTTATGTCCGGAAACTGGCCGA
This sequence comes from Verrucomicrobiota bacterium, assembly GCA_043814705.1. Classification (GTDB taxonomy): domain Bacteria; phylum Verrucomicrobiota; class Kiritimatiellia; order JAAZAB01; family JAAZAB01; genus VSJD01. The sequence goes on along the minus strand of JBDRJR010000103.1, from coordinate 9,919 downwards.
GTTGGGGTTCAACACGGTACTTCCGGAGGTTAACGAGATGAAGTTATCAATTCCTGTGGATAAAGTGGATTTCGCCTTGCCCCAGGCCCTTGAAGCCAAACGCCTCGGACTCCAGACACGGGTTTATATGCGTTTCATGTATCCCGAGCAAAAGGAGTTTGCCGACGCGCATCCCGAATTCGCGGTTGTAAATTCCAGCGGCAAAAAAGTCAGCAAGGTTTGTATCACTTACGGACTTGATGGCGGTAAGTATGATAACCCGCCCACAACGGGAAACGGCGGCAGAGAAAATCCATGGCTGGGAAATCTTTGCCAGACCATCCAGGCGGCGGTCCGCGCCAACAGCTATGATGGAATCTGGTGGGATCATGAAATAAATGCGGCGACAGTTTTTAAACAAAGGCAAACCGATGCCTGTGCTTGCCCGCGTTGTCTGCGCGCCTTTCAGGAATTTGCCGGTCTGGATAAAATTCCATCGTTGGATTCCATAAATAACGGCCCGCTTTACGATCGCTGGGTTGATTTCCGTTGCTGGCAAAACAGGCGGGTATGGAAACTCATCCATGACGCGGCGAAGGAGGTCAATCCAAATGTCACCTTCGGAATCTACAGCGGCTGGGCAAACGAGAAGGATGATCTCGAAAAAAGGGGTTATGGAGTGCAATGGGACAAAAGCGCGAATTTGCTTGATTTTGCCTCTGCCCGGGCCTATGGCGCCGTTGCATATGCAGAAAAAATAGATGAATTTAAAACCGTGCTTGCCAGTGGGAATGACAAGGCGCATCCGCTTCCGAAAGTGGTTATTGCCTACACAATGTATGGCATGTCACAACGGCAAAATTTGCTTCCGGACATGAAGAACAGCATTCTTCGGCTCATTGCGCAGTATGGAGTCCAAGGATGGTCGCTTTATGGGATTGAGGTTTTGGACGATCAGCTGGCGCGCCCCATGCGTGAGGCGCATAATATTATCGCGCAATATGAGGATTATTTCCTTAACGGCGTCAGGGCGGACGACCTGGTGGAAGTCAAAGATTGCAATACGAATTCCGCTCAGTGCCAGGTAACGACGTTGGCGCTGAACCATGGGTGGCCGACCAAAAATGTTGATAAAGTTTCCGCCGCCACCTGGCGTTTGGGGACAAAGGAAATAACGTTTGTTTTTAACCTGGCGCCTGAAATCCGCGAGGTTATCGTATCGAAAAAGGATGCCCGGCGGATGCTGAACGTAAAAGTTGGCGGCTATGATTGCCTGGTGGTGGAATGGTAAATTAATCAATCGTAAAGTCATTGCCGTCCGGTTTAAAAACCGGCGTCGGGTATCTATATACAGGTTTATCATGACTTTTACGATTTCCCGGGCTTTCGATCAACAAGAAGGCGAAAAGTATAAACGAAAGCCGGACGGCGTTTGCGCCGTCTGATGAATGCAATGCGCTACGAACTCATGTTTCCAGATCAGATCCGGCAAGCGCTTGCGGCGAACTGGCCGGTGGTTCTGCCGCTGGGTGTGCTCGAGTATCATGCCGAGCATCTGACCGTGGGCACCGATGGTCTATTGCCCATGCGGGCCTTTGAAATACTCGAAAAGGAAATGGACCTCATCATCCTGCCGCCGTTCTACTATTGCGCGGCGAGTTTTGCCGTGGAGTCGCCGGAGCGGAACGGCACGATTCAGGTTGACTCCTCGGTGCTTCACCTTTTCGGCCGTCAGCTTTTCCACAGCCTGCTACGCATCGGTTTCCGCAATATTCACTGCATTGTGCACCACCAGAGCGAGAACTTTTTCAACGGCATGCCGACGGATCTTGCCTTTCGGTTAGCGGCGCGGCAGATTATTTTTGAATTCCTCGAAAAGGAACGGGGCGAAGGCTGGTGGGGCAAGAACGAAATGGCGGATTATTATAAGCAACACGAACAGCAATCAAGCCCGTTTCAATGGATCCAGGTCCATCCCTTTGTCGAAGTCGAGCTGAAAGAAAAGATCACCGGTGACCACGCCGGACATAACGAAACCGCGTTGATGATGGCCTTTTGCCCCGAAGGCGTGGACATGCAAAGATATTCGCCTGAAAAATGGTATGCGCAGGCCGCGGCCAAGGTAAACCCGGAGTTCGGACGAAAGGCCAAAGCGGAAATTTTGGCTAGCCTTAGAAATGTTCTGAAAAATCCAAAAAATCAAAAGATGCTTGCGTCCAATAAAACCTGACAATTTTTTTAAAAAATTGCATCAATGAAAACGAAAGAGCTGATTGGCATTCTCAAGTCGGCTGTCTCGTCCCGACGCCTTTACGAACTGGCCTGCATCTATCACCAATATCCCCTAAAGCTCAGTTACTCGTCCTACGGCCGCGGAATCAAGTGGCTGGCCGCGCAATATGCCGAGCAAGACCTTGCAATCGAGGAATTGTCGTTTCCGGCCGACGGCAAAACCGTCTATGCTGACCGCCACTTCCCCCTGGCCTGGGATGTGGACAATGGCTGGATACGTGTCACGGCGCCCGGTTATCCGGACCCGGTTCTTGCCGACTACGCGAAGTGCACTTACGGCATCGTGCCGTTTTCCGCGGACAGTGGCGGTGAGCAGGCCGGTGTGATCATTCCGGCCGGGGAAATCCTGAACGGTCGGATCAAGGGCGCGGCTGGCCAGGTCGCTTTGTTCGACGCCTACCCGTCTACGGTGTCAATCACCCGGATTCGTGAGTGCGGTTGCCGCGCCTATGTGGCCTGCGCGGACACCGCCCCGGTCCATCCCTCACTGCTCGACGCCCGCCGCTGGTTCAATGACGCATTCGGCGAAGGGCAGATTGACTGTCGGCACAAGACAATCTGCGGATTTTCGCTGACACCGCGGCAGACCCTGGCGCTACTCGCGTATTATGAAAAAAACGGGCCGATTCCCGTACGTTATCTACTCCAGGCGCGAACTTATGCCGGCACAGTCCCGGCTGTTACGGCGCTACTGCGCGGATGCGAGAAGTCGGAGCGGAGCTTCCTGGTCTCGGCACATGCTTATGAACCGCATGCGACAAATAACGTGGCCGGCGTGGCCGTCTGTCTGGAGGCGGCGACCGTATTGTCCGGGCTGATCCGCACCGGCGCGCTGCCGCGGCCACGGCATTCTATCCGTTTTTTTCACGGTCTTGAGAATTTCAGTCTGTATGCCTGGGCGCTTGAGCACCGGGCACAGATGCGCCAAGCCATCGGCGGCCTGAGCGTGGATAGCCTCGGCCGGCGAGAATTCGAAGATAAAAAGGAACGCTTCGTGTTCTGGCAACAGCCGGCGCTCCGGCCGTCTTTTTTTCATGCAGTCGCCGGGGAACTTGCACGCTTGACCGCGCCGGTATTCGGCATTGATTATGAAATAAAAAACAGTTCTTCCAACAACGAAGACCTTATGCAGGACGAACTGCTCGGGCCGCCCTGGATGTTGCTCTACGGCTCGCTCTGGCGCGAGCCCCGTCCCGAAGCGGCAAAACGGTATTTTTATCATTCCAGTTTGGATACGCCTGACCAGCTCGCGCCGGAAATCCTCGCCGCCGCGGCGCTTTACACGGCGCTTACTGCCTGGCTCCTGGCCGATGCCGGCGCGGACGAAGCCGCTGATCTTGCCAGTCTGACGAGTAAGAACTGGTCTTTGTCGGTTGCGGCCAAATGCCGCGATGCGTTGACAGCCGGCATCGAATCGCCTGAAAATATACGGGACCACGGCCAACGTTTGTCGGCCTGGCAGAATCTCGCCCTCACTGCGGGCCGTGCGGCCATTGCCTCGACCGAGACCCTTATACCTGAACCGCAACGGAAGGCTTTTACCGACGGACTTGAGCTCTTGATCAAACAATTTGATTCTTATACTGAGGCGCAAATCAAATCCACACTGCAGACCATGGCTTTTGGCGCCGGACTGGCGCCCGAACATTCCTTTAAAATAAAGTTGTCCGCTGTGGAGCGGGAGGCCGTCCGGACAGTTCCCGAACGCCGGTTGCCCGGTCCCCTGGGACTTGGGACCATCCCGGACAGGAAACGCGCGGACGCCGACCGGATTGTCGGATGGCCGAGCCAGGAATACTGGGTGCTGATGGATCCTGGCACGGAACTTTATTGGCTCGACGGTCGGCGCAGTGTCTGGGATATGGTCAAAGCAATCTGGGCGGACCGGCCATTCAGCCATTCGGAAACGCTTGCACAGCTTTGCGAAAAGCGAATGCGGCTCATCGGTTTGCTCGAGGAATGCGGTTATCTGACCGTCACGCGCGGCGCTACTTGTGCTCCGGTAACCGAAACCGATATCGTTGCCGGGTTACAACAGCTCGGTATCAAGTCCGGAGACGTGGTCATGGTCCATGCCAGCCTTAGTGGATTCGGCGAAGTAATCGGCGGCGCCGATACGGTTATCAACGCGCTGGCTGAGGTGATTTCGGCCGAGGGAATCCTGGCTATGCCGGCCTTTACTGACGCTGTCACCGGCGGCAAAGGTCGCGCCTATGACCAGATCACATCACCGGCGGCAAATTTTATCGGTCAAATACCGGAAATTTTCAGGCAACGGCCGGGCGTGTTGCGTAGCAGACATCCCACGCATTCGGTCACGGCCCTTGGGCGGCGCGCCGCCGAGTTTCTCGGCGGCCAGGATCCGTATGACACTTTCGATCCAACCGGTCCCTGGCGCAAACTGCTCGACTGGAACGGGAAAATAATATTTTTTGGAGAGAGCATGGGCGCCAACACCTATATCCACGCGCTTGAGGCCTGGTTTCTTAACTATACGGACGTCACCATGGCACGCGTGGCAGATGGCATCCATGAGCATGAAGTCCGGATCACCCATTACCCGGCCGGTTGCCGCGGTGGATGGTACCGCAAGCGCCGCGAGGCCGAGTATTACCAGCGCCTTGTAGGCCAAGGCGTCTATCATGAGATGCGTATTGGCCCGGCGGCGGCCATCACGGTTGATGTGCGGACTTTCACCCGGGCCATGGTAGCCTTGCTTTGTGAAAATCCCGCGATCCTGCTGCATCACGAAGGCTGTCTTGATTGCGCCAATCGTCGGGCACGGCTGGTTGACTGGAAAATACCGGCCGCGCCGCATGGAATAAAAATCGGCTGAATATATTTACGAAACGAAACAAGGCCAACGGAAGATGACATGGCTGCTGAAAACAATTACGACTTTCGCAAAAAAATGCGGCAGATTCACCGTGCCGGCCGGCGGGATATGACGTTGACGCCGCATCCGGATGAGTGCGTGATTGATGAGCTTTGGGTCATCGCCGTGCCGGAAAATTTCGGGGCCGATCAGGTGCTGGCGACAGCGGCCCGGGACTTCCAGGATTACCTCGCGGTGAGCATGGGCATTTCCATTCCGATTCGAACCAAAGCCAACGGTATCAATGAAATACGGCTGGAACTCGATCAAAAGTCAAAATCCGGAAATAAATCAGCCGCTTTTTCGCTTATCATCGCCGAAAAATCAATAAGCATCACAGGCGAATCCGGCCGCGGTGTTTTTGCCGGCACCATCTATCTTGAGGACCAGCTGAACCTGCGCGAGGCGCCTTTTCTCGCCTCGAATAAAATTCACTGCGATCCGTTGATCAAGGCGCGTGGCGTACACTCCGGTTTCGGCCTTGACCTTTTTCCAGACCATGAGCTTGCGGCCATCGCCCACGCCGGGTTCAATGAGATTTACCTCTTTATCCGCGAGCCTGGCCGCTGTGCCAATGCCTCTTGTGATATCCAGGATGTCATCGACCGGGCCGGCCGCTACGGGCTCGACGTCATGTTCTACAGTTACATCCCCGGCTACATGCATCCGGACGATCCGGCCGCCGCGGAATATTTCGATCACAATTTCGGCGCGGTTTTCAAGGCCTATCCACAGGCTAAGGGAATAACGCTTGTCGGCGAGTCGGCCCAGTTTCCGAGTCGTGACCCGGCGACTACCGGCAAACGCTGGAATGAGAGCTTTCAGGACGGCATCCCTGACCAGCGGCCCAGTCCCGGCTGGTGGCCTTGCCAGGATTACCCTGATTGGATCCAGGCTGTGGAGCAGTCGATCCGCAAATACAAGCCTGACGCCAAGATTGCTTTCAGCACCTACAACTGGCTTTGGGCGCCTGTCGCGGCGCGCCGGAAATTTCTCGAAGCACTGTCAAAGACCGTGCAAGTGCGTATTCCCTTCGAGATTTTCAAAATCCACGACCTCGGCAACGGCGTCCGCCGACAGGTGATGGATTACACCATCTCCGAGACGGACTTTAGCCCCAATTGCCGCGAGGAGTTAGAAATGGCGCATCAGGTCGGCCTCAACATCGGAGTGACCGCTCTGACCTGTGGCACACCCTGGAATTTCGGCACCGCGCCGTATGTGCCTGTGCCTCTGCAATGGATTAAAAAATTCCGAACGTTGCAACAAGCCAGAAAAAAATACGGCGCCGACGATTTCTACGACTCGCACCACATGGGCTGGTGGCCCTCGATCATCACGGATCTTGGCCGAGCCGCCTTTCGCCAACCGGAGACCGATCTCGACGCGCTATTGCGGCGGCTGACGGTGCGCGATTACGGCATTGCGGCCGCGGATACAGTGATGCAGGTCTGGCGCCTTTGGAGTGAGGCGCTTGAAAATTATGTTGCCTCGAATGAAAACCAGTATGGCCCGTTTCGCGTCGGGCCATCCTACCCGCTCGTCTTTCATCCGAACGTCACGCGCACCATGACCGGCAAGGAAATCCAGTTCCCGACCATGAAGCATGCATATGCCAATAGCGCTTGGCTGAAAACTCTGTTCCAGCCGTTCGAGAATTCCGACCAGTCGCCTTATGCCCTGCGGCATCGCGCCGAGTCTGTCGCGCTTGATAAAATGCTCGCGCTTTGGCAGGCCGGGGTTCGGCAACTCGCCGACGCGGAGCGACTTGTGCCCGTGGGAAAGGTTGACCGTTTCACCGAGCTGTTGCTCCTCGGCAGATTCATCGAATGCTTCATTATAACCGGTATACACGTCAACCGCTGGTACCGGCTTAACCTGCAGTTGCTCAATGCGGACACGCCCTCGGCCGCATTTGGCCTGCTTGACGAGCTTGAGCAGGTAGCCCGTGCGGAAATCCACAACGCGGAAAATGCCATACCCGTGGTCGAGGCTGACTCGCGTCTCGGTTGGGAACCAAGCATGGAGTATATGACCGACCGCTGGCACTTGGAGTGGAAAATCCGACAAGTTCGGAGTATGCTCGACAACGATCTGGCTATGTATCGGAAAATATTGCCGAACAGCCGGCCATCATGAGCTGGCACGGAGATTGATGGAGTTCGCCGCTATTTAACCAGAATCCCGCGATTGCCTGGATTCTGTATTTTATACCACGAGCGGGACATGGCAGAGTGCCGCATCAGCCAGGACCAGCGCGGCCATGGTTTCCACAATCGGCACGGCGCGCGGCAGAACACAGGGATCATGCCGACCTTGAACCTGAAGCTTAACTGGCCGGCCTTCATAATCAGATGTTTCCTGTTCTCTGGCAATCGTTGCCGTCGGTTTGAACGCTACCCGAAATACAACCGGTTCACCGTTGCTGATGCCGCCCTGAATGCCGCCACTGCGGTTAGTACGCGTTCCCAAACGACCTTGTTTAAGCACAAACATATCATTTTGTTCCGACCCGTGCGCACGCGCACCGGCAAACCCGGTGCCAATCTCAAACCCCTTGACGGCGGGAATGGACAGCATGGCCCGGGCTAAAAGCGCGCTGAGCTTGTCAAATACCGGATCGCCCCAGCCGGGCGGCACGTTTCGACACACGCAAGTAATGATACCGCCCAAGGAATCCCCGTTTTTTTTGGCCGCTTCGATCAACATCGCCATTGCTTTGGCCGATTGCGCATGCGGACAACGCACGGCAGTGGCATCCACTTGCCTGCGTGTGATCATTTCGCCGGTCAGGTCCGGAGCTTCCCGTCCGCCCACGGCGCTGACCCAGGCCGCAATCTGCACGCCGTATTTCACCGTCAGGAATTTTTCGGCCACGGCGCCGGCCGCCACGCGGCCAATGGTTTCTCGCGCGCTGGAACGGCCCCCGCCACTCGCGGCCGTCAGTCCGTATTTTAGACGATAGGTCAAATCCGCGTGCGATGGACGAGGAATTGTCTGGATAGCCTGGTAATCTGCGGAATGGCGGTCGGTATTGTCAACCACCAGTGCAATGGGAGATCCCAATGTCAGTCCCTGGTCCACACCCGACAGGATGCGAACCTGGTCGCGCTCATTGCGGGATGTTGTCAGCTCACTTTGCCCAGGCCGGCGCCGGTCCAACTGCGGCTGGATATCGGCCGTATCCAGGGGCAGTTGTGACGGACAACCATCCACAATGGCGCCCACCACTGAACCGTGCGACTCACCGAACGTAGTTGTCTGGAATCGTGTTCCGATCGCATTAAACATGGGAAAGCCCTCCCAGAATTCAAAGTTTAGCGCAATTAATTATTCAGGCACAGACCGCAGTCATCCAGGATTTTTTCAGGTCTTTGGGCTCCATGGGCGCCAACCGGATAATTGCGCTACTTCGTAACCGATAGCCCGAACCTGCCGGAGAGTTTTCGCAATATCCGCAGTGGTCTTTAAAAGATCACGGAGGGTGTACAACTGGGCGCCGACATTTTTAATCTTCATCCGCGTTCCTTAATGATTGCGAATTGGTGGAATTAACGTATCGCATTATTACCAAATCATTATTTGGCCGTCAATATCGCAGTGATCAAAATGCGCTTTGGATTTACAAGCTACCGGCGTTATGCAACAATACACCAAGATAATCTGCTTGCAATTGATTCCGAATAAGATATTTTCTATTGCCTTCCGGTGTACCTGTAGCTCAACTGGACAGAGCATCTGACTACGGATCAGAAGGTTGCAGGTTCAACTCCTGCCAGGTACGCCACGCTTCGCTTTAATATTCAATAAGTTACAGAAGATTGGATTTTTAGTTTTCACCCCCTGCTTTCCCTTTCGGGGCTCCTACGGGGCTCCCAGATGGTTCCTGGGATTGGATATTCTTCTGCGTTTCATCCGGCTTTGATCCATTGTTGGGGTGGAAGAACGAGAATTTCTTCATCTCCTGCGCCTGGTATTCCTGTAAAAGATGCCCGTAGGTTTGCTCTATCATTTGGGTGGAGGCATGACCCGCCTGCCGCCTGAGAACATCCTTTGAAACGCCGCTCATTAGACCATGGCTGCAATAGTAGTGGCGAAGACCATGGGGAGTTAAGTAGGGGATTCCTGCCTTCTCTCGTGCATTTTCAAAGCCCGTCCTGAATCCATGGGCCGGCATCACGGATGGCGGTCAAACGTTGTCCGAGGAACAATGCAGGAGACTCTTCAGTCTGGCCGCAATTTCCGGCAAGACCATTTATACTACACTCTCGGATGAATCCGCATTGAAACGCATTCTTCAGGGCTGCGAGAAAAACATTCTCCAGACCAATGCCGAACGGAATGCCGGATTCTTCGACGCGGAAATGGGCAAACTTGAACACTGGTCCGAAGACATGAAGACCAGCTTGGAGATCAAACTCAAACAGTTGGATATCGATGTCAAGACGCGCAAAGCGGAAGCGAGGAAGATCACCAATCTTGAAGAAAAGGTCAAAGCCCACCGCGAAATCAAAGACCTTGAGAAATCCCGCAACGCTACATTCTCAAAAACATCCATATTGGCATGCGCATCAAAGGCCTCTACCGCGAAGACGTGCCGGAAATCTCCGTCGAGGCCGTGCGTGAGGCCATTAGAGCCGTCGCCAAACAATCGCAATTATTGAGCGTTTTTGCGCGAACACTTTTTTGCCAGTGGCTTATACCTCGAAAAATAATCAAAAAAAGATGTTGACACGCGGTTGTTCAAGTTATATATTTAACATGTAAATAAAA
>JBDRJR010000102.1:0-35596 GCA_043814705.1 Verrucomicrobiota bacterium | reverse complement strand
CCAATAAAACCGAGGGCTATGAAGGACCATTATCAAAACCGCAGTTCCGGTTTTTCCCATCTGTGTTTATTCTGTTCCGACCCACAGCCTACAGCCTACAGTCCACAGCCCATGGCGTCCCTGTGGGACGCCAGTGATCAGCATCCATAACAGATCGAAAATCTCTGCCACATACAGGAGGAACATTCATGGCCAAAATCGGCATTATCGGCGGATCGGGTATTGATGACAAATTGCATCTGACCCAGGTGCAACGGGACAAAGTGCATACGCCCTATGGCGCAACATCGGACCTGATAATTACGGGAAAGTTGCAAGGGGTGGACATTGTCGCCCTGCCGCGGCACGGCGCCGATCATCGCATTATGCCGTCGCTGGTCAATTACCGGGCGAATATCTGGGCCCTGCGGAAATTGGGGGTTACCCATATCATCGCTACAACCGCCTGCGGCAGTCTGCGCGCGGAAATCGAACCAGGTCACCTGGTGTTCGTTGACCAGTTCATTGACCGCACCACGCGGCGCGCACAGACATTTTACGAGGGAATGACCGTCTGCCATATCCCGATGGCCGAGCCGTTTTGCCCCCAACTCCGCAAGCTGTTCTCGAAAGTCGCCGCCGAACTCAAGATACCCCATCACGATCGGGGCACGGTGGTGACCATCGAGGGGCCCCGCTTTTCGACCAAGGCCGAAAGCCGGATGTTCCAGATATGGGGCGGGGACGTCATCAACATGAGCACGGTGCCGGAGGTGGTCTTGGCCCGGGAAGCCGGCCTCTGCTATGCGGTCATTGCCATGAGCACGGATTACGATTGCTGGCATGAATCGAAGGAGACGGTCACCTTTGAGCTGATCCTGAAGACGATGGCAACCAATGCCGCGAATGTGCACCGGATGTTTCCAGGAGTGATTAGCGGGATTCAGGATGCCGGGCCCTGCGATTGCCGGAAAGGATGTAACGTCAACAGCATGTGACGCCGGGATGCCTGGATATGCCGATTTAGCTTCTATTCCTAATAGATCACCCTTCGGGCTTCGACTACGGCCTGAAAACAGGCCTTCGCTCCCCTCGGCCTGAACTCGTGACGAAGTCAAGGTTAACCTTGAACAAGGCGCAAAGCGCGTCAGGATAACAATGCTCCAATCTCTCCAGATCAAAAACCTGGCCTTGGTTGACACCCTCAATGTGGAATTCACGTCCGGGTTGAATGTGATTACCGGGGAGACGGGGGCCGGCAAGTCCATGATCATTGGCGCCCTGAATCTGCTCCTGGGTGAGCGCGCCGATAAGACGCTTCTGCGCGCCGGCGCGGACCAGTGCGTCGTTGAGGCGGTGTTCCAGATGGACCGGCCGGATGAACTCCATGCGCTACTGCAGGCGAGCGGGATCGAATGTGGCGCCGAGGAGCGGCTCATCGTTAAACGCGCGTTTAACGCTTCCGGAACCGGACGGCAATTCGTCAATAACAGCCCCGTTACACTCCAGGTGTTGAAACGTATCGGTGACCTGCTGGTGGACATGCACGGGCCCCACGACCACCAATCCCTGTTGAGCGCCGATTTCCAATTGAATGTCCTGGATGCCTTTGGCCGCCTCGAAAAAGAGCTGGGTGCTTACCGCGCGGAGTGGAATTGCCAACAGGCCTTGCTTGCCCGGCGCCAGGCGCTGACTACCGGAAACATGGATGTGGCGCGCCAGGTGGACCTGCTTGCCTTCCAGGTCAGGGAACTGGAAGCGGCCGCCCTGTGCGAGGAAGAAGAGGCGGAAATTATTCGTGAGCAGAATATGCTGGGTAATGCCCAGGCCATTCTGCAATGGGCCGAGGAAGTGCGCCTGGCGTTGACCGAGGCCGAGGATAGCGCCTTTAATCGCCTGGCCGCGGCGCAACAAGCCCTCGATAAGCTGGCGGCACTGGCGCCCTCCGCGGCCGGCTGGAAAAGTGAGGCGCGAACTTTGGCGGAGCAAATCCAGTATATTTCCGCCGGTATAGGTGCGCTGGCCGGTAAGATTGAAGGCGATCCGGGTCGTCTGCAATGGCTGGATGACCGGCTGGCGGTTTATCAGAAGCTTCAACGCAAATACGGCGCTTCGGTGGCCGATCTCTTAAAACTGTTTGCACAAACCAGGGAGCGCTTGCGTGATCTGCAAACCCGGGATGAGCAGGTCCGCATGCTGGATGCCGAACTTAATGCCGCCCGCCAGCGCTTGGAAGCGCTGGGCCAGACGCTCCGCCGCAAGCGCGAACCGGCGGCTAAGCGGCTGGCGCAAGCCATAACCATGGAACTCCAGGATTTGGGTTTCGAGAAAGCGGCCTTTGCCATTGCGCTTAATCCCGGTGAGCCGCGCGCAGACGGGATGGACACGCTGGAATTTACCTTTGCGCCTAATCCGGGTGAGCCCCAGCGCCCTTTGCGGACCATTGCCTCCAGCGGGGAAATGTCGCGCGTCATGCTGGCGGTCAAAACCGTGCTGGCGGAGCATGACCGTATTCCCATTCTGATCTTTGATGAAATTGACGTCAATATCGGCGGGAAAACGGCGCGCCGCGTTGGCCAGAAGCTGGCCGAGGTAGCCGGCCGTCATCAAGTCCTCTGTATCACACATTTGCCCCAGGTGGCCGCGCATGGCAACGTCCAGTTTGCGGTCGAAAAACGGGTGCGGAACGGGCGCACGACGGCATGTATTATTAAACTTGACAGTCCAGGCAGGATTGAGGAAATTGCACGCATGTTGGGCGGCCGTGACACAACCCGCGTAACGTTAGAGCACGCCCGAGAGCTGTTGGAAAAAGCGTCTGCCAATACCATTTTACAAGCTGTCAAAACCAAGCCTAAAAGAAAGGAATCAGGATCATGACGGAAGGGAAGTCAAAACTGGCGCTGTTAGGCGGGCCGAAGGCCGTGACACAACAGGAACGCGACATGTTCACCTGGCCGATTATCACCAGGGAAGATGAGAAAGCCGTGCTGGAAGTCCTGCATAACCGGTCCATGTCCGGCAGTGATGTGACCATGGCATTTGAGAAAGAATTTGCGGCCTGGCAGGGCGTGAAGTATGCGATGGGCTCTTCCTGCGGGACGGCGGCCCTGCAATCCGCCATGTTTGGATGCAAGATCGGGGTGGGCGACGAAATCATTTGCCCAAGTCTGACCTATTGGGCGTCCTGTCTGCAGGCCTTTGCGCTGGGCGCGACGGTTGTTTTTGCGGAAGTGGAGCCCCATTCCCTTTGCCTGGATCCCGGGGATATTGAACACCGTATAACCCCGCATACTAAGGCCATTGTGGTCGTTCATTATATCGGTTATCCGGCGGATATGGATCCGATCATGGCCATTGCCCGCAAGCATAATATCAAGGTTATCGAGGACGTCTCGCACGCGCATGGCGGCCTTTATAAAGGCCGGCGGGTCGGCACGATCGGTGACGTAGCCGGATATTCCCTGATGAGCGGGAAGTCGCTGGCCGTTGGCGAGGCGGGCATGCTGACGACCAATGACACGGAAATATACGAGCGCGCGGTGGCTTTCGGGCTTTATGAGCGCAATAGCGCCGAGACCATCCAAACCGAAGCGCTCAAACCGTTTGTCGGTTTACCCCTGGGCGGTTATAAGTATCGGATGCACCAGATGAGTGCGGCCGTTGGGCGTGTGCAGTTGAAATATTATGATGCGCGCATGGCCGAAATCCAGAAGGCCATGAACCTGTTCTGGGACCTGCTGGAAGGGCTTCCCGGCATTAAGGCTCATCGCCCGCCAAAAGGGTCGGGAAGCACCATGGGCGGCTGGTATGCCGCGCACGGACTGTATCAGCCGGAAGCATTGGAAGGCCTGTCGGTTCAGCGGTTCACCGAAGCGGTTGTTGCGGAAGGCGCCGTTTGCCATCCAGGCTGTAACACGCCCCTGCATTTGCATGCATTGTTCAATACCTGCGATGTCTATGGCCACGGCAAACCGACACGTATTGCCAATGCGGATCGCGACTTGCGCCAACCGAAAGGTTCCCTGCCGGTGACGGAACAGATTAACAACCGTGTATATGGTATTCCCTGGTTCAAGCATTATCGCCCGAATTATATTAAACAGCAGGCAAACGCCTATAAGAAGGTGGTCCGTTGTTATAAAGAACTGCTTGCAGGCGATACCGTCCAAGGCGCGGTTGAGGGTTCTTCGCATCTCTCCCGGAGGTGATCATAGCATGCTGAAAACGAAAAACGGGAAAGCGGAAGTTGAACACAAAACGGAAAGCCGTTAATCAAATTTCCAGCGCTCGTGGCAGACAATCTGCTCTAACGGTATGCGATTCTTGGCGCGGAGCGTATCGGCTGGATAGCCAATTGTCAGCAATTCAACCACGCGCACCGGGGGTGGTATACCAAGAATAGCTTTGACCTGATCCTCGTAAAAAGAGCCCACCCAGCAGGTGCCCAGCCCCTCTTCCACCGCCTGAAGCGCCATATGTTCCATGGCGATGGCCACGTCAATCGGGTAGGCTAAATGCCCACAGCGCATGACGTAATCCGAAATCGCGCTACAACAGACGATAATTACAGGTGCTTCACCAACGAATGCCTGGTTGTTTGCCGCTACACACAGCTTTTTGCGTGTATCGGCGTCCTGAACGACGACAAACCGCCATTCCTGGATATTCCGGGCGGAAGGCGCCAGCCGCGCGGCTTGCAAAATAATTTCCAGTTTTTCCTTTTCCACAGGCCGTTGCCGATAAGAACGCACCGAATAGCGCTGTTGAATCTGTCGAAGTAATGCCATGGTTAACCCCCTATTTTATTGTTAATACCTGCCCAATAATTTGTTCTGTCGCTATTTTGATGTGCCCCGTGTATGCGTTAATCTACAATCGCCACCGGACCAGCACAAACATTTTTTTCGCCCAATGCCGGATAATCTGGTATTTTCCATCCATTCCGGGCAAGCGGTGGAATTGGCCGACAAAGTCCCACCGGTTAAATTTTCGCTCCCGTGGCGGAATTGGCAGACGCGCATGGCTTAGGACCATGTCTCTCACGAGGTGAAGGTTCGAGTCCTTTCGGGAGCATTTTTTGTTGGAGCGGACATAGGCCGCACTAGTGCGGAAAGGATCATGGGCGATGCAAACATGGCGCGAAATTGTTGAAAAAACGATTCGATCCAAGGATGCGCATGTTATTTGTTTCTACGGCGGAGTCGGCACACAGCAGACTCTTCGTTTCGGACGGCCGGAGGATGTGCGCAAGGAAGTCGCCGAGCTCAAACATTGTCCGGACGGCACAGGATTTATTCTTGCTCCTACCCTTCAGCTGATGGAAGATATCCCGATGGAAAATGTTTTGGCGTTATTGAGGAGGCCGGTTGTGATTGATCGCTCTGCCATGCGCAGGAATCTTCTGGATCTCGGCGTTCGTCAGAATGGGCGTTATATCATCCATAGCTCTTTCAAAGCCATCGGACCGGTTGATGGCGGCCCTGCGGCATTTCTGGCCGATCTTCTTGCAATAGTTGGGGAGCATGGCGTGGTGATGATGCCGGCGTTCAATGAGCCACAGCAAATTTTTGATTCCGCGCGGGTGCCCACGGACTGTGGGGTTCTGGCTGAAATGTTCCGCACGATGGAAGGCACTTTTCGCAGTTTTCATCCCACGCATTCTGTAACTGTACGGGGACCGGGTGCACGCGACCTTGCGCAGCTCCACGCGACCGCCAGCGCCTTGGGCGTTGGGTCACCTATGCATGCCCTAATCGAACAGGGCGCCGAAATCCTGTTGCTGGGGGTAGACCAGAACCGTAATTCCTCGGTGCACATTGCGGAAGCAATATGCGGAGCGCCTTATCTGCCGATTCCCTTTGATGAGCGTTTTGCCCGTCCCATGCTTGTTCTGCGGGATGGTAAAAAAGAGTTGTTTATTGTTCGGGAATGCCCGGGGTGTAGCGAGAATTTCGGCGTGCTGAACGAACGTTTGAAACGCGCCGGTATCGTGCGCACGGGGCTTGTTGGGAATGCTTTGACGAAACTTATTAACGGCCGGGATTTTATCCGATGTGTTGTCGAGGTGTTGCGCGAGGATACAACCGCGCTTCTTTGCGCCAATCCTAAGTGCGGCTTCTGTCCCAAAGCGCGTGAGGCGGCGCGATCCAGGGAGCCCCTTGCCGTCGTGTGAAACAGCGCGATTTTGAGGATGTCATGACTTCGAAAGTCATGGACTTTGCTGGCAATAAAATTTATTTTACAATTCAGTTCCTGTGCCATAATTCGGCGGAAGATCCTTAATAAAGCTGGGATAAACTTTGCGTTAAATACGTGGGTGTACCTGTGGATTTTTTCGGCGTGCAATGAACAACGGTAAAAACGAAACAATCCCATTACCATGCAAACAGACACACTGCCCGCCCGTTATCGCCAGAACTTGATTAATGACCTGTGCCGGCTGGTCCAGATTCCCAGCCGTAGCAGCCTGACCGGCGGTGAGGAGGGGCCTATACAAGCTCTGGTCCTCCAGCGCATGCGCGAAGAAGGTGCCCGCGTCCACTCGTTCGAGGCCGACGATGTGCCCGGGTTCAAGACCCATCGGCTGTGTCACGGCCCGGAACGGAATTATCGCGCTCGTCCCACCGTGATTGGGGAAATCGGCCCGGAAAACGCGCCTGCGCTGATGGTGCTGGCCCACAGCGACACGGTCCAGATCAATCGCCCGCGCGAATGGACTTTCGATCCCTTTGTCGGCAATGTCTGTGACGGCATGATTCGCGGGCTGGGTGCCGGCGATGACAAGTGGGGCATCGCCACCCTGCTGACGATCCTGCGGGCCCTGCAGGATTCCGGCCGCCCGCTTCGCAAAAGGCTGACGTTGATCTCAACCATCGACGAGGAACACGGCATAGGCAACGGGACCCTCCTGTTGATGCTGGCCGGACTCAAAGCCGAGGCGGCCTTATATCTGGACGGCTGTGCCATGCAGGTCTGTATTGGGAACCTGGGCGGTTCTGTTCTGGAACTTCATCCGCGTATCTCGCTGAGTACCGACCAGGCGGCTTGCGATGCCCGGCGACTGCGGGCGGCCTGCCAGGAGGAGAGCCGGCGGCGCATGGCGCTGTTCGATCGCGACTTGTATCGGCTCAACCTCGCCCGGGATCATTCCTTGGCTTTTTATGCCCGCGAGGATGCCAAGGGCGTCTATTATATAATCGGTTTCTGCACCTTACCGGAAGAGAGCAAGGAGATATATCGTAAAAAAATGGAAATGCTGGTGGTCGCGGCGTTGGGACCCGAGGCCGATCACTACACGGTCGGATTCTGGGAACCCTGGTTTGATGCGACCCTGATTCCCGCCACCACGCCGCTGATCGGTTACATGACGTCTGCGATCACCGATATCCTCAAGTGCGAGCCCACGATAACCACCATCTCACTGCAGGATAACTTTGTCCTCAACAAGTATGCCGGGATTCCCACGGTTTCATTTGGTCCGCAACATCTGACCGGGCGCGGGTTTTATCATCAGCCGGATGAATATATTTCCATCGCGGACGCCTGGAAAGGTGCCCGCGTGGTTTATGCCGCCGTCTGCCGCTGGCTGGATGCCAAGTAACGGTTCATACAAACTTTGCGTTAAGCACACAAGCGTGCCCATGGATTTTTACGGTGTGCGAGGCGCGCGGCCAGGCGAATGGCGGCGATCATACTGCCGGCCTGCGCGACGCCTTTCCCGGCAATGTCAAAAGCGGTGCCATGATCCGGCGACGTGCGCACGATCGGCAGACCGAGCGTCAGGTTGACGCCCTCATCAAAGGCAATCATCTTCAAGGGGCCAAGGCCCTGGTCGTGATACATGGCCACGATCGCACCATACCGGCCCTGCAGGGCCTGGTGAAAGATGACGTCGCCCGGCACGGGACCTTCAACGGCCAGACCCCGGCGGCGCAACGCGCGCAATGCCGGCTGGATGATCGTAATTTCTTCGCACCCGAGAATACCATTGTCTCCGGCATGCGGGTTGAGCGCGCAGACACCGACCGTTTTTTGCTTCACGCCGAGCCAGGATAATGCCTGACTCCCTAATTGCACCGTTTCCTGAATGGCCGTCCGCGAAATACACCCCGCCACCCTGCCCAACGGCAGATGCCGCGTGACCAGCACCACGCGCAAATGGCCGCCCAGAAGCATCATGGCAAAGGAACGCGTGCCGGTAAGCTCCGCCAGGAATTCCGTGTGGCCGGGAAACGGCAATCCCGCCAGGCGCAGGCTCTGTTTACAGATGGGCCCGGTCACCAGGGCATCGAAACATCCCGCCATACAGCCGCTGACCGCCGCCTGGATCCAAAACGCCGCCGCCTGACCTTGTGTTTTACCGGTGACGCCGGGTCTGCCCGCAATGCTACGTCCGTCCGCCGACGGATTGCAGGCGGACCGCCATTTCATGGACGTTGTTAATTGCTGTTGGAGGCGGAATGCCCTCGTCCCACGGATGCCGCTAACGCGTGGCGGCGCCCTTGTTAAATTGCACACGTGCGTCGCATCAGGCGTGAGATAATAATCCTGTTCCGGCTCCCAGTTGACAATGCGATTGGGAAAATTATTTTCGTTGGCAAGATGCCAGGCCGGCGGCAACGGCAGACGGAGTTGCGCCGCCTGGCGGCGCAGAATCGTTCGACTGCCGATCAGCACGAAACGCAGGGCGGCCGGCCAGCGGTTATGATACAGCGCCTTCAAGGCCACTTCCGGCCCAATCCCGCCGGGGTCGCCAAGGGTGATGGCAATAGTTTTCATGGGTGCATTACGCCGCTATGTTCACACAAGCGGCGCGCATTTCGTTGATCCGCCTGCGGCGGACAATACGATCAAAAACAGGTGCTGTTTTCCGACCTTCGTCGTCAGTCTTCCGCTTATGGCCTTCAGCCTGCCAGCCCACAGCCCACAGCCTTCTTCTAGTATTTCTTGATAAACGCCTTCTGTTTCAAGCGCGCCATCCAGGCATCATAAAGCCGTTTGGCTTCCTGCTTTTCCAGTTCGGTGCGTAAAGTGTCGTGGACTTTCCCAAATGGAATAATGGTGGCATCCCGGCGCCCTTCAACTTTCAGAATATACAGGTCCCCGCCGGCCGGGATTACATTGCTGATCTCACCCGGCTTAAGCGCTTGGATGGCCGCGGCCAGTTCCGGCCGCCGGCTGGCCGGGTCAATCCAGCCCCAGTCGCCGCCATCCTGGGCACGCGCGCTTTGAGACACCTGCCGGGCCAGATGCTCGAACGATTCACCCTCCAGCAGGCGCCGGCGCACGTCTTCCGCCTGCTTGCGCTTGACGGCAATTTCTTCGTCGGTATTGCCGCCGTTAATCATGATCATGCGCAGGTGAACCTGCGCGGGGGTGCGAAAAGTATCCCCCGCTTTTTCGTAAGCCGCGCGAACATCCTGCGGCGAAACGGATACCTTGCTGTCCACTTCGCGTTCGCGCAGAAAAGCCACAATCATGGATTTCTTCAGATTGGCTTGCCATTCCTCCAATGTCAGCCCTTCCACATCCAGCGCTTTGCGGAACGCGGCGCGGTTGTTGGCAAACTTGGTGCGCACGATTTCTTCCGTGCGGCTCTCCACAACCTTGTCCGGTAAATTCATTTCTTTCTGCTGGCGAAACGCATCGAGGATTAATTCCCGCTCAATCAGGGCTTGGAGGGCATTTTCATAGGCCTCTTCCAGTTTCCGATCCAGTTCGGCACCTTGGGTGGTTTCGCGCAATTGCCGTTCGACCGGTTGCATGGCGGTCATAACCTCCGTCACGGTCACCATCCGGTCGTTGATCTGGGCCGCACAGCCTTCCATCGGGATCGTCTTGCCCAGGCTTCCGACGGACAGGATGAGCCCGAACACCAGGATCAGTGCTGGCCAAAGAATTGTTTTTACGCAAATTGTCATGGCAGTGTCATTCCCATTGACGATACTATGGCACATGCGCGCGCCGCGTGCAAGTCCTTGCCGTAAGAATGGATGGAAGTATGCACTTCACTCATCAGTCATTGAACATTCTTGCCTGAATCCTTTTTCCTCGACGCGCTTAAGCCACTGCTGGATTTCATCCAACTGCGCGTCCGCGCCCGTGGCGCGCAAGCGCGGGAAACGATGCTTGATCTGCAAAAGTTCCTCGTGCCGATGCAAGATGATTTTACCGGCCTGCGCTTCGATCATCGTAATTTTTTTGTCTGCCGCCAGGATCCGCAGGCCGGCGATCTTGAGCAGGCGTTCTAACGGCGGGGGCAGGGGGCCAAACCGGTCTTTGAATTCCTCGCGCAAGCCGGCTATTTCTTCCAGGGTCATGGCGGCGGCGACCTGGCGATACACGCTGATTCGCAGGCGCTCATCTTCCACGTAGGTCATGGGTAAAAACGCTGAGCGCGTCGGGTCCACGGCCTGGACCGAAAGATCAATGAAGTCCAGCTTGGTTTCCACATGCACAATCCGCATGGGACTGACCGCCGCGCCCGTCTTCGCCGGCATGTCCCGCCGAAGCGTTTGCGCGAAAGGGGAAGCGCTTCGCCGAGACACGCTGGCGGCGGGGACGGTTTTCGACATTTGTGCAATCGTGTAGCGCAAAAGCTGGCAGTATAAATCGAATCCGATGGCGGCAATGTGCCCGCTCTGCTCAGGGCCCAGCAGGTTGCCCGCCCCGCGGATTTCCAGGTCGCGCATGGCCAGTCGAAATCCGGCCCCCAGTTCCGTGTGTTCCAGAATTGCCTGGATGCGCTGACGCGAGGTATCCAGGAGATGCCCGTGTACCGGCAAAAGCATGTAAGCATATGCCTTGCGGCTGGACCGGCCCACCCGCCCGCGAAGTTGGTAGAGATCCGCCATCCCAAACCTGTCGGCCCGGTCAATTAGGATCGTATTAACGTTTGGAATGTCGATCCCGCTTTCAATGATTGTCGTGCATAACAGGAGATCATAAGCGCCCCGCGCAAAATCCCGCATGATGCGCGCCAGCGCTGTGGTTGGCATCCGGCCGTGGCCGACGGCCATGCGCGCCTCGGGCACAAGTTTTTCCAGCCGCGCGCGGACGCGTTCAATGGAGTGAACGCGATTGTGCAGGTAATAAATCTGCCCGCCCCGGTTCAACTCGCGTAAAATAGCGTCGCGAATGACACAGTCATCGTTCTTAGCCACAATGGTCTCAATTGACTGGCGCGTCTTGGGCGAGGTCTGGATCACACTGATTTCCTTGGCGCCCGTGAGGCTCATGTAAAGCGTGCGCGGGATGGGTGTGGCGGTGAGCGTCAATACGTCCACTAACTGCTGGAGATGCTTGAAACGTTCCTTGTGGCTGACACCGAACCGCTGTTCTTCGTCAATGATCACAAGTCCAAGATCCTTGAAACGCACGTCCGGCTGGATCAGCCGGTGGGTGCCGATGACAATATCTACGCCGCCCGTGAAAAGCGCGCGCACCACGTCGGCCTGTTCCTGAAGCGTGCGGAACCGGCAGAGCAGTTCCACGCGTATGGGATAGGCCGCCATGCGTTCCGCGAACACTTCGTAATGCTGTTGGGCCAGGACGGTAGTGGGCGCCAGCACGGCCGCCTGCTTGCCGCTCATGACGCACTTGAAGGCGGCGCGCATGGCCACCTCGGTCTTGCCGTAGCCGACGTCGCCGCAGACTAACCGGTCCATGGGCCGGCTGGTTTCCATGTCGCGTTTGACGTCGCGGATGGCGTGTTCCTGGTCTGCGGTTTCCTGGTAAGGGAACGAGGCTTCAAATTCGTTCTGCCAGGGGGTATCAGGCGGGAAGGCAATCCCGGCTTTTGATTCGCGCACAGCCTGGATTTTCAGCAGGTCGGCGGCCAGGTCGCGCACGGCGCGCTCGGCGGCATCCTTTTCGCGCGGCCAGCGCGCACTTCCCAGCCGGTGTAAGTTTGGCGCGTGTTTGCCCACGCCGACATAGCGGCTCAGCAGATGGGCCTGCGCGACGGGCACGTAGAGCTTGGCCTTTTCGGCATACTCGATCGTCAGCGCTTCCTGGCGCTTGCCGTCCCCGCCTTCGTCCGGCAGTGCCGGACTTCGCTGGGCGTGGGAAGGGAACATTATCTCAGTCAAGCCCAGGTAGCGGCCGATGCCATGATCAACGTGCACAACAAGGTCGCCCGGCTCCAGACTGGTCCAGTCGGTAATGGTTTCCTCCATCACCAGCCCGGCTTTGCGGGTGGCCGCCATGCGTTTGGTTGTCCGCGCGGCGCGGTCGGGAAGCAGTTTGGGACGCCCCAGCAGGTTGGATTCGGAAAGCACGGCCAATTGGAGATCCGCTTGCATGAAACCATCCGAAAGCATGCCTACATGCAATTGGAAGGCAGGCTCGGGATTAAGCTCGCGGAACCGATCCAAGGCGCCCTGGGTGTAGAAAAAAATATGCACACGCAGACCTTGCCGGGCCTGTCCGCCGGCTTGTCCCGCCACATCCTTTTGGCGCAGGGGGAAGGCCATGTAAAGGCGGGCGCGTTCGGCCAAGCTCGCCAGCCACTGGCGGCGGCGCTCGGCGAAGACGTCCGGTCCCGATCCCAAAAGGTCGGTATCGCGGCGCGGCGCGGCCAGCGCGGTCATTGTCCGGAAACCAAGATCCAGGCGCTCTGCATGCGGCGGCCAGTCGCTGTCCGTGTCGGTTTTCCATTCTACGCTCGCCCCCTCACGCTCCACGCTCCACGTGCTTGTGTCCGGCAGGCATTGCCACGCGCGCGTATTTTTCGCGATGATTTGGTGAACGCGGGCGAAGGAAATGGTCAGGTCTTTTATCTTGAAGCCCCGCGGTTTAAATCCGTTGCGGCGCTCGCTGACCGCCGTTGCATCATGTGTTGCCGGGGTCGTTCGCCCGAACGGCAGGGCGGCGCCAGAACTGCCTGATTCGGCTTCCTGCAGGGCCTCTTCGTAGATGGCCGCATGATGGCGAATGCCACCAGCGGGATGGCAGACGGCCGCCGGCCAATCGCCGGTCACGGGCTCCGACCAGAGATAAATCAATTCCGGCGGCAGATAATTCATGAAATGACAGCGGGCCTCGGCGCCGGCGCGCGCTATAACATGTTTTTCATCGAAATTTTGGGCGAACATCAGGTTCCATTCGCTGGCGGGTGGAAGTATCGCTCCCTTCAAGCGCGCAAATGAACGCTGGCTGGCCGGATCGAATGAGCGGATCGTCTCCACCATGGCGCCGACAAATTCGATCCGGAAGGGAGCCGCCGCGTTAAGTGGCCAAATGTCCAGAAGTCCGCCCCGCCAGGCGGCTTGGCCCTTGGCTTGGACTTCCGGTTCAAAGGCATAGCCGGTTTGTTCAAGGCGCGGGATAAGAATTTGCGGGTCGTATTCCTGGCCGAGCGCGATCCGGAATGTGTTGGCCTTGAGCACGGCAGGCGCGAGTGTCATCTGCATCAGAGCCTGGACACAGGTGGCAATGACCACGGGCGACGGGAGCGCGATCAGCCGCTCCAGGGTTTGTAAACGTTCACCGACCACTTCCGTTTGAACGGCGGCTTGCTGTGGGTGTCCCTGCTTCGCCAATGCTTCCCCCTTCGCTCCAGAAGCTACGGAGGACACGTCGCAGGGCAGGCCGTCTTCGCCTGTCTGTCGTCCGTCTTTTCTGCCGGGTAACGCTTCCCAGGCAGGATAATATAAAATGCGCTCCGGATGCGTCCCGGCCAGGGCCAGCAGGTTCCGATGTAGTTCATCCAGCGAGTGCAGGCTGTCGGCGATGACCACCACCGTGCGCCGGAACTCGGAACACAACTCCAGGACCAGAAAGGCCGTGGCGGAAAAAGACATGGCGGCGAGAGCGCATCGGCCTTTTTCAGCCAGCGCGGTTTCCAATTTATGACGCATCTCCGGCGTGATGTGTGGCGTGAACATGGCGCATCCGAATAACAGAGGTCAGCTTGCCCGCCATAACTTTAGCGACGGCGGGAAGTCTGAGATCAGTAAGAACCTGAATATTGCATCGCGTTAGTTTGGCGCAGATGCAAGGCGGCAAGGGTGCCGGTGTATTAGCATACTCCAAACCCTTGCCAACACTGCAGATGCGCCAAAATCACGCGACCGTCTTTTCCGGCCTGCCCGCTGTAGCCCCGGGCGAAGGAGGGCGAACCTAAGCGTTTTTTGCTTTTTGTCTTCATAACCCGTTGGGTTAGAAGCAAAAGTGGTGCAAAAACAAGTTTGCACGCCGCTGATATTGTAAAATCGTCGCTATAACGCTTATGTCCGTGCAATATTCAGGAAGAAACATGACCCTCAGTTTCAATCACCGGAAATCATAGCGCAACGGCGCGCGGGTGTGGAGCGGATTTTAGCCGGGAATTCATTTTTCTGTAAAAACATAGCAAGGCCTCAGAAGCTGTGAAAAAATGTGTAGCACCGTTCTATGAACGGTTCTTTACGAGGAATTGCTCGCAAATACGTGCGTTCATAGAGCGCGGCTACACCTTGCGCCAATTTTTTCACAGCTTCTCAGTCTTGTGGGTAGGTTGTGAACTTTCCAGCCTGAGGCGGATCTGCCTCCGGCAGACAACGCTTTCATTCCCGTTCACTCTGATGCTTCGGAACGAGCGAAAGCGGGAATCCAGCTTCGACATGAGCGACTTAGGTCGCTCGTGCTCCCCTCGGCCTGAGCTCGGGACGAAGGCAGGGTTTCCGCCATGGAAGGCGGATCCGCCTCGGGTGGAAACCTTGAGCAAGCCTGCGTTTTTTGCAGGCGCGTCGAAATTTCAAAGCTATTGGCTTTGAAATGCTTATGAATGAAAACGTGGTTTTCATGAATAATGCAGGCTGACGCCTTGCTTCCGCGAATTGGCAGATTCATCATTTGCTGAAAATGTATTTTTAATGAAAACCTGTTAACGGCCAGTCTTTCATCCGATATGGTGATTTGACCATCGCAAAGCTGAAAACGGACAGTTACCAGTCACGCACGCGTAACAAGTTGATTGCCGAGGCGTTTTACCTGACGCGCGACATTGAGAAATATGGCACCGGCTACATCCGGGTGCGCCAAGAGATTGCTGAGTATCCTGCTATGATCTTCGACTATGAGGAGAGTGGCGACGGCTACTTCGTCAGCGTGAATTACCGGGAACAAAAAACGGCAACTACCCCTAAGACTAGTGAACGGCTTCTGGAACTGATCGGGCATAACAATCGGGTGACACGAGAAGAGCTGGCTCACCAGCTTGGCATCAGCATCAATGGAGTGAAACAGCACATCCTGAAAATGAAAAAAGAAGGGGGGTCTCGAGAGAATCGGGGGTAATAGGGGCGGATTCTGGAAAATTAACTGAAGCAAAAGATGGCCGTTAAATCTTTAAGAGCATGATGGGGAACGTGGAAAATAAGATCGTCAACCATTGAATCCGTCAGCTGACGGAAACTTTTAACATGCAGCAGCCTGAAAGGCTGCCACTCTATAGCCCGGGGTGAAACCCTGGGATAGGATGGCCGGGACCAATAGAAATGAGCTTATGGCTTATTTGTAGGACTCCCATTTTTCGAGGGAGGCTGATTTGTTGAATGTTGAGCCCTACCCCGAATGGACTTTCCTTCTCGGGCAAATAGATAAATTTCTGCTGATGAAAGACAACTATATTTTTGGCCTTGATTTCAATAGCAAACGCGGTTATGGTGGCAGTATAAAAGCAGTGAAAAATGCGTATGAATACAGAACGTCAGCAAAAACTTCAGTCTGAACTGAGCCGCTTTCTACCGATACTGATAAATCAGTTTAAGTCCTTAAAAATTATTATGTTCGGATCATTTGCCGCCAATGAAGTCTCGGAATGGTCCGACCTTGACTTGGTGGTTGTGCGCGATACTCCCTTGCGGTTCCTGGACCGGAGCGCCGAATTGATCCAGGCTCTGCAACCTCAAGTCGGTGTTGACTTCCTTGTATATACTCCAGACGAATGGGATTGCCTGACGAGGGAAAATCTTTTTGTCCGGAATGAAATTGCCGAAAAGGGCAAGGAGCTTTATGCCGCCTGATGCACAAAAATGGCTTGATTTTGCGCGCGAAGATTTGCAAATGGCAAAGCTGGCCATGCGCGATGCTCTATTCAACCAGGTTTGTTTCCATGCTCAGCAGGCCGCCGAAAAAACACTGAAATATCTTCTTGTTAATGCGGGAATTTTGCCGCCAAAAACACATAAACTCGGCGATTTGCTTGGACTGTCACCGGTTGCCGTTCCGGACGATCTTTACCGGAAATTACTGCTCCTGGATCGTTTTTACATTCCAACCCGATATCCGGACGCAGTGCCCGGAAGTTTAGTATCAGGAATGCCTGACCAAGCAGATGCCGAAGAAGCGCTCTCTTCTTCAATGGATCTCGATGTGTGGGCGCTGAAACTATAACGCCGGCAAGTGGAACATCGTCTTGCATGCGATAAAAGTTCGCGGAAATTTATAGTCAATTAATGGTTCAAATGCAGTAGCATCCCATAGAAGGATGCTTTGGCTGAGGGCTATTGACTGTGGGAAAACCCCAATAAAACCGAGGGCTATGAAGGACCATTATCAAAACCGCAGTTCCGGTTTTTCCCATCGGTGTTTATTCTGTTCCGACCCACAGCCTACAGCCTACAGTCCACAGCCCATGGCGCCCTTGTGGGACGCCAGTGAACTGATTTAAGTTATACCTGGCCGGCATCAAGAAGTCAAGCTCTAAGAGCGGATCATCCGCATGAGCGCGCTTCCCCGGCCTGCAGGCCATCCACCGCCGCCATAACATCAGCCACCCGGCGCATGTCCTGCAGGGTCCGCCGCACTTCGGCGCTTCGCCGGAACCCTCTGATATAGCCCGCCAGATGCGCCCGGAAATGGAGCACGGCGCTTTGCTCGGCGCTGTTCTGCGGGTTGCGTCTTGATTTCCCGGCGCGCTCCTTGAGGGCGATGAGCGCGCCAAGGTGTTCCTCAATGACCGACCGGCGTTCCTGCCTGGAAGGCGGTTGGATGTGGCGGCCATGCAGAACTGACCAGGCATCCTGGAAGATCCACGGATTCCCGACTGCGGCTTTGCCGATCATCACCCCATCCACGCCGGTTTCAGCGAACATCCGGCGTGCATCATCGGCCGAGAGCACTCCGCCGTTTCCAATCACGGGGATCGCGCATTCCGATTTGATCTTTGCCAAAGCCGGCCAATCGGCCTGGCCGGTGTGGCGCCCGGTGACAAACCGGGCGTGAATCGCGATTGCGCTCCCCCCGCTCTCTTCGACGGCGCGGGCAATTTCCGAGATGTTCATGCGGTCGGACGAGAGTCCCAAGCGGGTTTTCACGGTAACCGGCAAGGATACGGCCTGCTTGATGGTCCGGATGATCTGCGCGATTTTTTCCGGATGTTTCATCAAGGCCGCGCCGGCGCCCTTGGCCACGACTTTGGCCACGGGGCATCCGCAGTTCAGGTCAATCGTCTGGAATCGGCCCGTGCGCTCGAGAAATGCCGCCGCTTGGGCAAGGATATCCGGGTTAGCTCCGTAAATATGCGCCGCGATCGGCCATTCCCCGGGCGCGGTTTCAAGCATGCGCAGGGTCTGTTTCGATCCGCGCACAAGCCCTTCCGCGCTGGTGACTTCGGTGAATACCATGCCGCAGTGATAGCGCCGGGCCAGGGTGCGCATGACCACGTCGGTATATCCGGCCATGGGGGCCAGCATGACCGGAAAATCCACGGTTACGTTGCCGATCTTGAGCGGTTTAAGTTTTACATCCGAATGCATAGTTGTTGCCTAAAACGGACTGTGCTTGCAACCTAATTGCGATGTTTTATTCCGAGCAGTGTGTCGAATTCGGTTTGCAAAAGACGGTGGCGATCTTGGACCGTCTGTGCGAAGTAGCTTCGCTACGCAGCACGAGCAGGTTTTCCGACCTTGCGCATACACAAGTATAGCGCTACGGTCGGCGCGCCCGCATTCAGCCCAAGCTTGCCTTGCTTTTGCGAAGTCCGCTCCGCGGACACCCGAATTCGCGACGCGGTTGCATGCTACCCAGTTGCCTTCGTTAGAAGGGCCGCCCAAGGTTGCGTTTAATTCGCTCATCTTTTCCGCAAAAGCATACATGATACGGAAAAGGAATTAAGGCGGGCTGACACCCGCAACCCATCACTACGAAATACGCGAAAGTTCAAACTCAATATCATAAATCGGCAATCGGCAATCATAAATCGTAAATATTATAATAGTTGGACCTCCACTTGAACAAAGTGCTCGCGTCTATCGTCAACCAGAGAGATTGTCAGATCAGGTTGCTCGATATCATCAACAACCACCCGCCGAACGCGAGCCGCTTTGGGCTCCGCGCGGACGACCCGAATATGATAGAACGTGTTTCGGTAACGGTAGTGAATCTTGTATTCGGACCATCCTGCCGGAAAAAGCGGTGCCAAGCTCAGGCGATCGGCCATCAGCTTCAAGCCGAGGAGCTTTTCCACGAGCAATTGATACATCCAGCCGGCCGATCCGGTATACCAGGTCCAGCCGCCCTGTCCTTCGCGGCCTTTGGCCGTATACAGGTCGGCGGCCAACACATAAGGTTCTACTTTGTAGATTGCCGTCTGTTCGGGCGTAAGGGCATGACGAATCGGATTGAGCAGGTCAAAACATTCCCAGGCTTCGTCAGGGCGTTGCAGTGCCGCCCAGGCCATTGCCGTCCAGATGGCGGCATGAGTATACTGGCCGCCGTTTTCCCGGACGCCGGGAATATATCCCTTGATGTATCCCGGATCCCACGGCGCCGAATCGAAAGGCGGGGCGAGCAGTTTAATCACGCCGAGATTTCGATCCATGAGGTGTTCGGAAACCGATTGCATCGCCCGGACACTTCTTGCGGGATTTGCGGCGCCACTGAGAACAGCCCAGCTTTGCGGGAGCGAATCAATCCGGCATTCCGGATTTTCTTCCGCCCCGAGCGGTGTCCCATCGTCAAAGAAAGCGCGTTTATACCACTGGCCATCCCACGCTTCGGCTTCCAGATGGTGTTTGAGCCGCTCCGCCTGATCGGTGCACAAATTGACCAAAGGATCATCCCCGCGCCGGGCGGCCAGCACGGCAAAGTTTGTAAGCACATCGTAAAGGAAGAAAGCCAGCCAGACACTCTCGCCTTTTCCGCCGCGCCCGACCCGGTTCAACCCGTCGTTCCAGTCCCCGCCCTGCATCAGCGGCAGACTATGGGCCCCAAAATTCAGTCCATGCTTGATCGCCAGCGCACAATGCTCGTAGAGCGAAGCGCGGTGTTCGCTGAGATTGGGACGGTCAAAATGTGATTCCTCGGTTGTGCCCAAGGGCCTGGCATCCAGGAAGGGGATTTCCTCATCCAGGATTCCGGTATCCCCGGTGACCTCAACATATCGGCAGGCCACATAGGGCAACCACAGGTAGTCGTCCGAAATGCGCGTCCGGATACCGTGGCCGGATTGCGGATGCCACCAGTGTTGCACGTCACCTTCGCCGAATTGGCGGCCGGCTGAGGTTAACAGATGCTGGCGGGTCAGCCATGGGCTTCCGTACAGGAATGCCAGGGAATCCTGTAACTGGTCGCGAAATCCGTAGGCCCCGCTGGATTGGTAATATCCACTGCGTCCCCAAAACCGCGACGTCAACACCTGATACAAAAGCCAATGATTCGCCAGAAAGTTTACCGATGGGTCCGGGGTCTCGACGTAAACACTGCCGAGTTGGTGCTTCCAGAACTGCCAGACCTTCTCCAACTCCTGCCGGGCTCCATCAATCCCGCAGAAAGACCGCATGAGTGACCGGGCCTCCGATTCATTCCGGGCGGCGCCCAGAACAAAGACGACTTCCCTCTGCTGTCCGGGGGGGATCTTAAGCGTTGCCTGAATAGCCGCACAGGGATCAAAACCAGCACCAATCCGGTTTGAAAGGTGTTTGCGCCGCAGACCTTCAGGAAAGGCCGGCGAGGAGTTCCGTCCGATGAATTCCATGCGGTTTCCGGTCAGACTGCGCTCCGTCTCACTGCAATTGAAAAAGGCCACATTGCCGGAAAAGTCGACGTTGAAAGCATTTCGGGCGAAGATGGCGCCCGTCTGTGGATCAAGCCGCGTAACCACGTGCATGGCGCAACGATCGCGGTTTTCACCCAGAACCCATTCGCAAAAACCAACGACATTGACTCGGCGGGTGCGGTCGGAGAGATTGCGCACTTTGATGGAAATAAATTTCACCGGCATTTCCACGCCCACATAGGTATATAATTCCGTAAATAGACGGTCTTGCGTGTGCTCAAACACCGAATAACCGAGCCCGTGCCGGCATACATAAGGATTAATCCCCCGGGCAGGTCCGGGAGTTGGCGACCAGAACCGGCCGGTATCCTCATCACGGATATAGAAAGCTTCCCCGCTTGAATCACAGACGGGATCATTGTGCCAGGGCGTTAAGCGGAACTCGTGGGCATTGGTGAACCAGGTATAAGCGCCGCCCGATTCACTGATTACCGTGCCGAACACGGGATTAGCCAGCACGTTGACCCATGGCGCCGGGGTTACCTGTCCCGGATACAGGAGCGTCACATACTCCCGGCCATCCCCGGTGAATCCGCCCAGTCCGTTAAAAAAGATCAAGTCACGTTTTGGGATCTTTTTTTCTTCGGGAAGCGGCTTAGCCGGTTCCACGACGGGCAACAAGTCCGTGTCATGGGTATCCTGGTGCATCCTTCGTTCGAGTTGTTCGGCCAGGCTTCCAAAGCGATCACTGAAAATGACTCGGGCGACAGATTGGATGAGAAGTTGATCCCCATCCGGCACCTGGTCAATGTTGCGCACAAAAATCCCGCCGGATTGATCGAGAATCAGGCCCTCGGGTCCGCCATGAGCCAGCCCGATGATGGCGTCTAAAAGGTTTTGCCGATAGCCGGCAAAGGCTTCCGCCCAGATGACCAGATCCACGCGCAGGCCTTTGTGCCGCCAGTAAGCATAAGCATGAATCAGTTGGCGCGCCAGATCCAGGTTCGCCAAATCACTCATGCGTAAAAGAACAATGGGTAAATCGCCGGAAATACCGTAACTCCACAGACCGGATTGGCCTTTGCGATTTCGGGCAATCAGGCTTGGGCTGGCGCGACAACGGGAATCGGCGTAGAGAATTGAACCGGCGATGCGCCCAAAAAGCTGGGCCTGGGACTCGCTGATCCGCAGTTGATGCAACAAAACCTGGTTGTGAGTCCAGGCGACATCAAACAGGCGGTCCGCCAGGCGATGGTCGTGGTATTTGTCCACCAGCGCAATGGCGCCCTCGCGGCTTTTACCAATTCCCATGATGGCATCCACGACCGTACTTTCGCCGGGGTGGAGGTGAAACCGGCGCCGAACGGCGACGATCGGATCAAGAACGTTTCCGGCGCTGTTGGACAAAGGACCAGGGTTGGTTAACGCGGCCGGGAAGGCCGTTGTCCGTCCCCGTCCAATGAATTTGGCCCGGTCTGTTTCAAATGAAGGCGATGATCCGGCGGATTGATTGCGGATAATTACCGCATGCAAGAGCCAGGGCCAATGCTCTTCGGCGGATCTGGGCCGCCGGGTGCCTAAAATCGCGGCCTTGTTAGGTAGTAATTCGGTCTGCACGAAAAGGCCTTGATAGACCGGATGGCTGACTTCCGCGCGGGGTTCCAAAAGCACTACCTCGGCATAGCTGGTCAGTTCCAAGGTTCGGCTTTTGCGGGAAAGATTGGTGACAACCATCCGTCTTAACTCGATGTCGTCTTCAGGCGAAACTGCGATCCGCGTATGGACTTCGACCTGGTCCTTGACGGTGCGAAATTCCGCCATGCCCTGTGAGTAAGTTCCTTCATAACGGTCCAGGTCTTGGCAGACGGGTTGCCAGGTTGTCGACCACATGCGCCCCGAACCGGCATCCTTGATATAAAAAAAAGCGCCCCAATTGTCACGGGTCACATCTTCCCGCCAGCGCGTCAATGCCAAGTCCTGCCAGCGGCTGTAACCGCCCCCGGCATTGGTTACCATGACTTGGTAACGGCCGTTGGAAAGCAGGTGGATGTCCGGAATGGGCGTAGCCGCTGTTTTAAAGGAACGGGTGATTGATTCCACCGCTTTATCCGTCAGGGCGCGCTCCGGCGTTTCGGCCAGATTGCGGCCGATTTGCGAACGGATGCCGGCCACGGGAATACGTTCCTGCAACAATAGAATCGCGGACCGGAACGGCGGATTTGACAGAAAACGGCGTTGCATCGGCTGTCCGTTCAAGACAGAGTCCAGCGCCAAAAAGCTCATTCCGCTGTGGTGCGCCATGTACGTCTTAATTACAGCGAATTGTTCGTCACTTTGCAGTCGGCTTGAGGTATAATCAACCGCTTCATAAAATCCGAACCGGCCGCTCAAACCTTGTTCAGACAGCGTCTTAAGATTGCGGCAGGCCTCGCGGGGCGCCATCATCAGGGCCATCACGCTGGCGTAGGGCGCCACCACCAGATCGTCGGTTAACCCGCGTTTCAAGCCCAGCCCGGGCACGCCAAATGCCCGATACTGATAGGTCATCTGGGCATCCACCTGATTATAGCAGGACTCGGAAAAACCCCAGGGGATACGATGCCGCCGGCCATATCGAATCTGCCGCCGGACTGCCCGCTGGCACGTCTGGTGTAGTAAAGTATTGGCGAAACTCGGCATTACCAGCAAGGGCATGAGATACTCAAAAAGCGACCCGCTCCATGACACGAGCACAGGCGATCCACTGCCGGAGGCAAGTTGGCGCCCCAGATGGAACCAGTGATCGAGCGGTAATTGACCGCGCGCTATGGCGATGAAACTGCACAAGCGCGCTTCCGACGCCAAGAGGTCGTAATAACCGGTATCGCATCGGCGCGTTTCCAAACTGTATCCCAACGACATAAGATGCCGAAGGGGGTCATACAGAAAGTCCAGGTCCATCTCGCCTAATTCCTCACACCGGGTCACGAGCTCCTGGATGGCCTCAATCCGCTCAGCGGCATGTTCCCCGGAAATGGCAATGCGTGCGCTTAATCTTTCCATGCGGGGCGAATTCGGAAATTCCCGGATGATTTGATCCACCCGCGGCGCCAGGCGCTGGGTTAAAGTGGCTAAATCCTTCAGCGTAATCCCGGGAGTAATCTCCGCCCGTAAGATCTCCCATAGCGCATCGTCTGGTTGCCCGGTTCGCGCATCTTCCGTTGACGGCGCTTCTTCAAGCCACGGCGCCAAATACCGGAGTTCATCCAGCAGATCATCGCACTCCGCGACCAAAGCCGTCAGCCAGAATGTTGCCTCGTTCGCCTGAGTGACTTGTTCCAGCACGGCGCTTTGGCGTGGCGCAGAGTAATCCGGCGGTGACTGATCATCGGCAGATAGGCCCGGCGCCAATCCGGCTGTTAGCGAACGCAAATCCGTCAGCGCCCGATACAGCGTCGGAAGGCAGGCGGCCGATGACATGCGCAGGATGACGGAAAGCTGATTTCTAATTGCTGATCGCTGATTTAACCCGGCTTGCAATTCCACGCGGCCGGCCGGCTGACGATTTATTTCATCCATTAAGACACGGATGGTGTCTTCAAGTCCTGCTTGCCAGCGCGCCGGCAAAATCGGCGCATCCGGCAATTTCCGGAGTCCTTCACAAAGAGTTGTCAAATGGCCGGCCAGATTTCCGCTGTCCACCGTGGATATGTAGAACGGGTGAAGCGGATTAAGCGTATGGGTATCGTACCAGTTGTAGAAATGACCGCGGTAGCGCTCTAATTTCTCCATAGTGGCTAATGTCCGCCCTGTCCGCCCGATGAGTTTGCCGGTGGACAAGAAACCGAAATCATAAGCCGCCAGCGTGCTGATCAGTCCCATGCCCATATTGGTCGGTGAAGTGCGTGATGCAACGCGGGGTTGCGGCGCTTCCTGGTAATTGTCCGGCGCCAGCCAATGATGTTCCGGTCCGATAAAATGTTCAAAAAAGGCCCACGTTCGCCGCGCCAAGTCGCGGAGAAAAAAGACTTGTTCAATGGTCAACTGTGACGGGCGCCGACCAAATGGCCGGCTCGTGATCCAGGCTGTAAACGGTGAAACCAGCCACAGCGCCAGAATCGGTCCGGCCAGGATCCAATCCGTCGTGCCGGCGGCTGCCAGGACACAGCCCGTTGCTATCGCCACCATCGGCGCAATCCACATGGTTTTTGTCGTTGCAAGGAGTCCGCCGCAAACAGTCCGCGCGGCTTCGGCCGCCGTTTGCCATTCCAAAACCCTGTGCCCGCTGATGCAAAGACGCCAGAACACCCGCAAAATCGCGTCAAGGTACACGCTGGTTTGAAAAGGCAGAAACATGAGTTCCAGGCCCTCAATCGTCCAGGCCCTCGATTCATTTACTAAAACACGTCCGAGATGCGCCGGCCAAGCGGCTTGTTTGGCCTTGGCCAGAAAGGCGTGCGCCGCTCTCGCCAAGCTTGGCAGAAAATACAGCATGAGCAGGGTTGCCGTCCAGCGTAACGCTTTGTCGGGTGTCCCCGCCCAGCCGAGGATGAAGGCCGCCAACAGCGCGGCCGGGACCAGACTGCGCCGCAAGTTGTCGAAGATCATCCATTTTGCCAGCGCCCCGAGCGGATTGATCACACGCTTTCCATCCGGACCGGGCACCGAGGGCAACAGCCATCGGGCAATTTGCCAGTCGCCTCGTATCCAGCGGTGATGGCGGCGGGAATCGGCCAGATAAGAAGGCGGGGCGTCCTCGATCAATTCCACGTCGTTGACGAATCCACATCGGGCATAACAGCCCTCGATCAAGTCATGACTTAGAATGCGATTCAGCGGGAACCGCTTACCCGTTGCCGCGTAAAAGGCCGGCACATTATAAATACCTTTGCCGACAAAAGATCCCTGTCCGCAGAGGTCATGGTAGACGTTTGATACCGCGCGGGTATAAGGATCCAAACCGGTTTCGCCGGCGAACAGCCGGGCAAACCAGGAGCGCTGGGATCCGAGCAGGCTGGCTCCCAGCCGCGGTTGTAAAACGCCGTAACCTTGCTCCACACAGCCGGTGGCCGGGTTGATGCGCGGTTGATTGAGCGGATGCGCGAGAGTGCCGGCCAATTTGGCCGCGGCCTGCGGCGGAAGCTGTGTATCCGCGTCCAACGTGATAACATTTTTTATCGAACGTAACAGGGCCAGGTCGCCTTCAATGACCGTGAATGGGTCGCGGAACCCTTCGCACACCAGCCGGTTAAACGCCTCCAGTTTGCCGCGCTTGCGTTCATGCCCCATCCATATCTGCTCGGCCGGGTTCCATTCCCGGGGACGATACAACAGGAAGAATAATGATCCGCCGGCCGTGGTATATTTCCCGTTCAACCGCCGAATGCTTTCGAGCGCCGTATTGAGCAAGGCGGCCTCATGGGGATACGCCGCCTGCGCCGCATCCGGAAAATCCAGCAGAACTCCAAAAAACAGGTTGGCTTCACGATTGGCCAGGTAACAAATTTCAAGGTGTTCGATGAGCTTGCGTATACTTTGCTCCGCATAGAGCAGTGCGGGAATAACCACGGCCGTGCGATGATCCTCGGCAACGCCTTTTGAAAAATCCATGCGGGGCAGATGACGCGGCGGAACCAGAAGCGTGATGGTCCAGTTGGCGAGCATAAGCGCTGAACGTGAAGCGGCCAGCAGAATAATGCCCGCCGCCCATATACCCCCGCCCCAGTGCCTTGTCAACAGCGCGGCAATCTGCCAAAGGAGCGGCGCGGCCAGCATGACCGTTAATCCGCCGAAAACCAGGAGATAAACGCCGAGCGGGCGGCGTAAACAAATTCGGCCAATGCGCCGGATCAGCCCCGGCCGATATCCCGCCGCATGCTGGAGTTCGGGCAATCCGCGATCAATTAGAAAATATCCGACATGTGACGCATGCGGCTCGGCGGCGGTAAAATCCCGGCGCGCCATTGCCAGATTGATTGCCGTTTCCGCCACGACTTCTTCCGGCCGGCCGCTCTTTTTGGCCAGGTTCTCCACGATATGCCGATAACGATCGCGAGTCCGGAAGTCCATCCGCGGATAAATCCTGGCCGGGTCGCGGGATAACGCCGCTTCAGTCACACTGAGCGCTTCAACGAATTTACGCCAGTCAATGGCATTCAGGGTTCTGAGGCTGGTGATGGTATTGCCGATTGAGACTTGATCGGCCGCCTGATCATGGCTTTCCGCCTGTTGAATCAACTCGATCGTCTGCCCTTGTTGCGACAGTTCCTGTTCAATCCAATTGATGGCCAACCCGATTAACGAGTGAATGCCTTCGATGTTGGCATAAAGTTCAGCGATAAAAGGCGGCGACATGGGCGGGTTGGCGCGCACAAAATCAGCCAGCTCGGTTAAAAATAAGCGCGGGTCTTTCTGGACGACGGTGACAAATCGCCGCGCCCACTCAAACGCCATGGCGCGATGCTGTCGCCGCCAGACAATGCGATTGGCAACCCGCCGCAGATTTTCCAACAGTGTCAGGCGGAGCATGATGGGAATGGCCCATAGCTCGCCCAGCTTCAGGGGATGCACGCGCTGGTAAGCTTTTATAAAATGAGTTACATTATCGGCATCCACGCAACCATCAGTGTGTGCGACCAGCTCCAAGGCCAGATCGTAGATTCGCGGCAAACCCCGTAATGGCCCGGTCCGTAACCGGGGTAATTCTCGGCTATAACCTTTGGGAAGATGCATCCGGGCGATATCAATCTGTTCGACGGTAAGATAGTAGTTGTCCAATAGCCATTCATCAGCCGGCGCCATCGGCTGACCGCTACGGGCGGCTTTGGCAACCACGTCGTATGAATGACGAATAATGCGCGCATTTTCAGCCAGTCGCGGCAGGAGGCACTCAGAGCCCGGCCGGGGATCAAGAGCATGCGCAGTCGCCAGAGCCTCGCCATGGCGGTCAAATTGCTCTAAGCCGAAAAGTTCGGCGCGCAAGGGCGGTTCACCCACGCTTGAGGAAACAGGCTGATCAGACCAGCGCCAAAATCGCCGCATAACCCGCCGGATCAGCCCGTGATTGTAAAAAGTCGCCATTTCGCCAAATTTCCTTATGGGAATTCTCGATCCAAAGCTTTCAGCCATGCCAGTCCATCGTGAACAGCCTGCTTGACCGCGTCTTTAACCGGGTGATTATGCGGGCTGTCATACCAGAGCATCTGTTTGGGTTGGCCGGCTTGATTAAACAGCGCCTCTACGGCAGAGCGCGGGATCATCTCGTCATTCAACAGGTTTTGAAAAAGCAGGGGGCGCGGCGCAATCCGCGCGATATGCAGAATGGGATCAAACGGATGCAAAAGTGATGCGGCCGCCGGCGCCGCTAATTTAATCCATGAAAACCGCGGCAGGGTCTTGCGAATGGCGGTGTCCCTGGCCATTTTCTGGAAGTCGCCGCCGCATAGCGTTAACACGCCGGCCTTCAGGCGCGGATCGTAAGCCATGACCGAACATCCGGCCATGGCGCCGAAACTGGCGCCCCATAGATAAATGCGCCGCGAATCAATGTCGGGGCGTTTTTCGATCACATCCATCAGCCGGTGCGGATCACGGATTGTCGTCAGGATGCGCCGGCGGAACGTCATGACTTCCTCCGCCTGGCTCAATCCCTTCGGGCGGCGCTTCCCGCGATTGAGTTGTTCGGGGACAAATAGCGCGAAGCCCGCCTGCGTGACGGCCGCGGCAATTTCATCAACAAAATTGATTTTCATGCCGATGCCGTACAAGAAAATGATGGCCGGACAAGGTTGGCCGGTATTGGACGGAATTGCGGCCATGACCGGAACCGTTTCGCCCGGACTGCCCTCAAACGTGAATTCCTCCAGGATGTAGCCCTTTTTTTGCTCGGAAAATTGTAAAATGACATTGAGCGGCGGCCGGGCGTCATACTTCCGGAGAGCGCGGATGTTCGCCTGATTCCAAGCCAGCTTGGCCGTAATAATGCCGGCTGTGCACACGAAGAAGATTGCCAGAACGCGTGTAGATTTATTCCCGGCGAAACGCATTTTCACTCTTTCCGGATCAGTGATGGACTATCCTGTTTATTGCTGGTCTTGTGGAGGCTTGTTCCGGGGTCAACGACCCCGACTACAATCGAGCCAATTCAGCGAAACAAATCCTTCCATGCATAAATGGCCGGCGGCTGATCGCAGGCCGGCTCATTACGGGAGGCATTGACAACCCAAAGCCGGAGATCCTGCGGCTCGAAGATGGCGTCGTGCAGGTTGGAACGCATCGCTACCGGCCGCTTGATGATTTCAAGGAGCGCGTGGGCGTCAATCTTGCCGTAACGCTCCCGCACGCGTTGGACCAGATGGCGGTAGCGGTCGCCGGCCGACAGGAGCACGGCGTTTTCAATTGCCTCGGGGAGTTGCGCCACGGCCTGTCCGGATCGCACCACCTCAAACTTGTTGGTTGTGGCCGCGATGCCCACGGCATCCGGAATTTTTCCGTCGCTGATGACGTAATAATATTCGCAGGTTCGGCGGCGGTCGCGCATATAGGCCACAGCCTCATCGAGTGTCGCGGCATGTTCCAGCGTTCCGCGGAGCAGGAAACTCATCGGTGTCCCATCCCAGAACCCCTCGCCCCGTCCGCCCATTTCGCCGATGGCGATCATTTTCTCGTTCATGCCGGTCACCGAGCCGATGAAGCCCGCATAGCCTACGGTCACGAAGCGCAGTCCTCCGGTTCGTTCGACGGCCATGACAACGGCCTCGTCCTGCAGTCCCACGCCGGTCATGTAATCGAGCACGCGGGCATGAACCAGCCGGCCATTGGTAGTGGCCTTGCCGAACAGGGCCGCGCCACTGCAGTGAAAAAATTCGGGGATGATGTTGCCGATTTGCACTTCCTCGAGCGAGACGCCGGCGCCTTCCGCCAGACCGCGCATCTCTTCAATATATGCCGGATCCATAAAGGATCGCTGGCGTTCGATGAGAGCGCGTGCCTCGTTGATAAACCACTTGCCCTTCTCCAGGGAATAAGCCAATCCCACCCCGTAGGTTAAACGGCGGCAAACCCGGCGCGCGCTGTCCTTCAGCAGTTTGCCATGCTGATAACCGATCTCATAAGGCGTTCCGCTCACATACAGCGCACGATTGCCGTTGCTTACCCGGAGGCGCCCCTTGCCGCAGATTTGCTCGCCATCGGTGTCTTTGCGGATCGGTTGAAACTGCAAGGCGGCGATCCGCAGTGCGGCGGCTATGCTCAAGTCCAGCTCATTGCTTTTGACAATTATGGGCGGGTCTGCCGGCGGCGTGAATTCTCCGCTTTCGGGGCTGTCCAAAGGTTTTTCAGAGAGCGTGACCAACCAGACGGTATTAGCGGACAGCCGTCCGATCTTCGAAGGGGGCCGCAATTCCAGCCGGCGCAGGTCGCCGTTGCCGGCCATGATTGCTTGTCCGCCCATCATCCGGATCCGCCAGCCGATCATGCCGTTCCTGTGTTCAATTCCGGTAATGAAGGGATGCCAGGCAAGATTAATTCCCAACCGACCCAGCCGGGGAAAACGCGGAATCTCTTTCGATATCTCGGCGAGCGCTCGGCGGGTTTCATCCAGGGTTGTGTCGTCGGCGACAAAATGCGCCTTTTTGTCCGGTGCACAAAGATGCAACTTGTGGTTGCGATACAGATTTATGCGGATATTCTTCTTGGGCGAAGCGAGCGCGACGGCAAAGCAGTCATTGAATACGGATAATCGGAAGGACGCAATGTCCAGCGGCTCCTTGGCGCCGGGTTTCAGTTCGAAAATCTCCAGGGCCATGGTGCCCCGGTTCAGTGGCCAGGCGGGTGTGATTATGCAGTCAACGGCCCGGTCGTAATTTTTCCATAACATTCGGGAGGCCGTGATCCAATTGCCGGCCGTAAAAACGATAGCCAGGCTCAAAACCCATTTTAGCGGTCGGATCCAACACTTTTTCCTGACGCAAAAATGAGGGTGGCCGTCGCACGTTGCCCTGGTTTGGTTTTCGTTTTGCATGGCTATGCCGTATTTTATACTTTCGTTGCGCGCATTCAATAATATTCGCATTACGATTTCCTGTGAGGCGATATGCCAATCCAGTAATGAATGTCATGTTGGCGATGAACTTGAATCGTGATAGACTTATAATAAACTTTTCGCTTTTAAAATCATAATGCCAGTTGCAGGGACATTATGCTACAAGATTAAGTTTAAGTCCGTCGAACGGAAATCAAATGCCATTCAAAGTCCATATTAAGACCTACGGCTGTCAGATGAATGAGCGCGACAGCGAAATGATCGCCGTCCTGCTGAAACGTCAGGGCTATGCCCTGGTGGAGCGCGAAAGCCAGGCCGATGTTGTGATTGTGAACACCTGCAGTGTGCGCGCCAAGGCCGAAGACAAAGCCATCGGCAAGCTGAGAATGCTGATTGACGCCCGGCGGGAACATCCGGGCCAGATCATCGGGGTTGTCGGTTGCATGGTCCAGCGTCTGAAAGAAGAGCTCTTTCGCAAAATTCCCGGTTTGGATTTTGCCGTGGGCACGCATGTCCTGACGCGGGTGCCCGCGATCCTCGATGCCGTCCTGTCCGGCATAGTTCCGACCTCCCACGGAGGCGGAACGAAGACGGGGCGCCGCCCGATTATTGACGTTACCTCCTCCGGTGATCAGTCCGACGGCCATACGCATTTACCCGGCCAGGTATCCGCCTTTGTTAATATCCTCTTCGGTTGTAACCGGCATTGTGCTTATTGCGTGGTGCCCGAAGTGCGCGGCCGGGAATGGAGTCGCCCAGCCCGGGATATCATCGTGGAAGCGCGCCAGCTGGTCGCGCAGGGCGTGAAAGAAATTACGCTCCTGGGCCAGAGCATCATGGCCTATGGCCGCCAAACGTCCGTCTGGCAGGCGACTGATCGCTCACCGCGCGGCTTCACGGAACCCTTGCCGCGCCTCCTGGAAGCGCTTAATGATATTCCGGGTTTATGCCGCCTGCGGTTCACGTCGGGGCATCCTGGCGGATGCAGCCCTGAACTGGCCCGTGTTTTTGCCGAACTGCCCGCCGTGTGCGAGCATCTGCATCTGCCCCTGCAGTCCGCCTCCGACCGGATTCTAAAGCTTATGCGCCGGGGCTACACGGCGGGGGATTATCGCGCGGCGGTGCGGCGCCTGCGGGAAGCTGAGCCGCGTATTGTGCTTTCGACCGATGTCATCGTCGGGTTCCCTACGGAAACGCCGGAGGAATTCGATCTGACCCGCGCCTTCCTGGCAGAAATAGGCTTTGATAATGTTTATATTTTCAAATACAATCCGCGCCCGGGAACCCTCGCGGCCCAATGGAATGATGACGTAAGCGTCAATGAAAAACTGCGGCGCAACCATGCGCTTCTGGAGGACCAGGGCCGGCGCAGTCAGACGTTTCACCAGGCTTTTGTGGGTCAGACCTGCGAGGTGCTGGCGGAAGGTCCCAGCCTGCGGAACAAGGCGCGCTGGGCCGGGCGCACGCGCCAGAATATCCTGGCCGTCTTTGATGCGGAACCGGGCTTGAAGGCCGGCGACCTCGTTCCCGTGCGCGTTGCCCGGGCAACCGCGCAAGCGCTGTACGGAAAGATTGAAAGCAATGAAAAATGAAAAATGCAGAATGCAAAATTGCCGAATGATTACTGGTCGATATGATATTCATTTTACATTTTTCATTCTGCATTTTGCATTAAAATAAGGGGGATTTCAATATGTCGGACTTGGCCTTTATAACCCTGATTTGTGGTGCGCTGGTTTTTGTCTGGAGCGCCGGTATGGCGCTGTGGCCGCGGGGGACGGCCGCCTGGGTCGGCGCATTTCCCCGGCATGTATGGGCCGGTCGAATTTTGGCCGCCGTGGATATCATTTGGTCGGCCTGG
The DNA here is from genome assembly GCA_043814705.1 of Verrucomicrobiota bacterium. Taxonomy (GTDB): domain Bacteria; phylum Verrucomicrobiota; class Kiritimatiellia; order JAAZAB01; family JAAZAB01; genus VSJD01. The sequence continues at coordinate 3,751 of JBDRJR010000102.1, read as the reverse complement.
CTCCTTCTGCAGATGGGGTTCGCGTGGGTGGATGCGCACCACATTCTGGTGTATGCGGCCCTGCCGGCGGTTTATGTCCTGGTAATCCTGTTTGTGGATGACCTGCTGGCGGCCCGCGCGCTGGGCGGGTTTTTATTATTGGCGCCGCTCCCGATTCTGGAAAGCGCGTTCGTGCATCCCGCCGTGAGCCGTTTGGTTATGACAAGCTTTGCTTACCTGCTCGTGATCTTCGGCATCGTGCTGGTCTGGAGCCCGTTTAAATTGCGTCAATGGACCGAGCGCTGGATTAACCGCTCTCCGCTTACCCGTGCCGTGGGCATCTTCGGAATCATCATTGGCGCCGTTATGCTGTTACTGGGCTGGCGCGTGTATTAACCTTAAAGAGGCATGATCATGAAGCCAAAATGGCATATCGCTTTCTGCAATGTTACGTATACAGAATACGGCGGTGTGACCTATCGGAAATACTATAGTTCACCCGCGCTGATGTTGAAAACACAGCTCGCCGCCAAGGAGTATGTTGAAAAACGCTGGGGCGTCGGGAATTTCATTGCCCCCGGGGTAGAAGACACGGGTGGCGGCGCATTTTCCTCGCTGTTCGGCATGAAAGTGATTGATTCGGTTGAAGATGAAATACCGTATCTCGATACTACCAAACCAGTGATCACCGACGTGGCGGATGCCGATCGCCTGGTCATGGGAAATCCCATGACCAGCGGCATTATGGAAAAAAGGTGTAAATTTTGGAAATACTACAACGAACATGGTTATCCGGTGGATTTCGGCGGATACGATTCAGACGTTATCGGCGTGGCAACAGAACTTACCGGCATGGATGTGCTGAGGGGCATGGTTGATGACCCCGCAAACGCACGTCGGGTGTTGGATATTGTGGTAAAAGCGATGGAAAAACTCGCAACCTTCGGTGCCTCGCTTTCCGGGAAACAATACACCGGTTTTACGTACACCGGCGATGATTTTTCCGGACTTCTCTCGCCCGCGATGTATCGGGAATTCGCCGTGCCCTGCTATCGGCGGCTCTATGCGGCGAACACCACTCGTTTTATGCACAGCGAATTACTGTGCGCCGAACATCTGATTATTGCCAGGGATGAGGTGGGCATTACCGAATTTCATGGCGCTGGTTGCAAGAACGTGACGCTTCAGGAAATGCATTCCATCATGGGACAGCGTTTTTGGACGCAACTAACCCCGCAGGAGATGCTGGGGCTGACACCGCATCAGATTGGTGAGCGTATCAAAGAATTCGTAGACAGCGGCTGCGGGTACATACAGCTTTACCCGGGGCGCGGAACTCCGGAACGAAATATGGCGGCGGCCATTGAAGCATGCCGGCGGGAATGTACCGGCGGTATGCATGGTAAAATATAGGCAACCGCCGGTATTACTGGTTAGATTGTGTTATAAAATGCGCCATAACTGATTGATGAATGGGTTCACTCCTGTCCCAATAACAACCACTGCCGCGCCGCGCATCCTGATCCTGCGCGGCGGCGCGCTGGGCGATTTTCTGCTGACCCTGCCGGCCATCCGGGCTTTGCGCCGGCATTGGCCGGAGGCGTGGATCGAAATCATTGGGCATCCCGGCATGGCCGAGCTGGCCATGACCGCCGGCCTGATTAACTGCGTCCGATCGCTGGACACCGCCGGTATGGCCGAATGGTTTGTTCCGCGCCGTGTTTGGCCGGAGCGTGAGCGGGCTGATCTGGCGTCCTTTGACCTGATCCTGTCTTATCTCGGCGATGCCGCCGGCGTGTTGCACGCCAACCTGCAGGCCGCCGGCGCGAAGCGGGTGATTGCCTGTTCGCCCATCGTCGCATCAGGCCTGCCCGCCGAAGCCGCTCTCGCCGTCGCGAAGCGCTATGGCGGAGCACGGTCGGCGCAGGCAGGCCATGCGGCGGATCATTTCCTGCATCCGGTCATGGAATTAGGCGGCTCAAAGCGGCAGATGTTTGATGTAGCCGCGGTCCGGCATTGCCGGATGGCCGCCAAAGAATCCACGCCGTTACCGGCGCGGCTACCCGGACTAAAATCCCCGCCTATGGATATTTCACAGTCAACCGGCAACGGTCCCCTGCTTGCATGGCCGACCTCGTTACGGGAACAAGGACGGCATTGGTTGAAGGAGCTGGGATTGGCGGGCGATGTCATCAGCCTGCATCCGGGCAGTGGCAGTTCCCGGAAAAACTGGCCGGTCGAAAAGTTTGCCCTGCTGGCGGATTGCGTGCGGCGCTCCATGTCTGCCCAGCCCTTGTTCATCCTGGGTGAAGCGGATGCGGACGCAAAGCGGGCACTGCCGCGGTTGATGCCGGCCGTGCCCGTGCTGACTAACCGAACCTTAAAAGAAGTGGCCTCGGTCCTTGCGGTCAGCCGGGGCTATGTAGGCAACGATTCCGGGATTACCCATCTGGCCGCGGCGTTGGGGATTCCCGTCGTGGCGCTCTTTGGCCCCACGGATGCGGCCATGTGGGGCCCGCGCGGCGCGCATGTTGTCATCCTCCGCGGCCGCGCGCCGACGAGCGAAGCCTTGGCCGCCATTGAGCCGGAAACCGTGTTGCAGGTGCTGGAGAAACTCATTGGATCTTGATTTCGTCAATCAACCCATGGAACAGCAAACGGGGAGATCTTGACTTCGTCAATCAACCCATGGAACATCCTGCTCCCGGTATTGATCTGGCCGATATATAATTTCGTGGTCCAGGCGGCCCATTGAAGTGGTCCGGACGAACTGGTTGTATCCGTAAATATCAAGACGCCATCCCGGTAGCACTTCACTGTATTCACCCCGTCATAGGTAAACGCAACGTGATGCCAGCCGTCCCAAACAAGAGGAGCGGAAGACGCACACCAGTGCCACCCCTGACTGACGGTATTAATATGAATTTTTATACAATTATCCGTGATATTAAAACCATAAGCCCCTTCGGCTCCGGCAATTTCATTCGGACCCGCGAAATTTGTTGTCGGCGAATAAACCCAGGCTTGCATGGTAATCGCCGAAACCTTTAAACTGTCGTCATTGCCGCAATCCACATAATTACTTCCGTTAAAACTCAGCGCGCCGTTGATCCGACCGCTGGTCCATTGCGGATTGCCCTGCAAAGTCCCATTATTTCCTCTCCATGAAGAATCCTGGGCCGTCGTTCCTGCGCCTTCATCAAGCTTCCAGTAACCCACATCGCTTTTAAAAGGCGTGTCACTGAATTCCGCCAGATTTAAATAATAGTTACCTCCTCTTGTAAGAATCCATGTTATCTCTTTAAGATGAACCCCGAATCCCACATATAAGTCACGATCAAGGTCCCGGTATATATCAACCCATTTCCCACTCTTAACATCGGCGCCGAGATAATGGTATACAGTTGTCCCATTAGTAAAAGAACTGCCGTCACCTGAAAGGTAGCAGATATAATACCATGACCAGGATACACCATCCGGAGAACCTTTGACCAGAATATAGTACCCTATACTTGAAGTTGTCTTAAAATTAAAATGAACATATTGCTTGTTTGTGCCGGCTTCTTTTTGGGATTTTATCGCAAATAAAGACGGGTCGGCGGAATAAACTTTTATTACTTCGCGTCCCAATTCATAATCCATAGCCTTGAGCATGGATCCATCAGCACTTAAAACGCTATCTTTAAAAAGTCCCCAGTTCAAGGTGGGCGGCGCCGAGGAACTGAACGTCAGATCATTCAACCAGTAATTTCCTCCACGGAAAAACGCCCAG
>JBDRJR010000101.1:0-2534 GCA_043814705.1 Verrucomicrobiota bacterium | reverse complement strand
TCGAAGATACCCACAAAAAACTGTATGACTGGAAAAACGAAAATTATCCCAAGATGATTTTTAATTTACCGTGGGCATATACGCATTCAACAGCAAATATGCTGAAATGTGTCCAGGATATACCCTGGGTGGATTGGTTTTCGATAAACGGCGGCGGCACTTATCCCATGATCGGATCCGACCCGGCCGGGCCGGGCGGCCTGCCAAACGGAAATTACGGGAGTCATTATCCTGTATTCAAACAGATGATCGAAACGGATAGCTTTACATATACCAATTATGACGGGACCGTAGAGACGCGCCAAAGCCGAGGCTGGGGCATTGGTAATTGGGAAACCGGCTGGTTGGCCGAAGCGCCCGGCACCCCGCCAAAGTATTTGAAACTGCCCGAACAATACGCGGATACAAGGTATTACGATTATGCAATTGATCTCAAAAATTCCGGTTCCTACCCGGGACAGAATGTTTTCCAGAAATTTGCGAGCGAGTATTCCGCTCTGGACCGCGGACATAATTATATAAAATTTCATTGCCTATACACAGACTATCCGACAATTAATTCGTCCGCTCAAAACTGGCATTCGCTTTATCCGACAACTTTTATTGATAATAATTTGCCGGCCGGCGCCAGATATCATACCGACAACCAGATTGACGAAGTAATCGAAAAAACCATAAAAACCGGAAAGCTTTATGTGGATAATTTCAGTTTGAAGAAAGCCGGTGTGGAAATTTCGCGGGAAGGCGATTTTGAAAATGTAGTCCCAGGCGCCTGGGAGGTTAGAGGCATCAAGGATATATCAACAAAAATCAGCCTCCCGTCCCCCGCCAATGCCCAAACCGCCAAAATATTTTTAAAAACCTCCGATGGGGTGGGACGTCATTTATTTACCGACATCAAGGTTTATGAAAGCGAAAAAATAGTGAATGGCGGCTTTGAATTCATAACCCGGGACCAGATCACAGCCTGGCAGGGCAATCTGGTTGATTGGGTCCAAACATCGCAGGGTTATTCGGCCGTGGTGGCCAGCGGTTCCGACTGTTACCAGGATGTTGTTTTAACTCCCGGGCAGAACTATAATTTTTATTGTGTCATACAAAACCCGGGCGCCTCAATTGTCACAGGCAAGGTTACGGTCATTCATTATTGCAACGAGCAGATTATTGAACAGCAGGATTATACACAAGCGCGGAGCAGCGGCGCCTCTTGGGCCGGATTCGGTTTTACGTTGCTTTGCCCGGCCAACGCGACCAGATCGCGCATACGCATTACCTCTGTTGACACAGCCCCGGTTCTTTTCGACCTGGTGCAGGTAACCGGCGCGAATCTGATTGTCAACGGCAAGTTCCAGGATGGAAAAAACGGGTGGTCGCCGGATTGCGAGCTGTTCACTAATGGGGTCACAACCTATCTTATAAACGGCGCGGATATGGACAGTTATCAGGGTATCGCCATTACGCCCAACCAAGCTTATGCCGTGAGTTATATTACGCGCAACGGCGGGAGCGCTTATCAAGGCGGCTGTGTGATTAAATTTTATGATTCACAAGGATTGGAAATAACAAACAGCCAATTGGTAAAAGCCGTTAATCCAATAACTTACGTGGCTCACGCGGAAGGGCTGGGCGTGAACAACAGCCGGGGGTTGTTATGCACGGATGGATGTCAGCTCGCCTCGCAAATCTGCGGCACTAATCTGGGGATTTGTAATCTTGATTTGACCGTGATGGCCAAAGGGCTGGCAACATATTCCACATCACCCGTGTGGCTGGGGGTTTATTGGGAGGGCTATAATTCGGCCGGGGCAATATTACAAAAAGGCAAAGCCTTGAGCGCCGCCGGTCCCGACGGCAAGTTCTGGCATATACCCGTAACGAACAGTTATCAAAACTACAGTGGTTACATCCAAATAACGAATAATAACGTGGATTACGTCAAGGTGTATATTTACAGCACGGACTGGAAGAATTATGCCGGGTACAGTTTAACGCCGGGACTCATGGCCGTGGCCCACTGCTTTAACGGTCCCTATGGATATGACGAAAGCACCAACACTTTTGTTTACACCAACAAGATTACCGGTCTGGCGGAAAGCGCCTGTGTCAGTAAATGGACGTTCATGAAAAATGAGATGCATACGCCCGGCGGACGGCTTTATGATGTCTGGGGCGGCATGCAGTGGCCGCTGGTAGTCAAAGGGGAAAACATTTCTTATGATCCCGATACCGGTCACATTAAGATAATTGCGCGGAATGTCTGCGCGGAGAATTCCTTAAGCGCGCCTGTTCATATCTTCGCCAGGAATAAAACTGCCGGTCCGGCCTGGGATACGAGCACATACATCAAGGCCAAACCGGAAAACATTCGCAATTCATTAATACTGGCCGATAGAATCGCGTATAATCCCGGCGATTACGCGGTCCCCGGTCCAAGCGCGGCAACGGACGATCCGCTGACCAGCGGCGATAACGCGCTTGAATTGACATTCACACCTTCCGGCGCGGTTGCCAATGGACAGCGCATTTATGTCTAT
>JBDRJR010000100.1:0-7398 GCA_043814705.1 Verrucomicrobiota bacterium | reverse complement strand
CTTCTGCCTTCTGCCTTCTGCCTTCTGCCTTCTGCCTTCTGCCTTCTGCCTTCTGCCTTCTGCCTTCTGCCTTCTGCCTTCTGCCTTCTGCCTTCTGCCTTCTGCCTTCTGCCTTCTGCCTTCTGCCTTCTGCCTTTAATAGCATATACAGCCGCAGTTATTTTTGATAGAAAAATAGTGACTATTTAAGAATTAAATTGCAAACTGCCGGCCAGGCGCTGAGGTGTTTTTAAAAACGATGGTCATGTAAAACGCAATCCGTTTTGAGGCGGTCAATGCCCGGGAAAGGTGTGTGTCAAATGAAACATATTGAGCGGTTTTTAGCGACAGTGGAACGCAAGCCGGTGGACCGTCCAGCCGCTTGGCTTGGTTTGCCTACAGGTGAGGCAATGCCGGGACTCTTATCCTGTTTCAGGGCCGATGATATTGCCGAAGTGAAAAAAATCATTAATGATGACATCTGGCCGATCGAAGTTCCCTACCATTGTCCGCCCGCCAATCATATTGCCTGCGCTTTTGACTTCGCGAAAAAAAACAACACAGGATATGCGGAACGCACTCTCACGGCACCGGGTTTTTTCGAGGACATTGACGATCCGGCGCGCATAGACGAATTTCACTGGCCCGACCCGAATGCGCATATGAACACGGATGCGTGCCGCAAGGCCGTGGATGCTTCCCCGCCCGAATATGCCGTTATGGGAGTCATGTGGTCGGCGCACTTTCAGGATGCCTGCGCCGCGTTTGGCATGGAAACGGCGCTGATGCGCATGATTGAAGCGCCGGCGTTATTCCAGGCGGTTATTGACCGTATCACGGATTTTTATCTGAAGGCCAACGAAATATTTTATAAATCCTGCGGGAAACGAATGCATGCCGTTTTGATCGGGAATGATTTCGGCAGTCAGACGGCGCTCATGGTTTCGCCCGAGCTCTTACGACGCTTCGTTTTTGCGGGCACGGCCAAACTGGTTGCGCAGGCAAAATCATATGGTTATAAGGTTGTGCATCATTCCTGCGGGGCGATCCGGGATATTATTCCGGACTTGATTGCGCTGGGCGTGGATGTGATTCATCCGGTACAGGCGCTTGCGGCCGGCATGCATCCGGCCGGGTTAAAAAAAGATTTTGGAGATCGAATTTCATTTTGCGGAGGCATTGACGCCCAGAATCTTCTCGTGCGCGGCACACCGCGCGAGGTTTATGTTAAGGCCATGGAAATCCGAAAAATATTCCCGACGGGTTTTATCGTTTCGCCATCGCATGAGGCAATCCTGCCGGATATTCCGGTTGAAAACATCAAGGCGTTGTTTGAAGCATGCGCTAAGATATAGTTTTGTGCTTTGTGACTATGCATCTTTGCGATAGATTCTGGGTATGCAAGCGATACTACGTTGCGGGATATTGCCGGTAATAACATTGGTTGCGGTCATGACCGGGTTCGATGCCCAAGCGGCGTGGTTGGGCGGGCATGGATTCCGGGAATCGGTTGTCAAGGTCTATGCCACTATTCAGCGCGAGGATTACGCCTGGCCCTGGCAGCCGACGGCGCCATCCTCCGGTAGCGGCTCCGGATTCATTATTGGCAAAAAACGGATCTTGACCAATGCTCACGTCGTGTCCGACGAGCGGTTCATCGAAGTCCAGCGCGAAGGCCAGCCGCGCCGTTACCAGGCCGAAGTAGCCTTTATTGGCCATGATTGCGACCTGGCCGTTCTGACGGTCCGCGATCCTGAATTCTACGCCACGGCCGCGCCCATGGAACTGGGCGATGGCCTGCCGGATCTGAACGAGGAGGTAATTGCGCTGGGTTACCCGATGGGCGGAGAACGGCTGTCTTTGACCAAAGGCGTGGTTTCGCGGATTGACTACCAGCTTTACACCCACAGCCAGGTGGATAACCATCTCGTGATCCAGGTGGATGCCGCCATTAATCCCGGTAACAGCGGCGGCCCGGTGTTGTTCAAGGGCCGTGTGGTGGGTGTCGCGTTCCAGGGGATTCCCAACGCCCAGAACCTGGGCTATGCCATCCCCTTGCCGGTTATCCGGCATTTTCTTGCGGACATTGAGGACGGCATATATGATGGTTACCCGGAACTGGGCATATCCCATCTGGAAACCCCGAACCCAGCTATGCGGCGGCGGCTAAGTTTGCCGGAAAACGACACCGGCGTGGTTATTTCCTTCATTGACCCGTTCGGCTGTGCCAACGGCATCCTGCAGACCAATGACACGTTACTGGCCATTGACGACCACGCCATTGCCAGCGACGGCACGGTCCGCTTAGACGGTCAGACAATCGAATACGTTGAACTCCTGGAACGCAAGCAGTGCGGCGACACTGTGTTCTTCAAGGTCTGGCGCGATGGGCAATTCCTGGATATTTCCGTGCCCCTGGCCAACCGCAACGATCCTTTTGCTTTCCGGTATGCCTACGAACGCCGCCCGGAATATTTCATTCTGGGCGGACTGGTCTTTGCGCCCTTAAGCCGCGGTCTGCTGATGGCCGCCGGCAGGGAACTGAACCAGTGGAACGCCCATCATCTGCTGTATTACGCCACCTTCGCCAAGGTAGATGGCTTGATTGCCGGGCGCGACCAGTTCGTTGTCTTGCGCAATCAGCTGGCCCACCCGGTGAATGCATATAACATAACTTACTTGAATAAAATCGTGCGCGAAATCAATGCGCGGCCCATCCGCAACATGCAGGACCTGCCCACTGCGTTTGCACGCCCAACCAACGGTTTTCACGTTATTCGTTTTTTAGATGATTCGGACCTCTTGATCCTGGATTCCGCCGAAACGACCAGTGCTGACCCCGTCATTCAGCGTCAATACAATATTCCGGAAATATCCCACATCGAATCCATTGGGGTGCGGAAATGAAAACAAACCTCACCACGGAGACACGGAGTCACGGAGTCAGGACTTCCCCTCACGTGCTCTCTTTCGACCAATCGTTGCATGCATTTTGCGTAGGGCGCAACGCCCTGCACCAAATGCACGCAACACTCCTGTGGGGAGAGGGAAGAGATCAAGGAGACGGATGCTCCGTGCCTCCGTGTCTCCGTGGTGAATCCCCTCTTGCCTTAGCAACTTCTTGGTTTTTATCACGATTCCGCGTGGATAAGACACTTACAACACGCTGTGCGCGCATGATCTCCGTGCTCATGGCCGGAGCATTGCTCACCCAGCCCTCGCCAACGTTTGCGGCGCCGGCGCCGGACTACGACGCCAGCGTGTTTGAGATCACCGTTACATATCAAGACCATGATCCTCAGATTCCCTGGCGTAAAAAAGCCTCCGCTCTCCGCCGCGGCTACGGTGTGGTCATCGGTGCAGGCCAAGTCCTGACCACCGAGGACCTGGTGCGCAACCAGACCCAGGTGGAACTGCGCCGGGCCAAGAGCGGTGTCAAACTGGCGGCCACCGTGCTGGAAGCCGATGACCAGCTTAACACGGCGCTCCTTGCATTTTCCAATCTCCCGCCGGCCAACGCCCCCCTCCCGCTGGCGCTGGCTGACACCGTCCGGCGCGACGATCGGTTGACCATCGTGAAATTGGAAAAGACCGGCGAATTTCAGACCAGCGCGGGACAGGTCGTGGAGCTCTCCTCCTCCGTATCACCCCGCCCCCTGGCGCTCAAGGTGCTGACGCAATCAAGCATTGACGGCAACGGAACACCGGTGCTGCTCAACGGCCGGTTGGCCGGCCTCAGTGTGGCATACGACAAAAAAACACAGACGGGATTGTTTATCCATTGCATTACCTTGCGCCGTTTTATTGCCGATGCCCATGCACCGCCATATAAAGGATTAGCCTGGGCCGGGTTCCAGTTCGAGTCACTCTTGGATCCCGCCAAACGCCGTTACTTGGGCGTGGCCGAAACAAATGGCGGCATCGTGATTACGCAAACAACGCCCGGCTCCGGCGCCGCCGCGGTCCTGCGGGCGGGTGACGTCATCACGGCCTGGGACGGGATCCCGATTGACGCCCAGGGTTATTACACCGATAAGGACTTCGGCCGCTTACGGCTGGCGTTTCTCATTGGCGGCCGGCGCACGACAGGCGAGCTCGTGCCGGTTATGTTAGTGCGGGACCGGAAGCCGCTCGCCGTCAATGTCCTGCTCGAGCGCCAGCGTGACCGCGATAAGTTTATTCCGGAAGCCATCGGCGGCGAGAGCGTAGAATATCTGGTGACGGGCGGCCTGGTCCTGCGGGAACTGACCGGTAATTACCTGCGCGCCGCAGGCGAGAATTGGAAGCTCAAGATGAACCCACGCCTGGTGTATTACTATTTGCATCAGAACGAACTCGCGCGGCGACCTGGCGACCACGTTGTCCTGCTTTCCATGGTCCTGCCGGATTCCATCAATATCGGTTACCAGGAATTCAGCGATCAGGTGGTTACCGCCGTCAATGGCCGGCCGATCCGAAACATGGCTGATGTCTTCCAGGCCGTGGACAGCGCAGGCGGCTTGCGGTGCGTGTCGCTCCTGGGATGCGGCGTGGACCTGGCACTGGATGAAGCAACCCTGGCCGAGGCCAACCGGCGCATCGCCGCGCAATACCGCATCCCGCGCCTGAGATATCAGAAATAGCGGTAGCGACAACAGGAGGCTGTGTTCGGTGTTCAGTGTTCGGGGTCGGAAGAATCATCCGATGGGCATTACAAAAACAGCGTTGATATTCTTGTTCCGCCCCGTTATTCTAATTGCCAAGAAGGACCGACATGAAACAACCATTTCAAGTCAAAACTGTCGGACGCCGCCAACAAGAGCCCTTGTCGGCGGTTGAATGTCATCAGCGCGCATTGACTTTGCAGGAACGGGTCAATCGCCTAAATCCATATCCCAAGCCGCGCGGGTTCGTTTTTAAGGCCAAATCCTGGACTGCTTATGAAACCTGGAAACGGCGGCAATCCAACCCCCGCTTATGGTAGGACCATGCCCGCATCTTCCGTCCATTCAACCCATCCGGATCCTCTGGCACGCGTTTGCTCCTTGCTCAACAAGCACGGCGCTCGGTACATGGTCGTGGGCGCTCACGCCTGCATTTTACACGGATTGGTTAGAACCACCGAAGATGTTGACGTTCTGGTGGAAGAATCCGAAGACAATTACCGGCGGGTTATTGCGGCTTTGTCCGAAATGGAAGATGGCGCGGCCCGCGAGCTGACACCGCAGGATTTTAAGGACAATGTGGTCGTCAAGGTGGCGGACGAAGTGGAAGTGGACATCAGCCGCCGCGCATGGAAGGTTGCCTACGTTGACGCCAAGGATTCCATTTGTTACGCGGAAATTGATGGCGTCCGAATTCCATACGCGGGATTGAAATCCCTGATCGCCAGCAAAGAGACATATCGCGAACAGGACCGCGCCGATTTACTGCGCCTGCGCGCGCTATCGGAAAACAAATAATTGAATTCGTGTTCAAAGTTAAAACCCGGAAAATTTGCGAAACCTGGAAACGCCAGCCGGGAATACCTCAGGCACGATTCGCCTCCGGCGGACAAATTTGGTGGGAAGGGTGCCATGCACCGCGACCGTCGCCGCGCCCCACTGCATGCGGGGCAAGTATAGTGTTTACCTGGTTTCATATGTATAGCCATTTTATGGACACCACAATATGATGCAAAACGACAATACAGATAGAGGAATAACGCTCGGCAAACTGGACGTCAATATCCATGCGGTTTGTTGGGGAGGCGGTTCTGTCTGGTGTGGATGTTGTACTTCCCCGAGTCGGCTGGTTAAATTATCTGAAGATTTTGCCTGTTCACAGACCATCATTTTTGATGAAGGCGGCGGCTTGCATGATTTGTGTTGGGACGGCACAGCGTTATGGGTGGCACATTCTTCGGGCCACCTCAGCCGCGTTGATCCGCAGAATAACAGCTATACAACATTCCGGCTTCAGACCGCGTGCGCCTCTCATCCGTTTGCCTATGCCTGTGATTTTGACGGCGCCGACATTTGGGTGGCAATGTATACCGAACCGGGCTCGCTGTTGAGGTTCAACCGGGACAGCGGCAAAATTGACGAGCACCAAATCACCGGCACCCATAAATGGGAGCTCCGTGATGTTGCTTTTATTGACGGTAAAATATGGGCCCCTGTTTATAGCGCGCCGGGAAGGATCGTCCGGCTGGACCCCCGGCTAAACAGCCAGTCGCTTGTCCCGCTCGGAGAGGAAAACATATTGCCTTCAACTTTGACCGCGGGAAATGAATTTTTATGGGTTGGGCTGGACACTATCCCGGCGAGGATTTTGAGGTTCGATCCGTTGACCGGCGGCATAAAAACATATCAAGTGCCGTACCCGTGGTCATGCTGTCGGAGCCTGATTGCCATGGGGAGCAATCTCTGGGCGGCACTTCATACCGAACCAGCGGCGGTCATGCGTTTTGATATTCATGATGAATCCTGGGAGGCAATAACTTTGCCGGAGCCATTCGATAATTGTCGTTCAATTACCTGTAATACAAAAAATCTGTTTATCGGGCTGCAAAACCGGCGGCATTTGCCGTCAAGCATATATAAATTACCGCTAAAAGCAGAGGGGGAACGTTGCTTCCCGTCAACTTTTTACCGCATAACATCAGGCGACTGGTACAGGCTCAGGCGGGGCGAGGATCAATTGGCATGGGGCAAATGCGCCAAATTAACAGGTTGCCCCGCAATACTCCTTTCGAGACGCGCGGGCGAAGAAATTTCGTTTTTAAGCCGGGAAGAACGGGAAAAAGTTCTTGGTCGATTTTCAGAACTTTTGAAGGCCGCTGTTATGCATCCTGTCATATATCCTGTCGAAAACGGACAGGGATGGCTTATTACTTTGCTGGATGACATAAAGATTATCTTCCGTTATGACCGTGGACAGACAAGCGTCCGGATAGCTACCATACAAAAAGGCGCTTCTTTTGATCCGGAAGCCAAGGGTATCCCTCCGCCTTTCGATGGCATTGTGTGGGAAAAATAAAATCGTAATTGCGTAAAAGGTGTTTCAGAAGAGCAGTTTCACCTTGCATCATGTTAAGAAGCTCATTCTGGAGTGGTTCAAGTTCCGAACGAACCGACCATTCAGCAAGAGCATGCCTTCGCAAGGCACTTAGCGGGACAAGTTATGCCAGACCTGCGGGCGCATCGCCGCGCAATACCGCATCCCGCGCCTGCGGTATCAGAAAGAGCGTTGACCTTCGTTCTGCCATCAACAGAATGTTTTAATATGGTAACTACTCAGGTATTCAGAATTCAGAAGTCAGAAGTCAGAATAGGGAACAAGCGAATGCCCGGAAAACGAGCAATAAGTCACCCGCCCTTGACGACAGGTCTTTGCGCCTTTCGATGACCGGTTGTTTCGCATTTCATTCTGGATTCTGGATTCTGACTACTGACTACC
>JBDRJR010000099.1:0-50714 GCA_043814705.1 Verrucomicrobiota bacterium | reverse complement strand
GACCGTAGGCTGTGGACCGTAGACTGTAGGAAAACAAAGGGTATTTACACCCATTGTTAAAACCACAGTTCCGGTTTTTTACACATGCATTTTGCTTGTTTGAACCTACGGCCTACAGCCCAAAGTCTACAGCCCTCGGCGCCCCTATGGGACGCCAGTGTTATTAAATCATGATCCTTCGGCTTTTTTATTTGTGAATTTTGCGCCTTCTTGCGGCTATTGATCCGATTGGTTCTTACGATAGGCTGTTTATAAAATCCTTATATCCGAAACTTCTGGCCATGTCCACGGTCCCATCCCGCCTCCTCACGCAGATCGCCGGCATGGGCAAGCCGTTGAACCAGTTCTTTTTCACCATTGTATATCCGGCGGCATCCGCAATGCGGACCACGCTCCCGGTCTTCAGCCGGGTTTTCAGACGGTATTGACCGAACACATCGCCCGCCAGACACGAACGGCCGGCAATCATGACTTCAAACCGACCTTGTCCCGGCGACGCGATCTTCGGGCTGGTGCGATAGACCAGGTGATCGAGCATGTGCGCCTCGATTGAGGCATCCACAATGGCGATGTCCACTTCGTTATGCACGACATCCAGGACCGTGGTCACCAGTTCCGCGCAACCGGTAATGACCGCCTCGCCGGGTTCCAGGTATACTTGGACACCGAATTTTTCGCTGAAGGCTTTCAAGCGCGCGCAGAATTTCGCGAGCGGGTAACCGTCTTTGGTGAAAGCAAGGCCGCCGCCCAGGCTGACCCATTCCATCCTTTTAAGCAAGTCAGCGTAATGGCGCCCGATAAAATCAAGTGCCGCTGAAAATTGCCGGAAGTCATCGTTTTCACAGTTAAAATGGAACATCACGCCGCTGATGCGTGATGCGGCCGGCATGAGCTTTTCTTTATCGGCCACGCCTAACCTTGAATATTTCCTGGCTGGGTCCGCCAGATCAAAATGCGAACAACTTATTCCCGGATTGACCCGCAAGCCCAGCTTTAACCCGCGAACTCGGTCGCGGTACAGCTCAAGCTGGGATATCGAATTAAAGATTATTTTGTCGGCGAACTTCCTGACAGCCTTGATGTCCGCGCCGGAAAACCCGACGCTGTAGGCATGAACCTCTTTGCCGAATTTTTCATGGCCCAGCCGGGCTTCAAACAGAGAACTGCTTGTGGTCCCATCCATGAACTTGCGCATCAACCCGAACACGCGCCAGGTTGCAAAACATTTCAGGGCGAGCATAGACTTCGCGCCCGAAACTTCGCGCACACGCCGGATGATCTTCAGGTTTTTCAGAAGCCGCTTTTCGTCAATCAGGTAATATGGCGTGGTTATTTGTGTCATCAAGGCGCCTTTTAAATCAAGCCCGGCGGTTGCCGGGCAACTTTTTCATGGGGAGGCGTCCGGCAACCGCCGGACGCGGCGACGGCCCGCCTGCAACGCTATGCACAGCATTGCCTGCCCGCAGTCGCTACCCCGCCTGCAATCCGGCAACTGCCGGACGTAGCATTGCGGGCAGGGCGCCAGCGTTGCGGGCGGGCGGGCAGGTCGCGGTGCATAGCACCCCTCCTGCCAAGAAAAATTAAAATTCCTGCATCAAAAAAAAACCGGGGAACTTCAGGCTGAGCGCCGCCGGGTGGTTATTTGGCGTCCGGATCCGGCAAAGGAAAAACCACGGCGCCGTAGCCCACGACCCAATTCCCGCGGCTGTCGGGATAATCATCGCCCGTGTTACGGTAGCGCAACACGATGCCCTCGCGACAACCTTGTTTTTCCGCAAAACGCATCGTAACGGCGACCGCCGACATCCCGCAGAATATCTGGTTTTCGTAGCTCCAGCGTTCCAGCAATTCCTGGGTTTTCATGGCGGCTACATTTTGCAAACTGGCCTGGTCGGTTCTGGTCACGCGATTATAATCCGGATCGTGCAGGAGATCGGAGCTGGCAATGACCAGCAACTTGCGTTTTTTAGCCAGTTCCCCCAGTCCGGCGCTCAGCTCATTGAACGTTTTTGCCTCGTGATCCCCGATTAACCCCACCACCAAGCGCACATTGGGCAGAACCGCTTGGATAAACGGAATCTGGTTCTCGGCTGAATGCTCGCCATTATGCGGCGCATAATCCAGATAAATCGAGGGCTGGTTACTGGTCAACAACGCCGCCGCATCCTTATCAAGCGCCATGTCCCCCAGCGGCGAGCGGACAACGTCGCCATCCATCAGCGCTACCCCTCGGAATCCACGCTGGTGACTGATTCCAAGAATAACCACCGTATCCGGCGCCTCGCCCTTAGCCGCCTGTTCCTGAATGACACGAAACACATAGCCGGCAATCGGCCCGGAATAAATATACCCCGCATGGGGTGAAATGGCGCCAATAATTCGACCTTTGACCGGACTGACCCGCGCGGCGCCGATGTATTCATTGATCATCTTGACCAGGGCCGTCTTGTCACCCGGGAACCAGCGGCCATTGCCATGGGTGCGCCGGACCACCTGCTGATTTTTGTGATTCATATCATCCTTTCCATAGCCGAACAATGTCAGACCGTAAAGCGTCACCGCCACGGCAAAGGCACGGCCCCATCGGAATGGATCAAACCTCATTCTTGGTCACCTCTTTTTGTATTCTTGAATTTTATGGATGTCTTGACAAGCTCAATTTTTGATGGCGTTTACAAATATCCTGCAGTAGCATACCGTCATGCGTGACAAACTTGTCGAGGAACGTATTCGCAAACTTTGCGCGGAAATTGAGCGCCATAACCACCTGTATTATGACGCCAACCAGCCGGAGATTTCCGATCGCGACTATGACCGCCTGTATCAGGAACTCGCGGACCTGGAAAAACAGTACCCCCAGTTCCTGATGTTGGACTCCCCTACCCGACACGTGGGCGCTAACCGGCGCCGGAGCGGCGCGCCCCTGGCGGCATTCGAACAAGTCCGTCACCGCCTTCCCATGATGAGCTTGGATAACACCTACAGCCGGGCGGAACTGATGAATTTTCACGAGCGCCTTCTGCGGTTGTTGACGGGGCATATCTTTACCTACATCATGGAGCCAAAAATTGACGGCGTGGCGGTTGCCCTGCGCTACGAGCACGGCCGCCTGATAATGGGTAGCACGCGCGGTGACGGCGCCGTGGGTGACAACATCACCGCCAACCTGCGCACCATCCACTCTTTGCCGCTCACATTACGTTGCACCGGCACACCGCCCGCCGTCTTGGAAGTCCGTGGCGAAGCATACATGACCCGTGCCGGGTTCACGGCCATCAATCGCGCCCGCGAGGAGGCGGGTGAAGAACCGTTCGCCAATCCGCGCAATGCCGCCGCCGGTTCCCTGAAACTTCTGGATTCGCGCCAAGTGGCCCGGCGGCCGCTGGACGTGATCATATATGGCGTCGGCGAACTGGAAGGCATTGAATTCGATACGCACGCGCAGATGCTCGCGGTTTTGAAAACATTCGGCCTGAAAATTCCCGCCAAGTTCTGGACATGCCGTTCGATGGATGCCGTGCTCGTTGCGCTGGACGAACTGAAAATGATGCGACGGACCTTTCCATTCGAAATTGACGGCGGGGTCATCAAGGTCAACGAACGCGCGTTTTACGAAAAGTTGGGCGCAACGGCCAAGAGCCCGCGCTGGGCGGTGGCCTTCAAGTACGAGAGCGAACGCGCCGAAACACGGCTGAAGGCCATCACAATACAGGTGGGCCGCACCGGCGTGCTGACGCCCGTGGCGGAACTTGAGCCCGTGGCCCTGGCAGGCTCCACCATCAACCGCGCCACGCTCCATAACGCTGACGAGGTTAAGCGCAAGGACATCCGCATAGGCGACCAAGTCTACGTGGAAAAAGCCGGCGAGGTTATTCCCGCCATCGTAGGGGTCAATACGAGCGCGCGGAACGGACAGGAACGCATCTTCCGGATGCCGGATAAATGTCCCGTTTGCGGGGAGCGGGTGACCCAGCGCGAAAACGAAGTGGCCTATCGGTGCGAAAACCTCCAATGTCCGGCCCAATTGAAGCGTTGGTTGAGGCATTTTGCCGCGCGCGGCGCCATGGATATCGAGGGCTTAGGCGAAGCACTGGTGGATCAGTTAGTGGATGCCAACCTCGTGTCTGATCCCGCCGGTTTATATTACTTGCGCCATGCGAGCATAGCGGCCCTGGAACATATGGCCAAGACATCAGCGCAAAACCTGCTCGACGGCATTGAAGCCAGCAAACAACGCGATTTCTGGCGCGTGTTGTTTGCGCTCGGCATCAGGCAGGTTGGCGCCAAAATGGCGCAGACCCTGGAACAGCATTACGCCGGCATCGAACCACTTATGCAGGCCACGCCGGATGAGCTTCAGCAAATCAGGGACATGGGACCGATAGCGGCTCAAAATATTTATGATTATTTTCAGTCCGCACGGAACCGTGCGCTGATCGGGCGGCTTCAGGAGGCCGGCGTCAATCTTAAACGCACGGCGGACGCCTCGCCCAAAGGCGGCCGCCTGGCCGGCAAGGTGTTTGTGCTGACCGGCACACTGGAGCATTTTTCCCGTGATCAGGCCGAGCAGGCCATTCGCGCCCTGGGCGGCAAAGTCAGCGCCAGCGTGTCTAAAAAAACATTCGGCGTTGTGGCCGGCGCGGACCCGGGCACAAAATTGGACAAGGCCCGGAAATTAGGCATTAAAGTGATCAATGCCGTGGAATTTGAAAAACTGGTTCACGCTTGAATATCGTTAAAAACCGGTCTCCGATCCGCCAAAATACACACACATTACAGCACAATAAACCGCTTGCTTTTTATCCGGCGGGATGGCATTGTTAGGTTGCAGGTTGCCAAGTCATCCCGGGCAACTTTCATAACCCAGGCAAGGCAGGTTTGTTTTTGCATCAACCTGCAATACGAACAGGAGGTGAAATCATTCGGTAAACACACAATTTGGTCTTGTCCGAAACGTAATATGACCTGATTAAACACAAGGGAGGAAGCATACACATGAAACGCATTGTTATCGGATTGCTGGCTGTTTGCCTGCTGGGTTCACTGACGGTCCTGGCGGAAGAAAAAGCCAAACAAACAGTTGATTTGCAGGAGATCACCGCCACGGGCAAGCTGGCCAAAATGGCGGCAGGCTTCACACTGACGGATGCTGACGGCAAAATTGTGAAAATCATGAAGCCTAAAATTACCAAGGCCGATGAAGTCCAGCCTGTGAATCTCGAAAAATTTGTCGGCAAGACCGTCACAGTGGTCGGCATGGGGATCACAAAGATCGGCAAAGCCGACAAAAAATCATCGGTTATCAAGACTGTGACCAGCATCGAAGAAGTCGTATCCCCAGTGGCGCCGGCGGCAACTCCGGCGGCAACTCCGGAAGCAACTCCGGCGGCAATTCCGACGCCGGCGGCGGAGTAAGTATCAAAAGCCATGTTGAAGGTTGCAGGCCGGAGACTGAATGATGAGGGCCGCTCTTCGGAGCGGCCCTTTTCTTTTAATGCCCGGGAATTTCTGCCAGTGGCGAATTGCGCCAAAGGAAGGATAAGCCGCCAAAACCTGAAACAGTTGCCGCCTTGGGCGGCCTGATTCATGCTGGCGTGCATTTCTGTTTCAGCGCCAGCAGGTTTTTCATGAGGCCAGCCAGGGCTATGTAGCCCGCCGGGGTCATTTGACGCGCAATCGCGCCAAAGGCGTCATGCAGAACTTTATACTGCTTATAGAGCCCGCGATAAATTGCCACATGCTCCGGAATCGGGCGATAGATTTTCCGTTTAACCCCCGTCATCGCCTCGATTGCCGGCTCAATCGCCGGATATGCGCCTCCCGCCAGGGCCCCGGCAATCGCCGCCCCCAACGCGCAGGTCTGGCAAGAACGCGAAATGAACATGGGGCGGTTGAGCACGTCGGCATAAATCTGCATAAAAAGCTCGTTTTTTTCGGCAATCCCGCCACAGCAAACCACGCGTTCAATGGGAACACCGTATTCCTCAATCCGATTGATAATAGTTAGCGCGCCGAAAGCCGTGGCCTCCAGCAGGGCACGGTAAATCTCCGCGCGGGTCGTGTGCAGTGTCAAGCCGACCAGAAGCCCGGTCAATTGCGGATCCACGAGAATGGTCCGGTTCCCGTTGTTCCAATCAAGCGCCAGAAGCCCGCTGGCGCCGGGTTTCAACCGGCGAGCTTCAGCGGTCAGCTTGATCTGCAAGGCATCATGTCCCTGGCATACGCTGGTGACAAACCACCGGAAAATATCCCCTACTGCGGACTGACCCGCTTCAATGCCGATATAACCGGGCAAAACCGAGCCATCCACAATTCCGCAGACACCGGGGATATCCGGGATTTGCCTGTTTTTTGCCACCATGATATCACAGGTGGAAGTGCCGATGATCTTCACCAATGTGCCGGTTTTAATACCAGCTCCCACGGCACCCAGGTGGGCATCGAATGCGCCCACGGCCACGGGCAGGCCCTCCGGCAGATCCCAGGCCACCGCCCAGGCCTTGGTCAAACGGCCGGCCTGATGATCAATCGCAAACGCTTCCGAAGGCATGCGCTCACGGAGAGGCGCCAGGCGCGGATCGAGTGATGCCAGGAATTCGGCATCCGGCAGGCCGCCCCACTCATGGTTGAACATAGCCTTGTGTCCGGCGGCGCATATTCCGCGCACAACATCCTCGGGCGCGCTGACACCACACAGCACAGCCGGGATGTAATCCTCAAGCTCAATCCAGGCATGCGTGGCCTCAAACAGGCCGCGATCCACATTCAGGCAATGCCACAGTTTGGCCCAATACCATTCCGAGGAATACACACCGCCGCACTTGGCAAGGAAATGAGGCCGCGTTTTTTGGGCTTGCGCCGTGATTCGCGCCGCTTCTGCAAAGGCCGTATGATCTTTCCAAAGCCAGGCATAGGCATTCAGATTTTTCTTGTATTTCGGATGCAGACACATCGGCTGATTTTGCGCATCCACCGGGATCGGTGTAGATCCCGTGGTATCCACACCGATTCCAATGACTTCTTTCATCTGCACTCCAAATTGCCGGCGCGCCTGGCGCAACGCCGCTTTGATGACCCGCTCAAGGCACACCACATAGTCCACCGGCGACTGACGCGCCAGGTTGTGATCCTTGGAATGAAGCAAAATTCCGTCTGTGCCGCTGGGATAATTGGCGACCGCCGCCCCGGCTTCCTGGCCGTTGGCCGTATTGACCACCAGTGCCCGTACCGAATTTGTGCCGTAATCAATGCCGAGAGTGTAGGTTGCCATGATTAGATTCTCCTGTTAGTTGGAGGAATTGACGCTACGCACCACGAACCGCCACCGCACCCCCGCCATCTTGGCACGCATAGTGTTTACCACGCGTTTCGCGTGGCGCCGCCCACATGAACAGTTGCTGAAGGCCTAATCCGAATGGTTTGGTTTAGCCTGCCCGTAATATGCTGTTCGCCCGTGCTTTCTTAAGTAATGCTTGTCCAACAGTGCCTTGGAAATACCCGTGCGCCGACCGCCCAGGCTACGCCGAGGCGAGTCAAGCAGAACGGTCAAAAGTGCCATCTTGCTGATGGCTTCCAGCACAATGGCGTTTTCCACGGCCGCCGCCGGGGTCGCGCCCCACGCAAAGGGCGCATGGTTGGCGACCAAAATGAAAGGACAGGCCAGCGGCTTGATTCGTAGATGCCTGATTTTCTTTACGATCATCCGGCCGGTATTGGCCTCGTACTGTTCCCGGATGGCAGGTGGACGCATGATCTCGGTAACGGGCACGGCGCCATGACAATAATCGGCATGGGTGGTGCCCAGGCAAGGCAGGCTCCGGCAGGCCTGGGCAAAGGCCGTGGCATAGGTGGAATGGGTGTGAACAACGCCACCAATTTCGGGAAACTCGCGGTAGAGCACCAAATGGGTCGGCAGATCCGTGGACGGCAGGCGCACGGAATCCAGCCGGCGGCCATCCAAATCCGTCAACACCATGTCGGAGGACCGCAACGCGGCATAGTCCATGCCGCTGGGCTTGATCACCACAACGCCGCGCCGGCGGTCAATGCCGCTGACGTTACCCCACGTCATGGTCACCAGTCCGGATGCTTGCAGGCAGAGATTTTCCTCCCAGACCCGCCGGATCAAATCGTCCAGCGTCCGGCGGATTGATTTGGTTTTAATCGGCATATCAGTTTCCTCCGATCTTTTCCGTCACTTGCCAAAACGTAGTGTTCAGTGTTCAGTGTTCGGAATTTTTCATTCTGCATTCTTCATTCTGCATTCGACACGGGCTCCAGCGGGTCAAGAATCCAGCGTTTATTAAACCAGAACCACTGTTCCGGCTGTTCCCGGATCGTGCGGTTAAAGGCATTGAACACTTCCTGGGTAATCCGCCGCCAATCCTCCTTTTTTTCCAGACCGACATCCGGCCAGACCGCTTCCATGATCCGGTAACGATGCCGTGTCCAGCCTTGCCGCGTAATCACGCAGGGGAAGACCGGCACGCCGGTCATTTTCGCAATCAGTCCCAGTCCGCCGGCAATGTTGGCCGTCTTGCCCAGAAATTGAACGGCTACACCCGGTGTACGCGAGCGCACGTCCGGCAAAAGGGCCAGAACTTTACCCTCGCGGATTCTGCGGACAATACCCTTCAGCACGGATGAATTGCGCTGAAGTGTTTCAAAACCCGAGGCCATGCGCATGCGATGGATATATTCATCCACCAATTGATTTTTCTGGTTCGCGGTCACGGTGAACAAACGCACTCCGCACGCCAGGCTGGTCAGCGTGGCCATTTCCCACGAACCCATATGCGCGGCGGCAATAATGGCGCCTTGGCCGGTTTGCAGGTGCGCGCGGATTTTCCGATCCGAATCGCCGACATCCACCACCGAACGGACCCATGCCGGCGAGCTGACGGGGATCCGAACCATTTCCACCGCCGTCCAGCAAAAATTACGCCACGACTGCCAGGCGATGCGATTCACCTCCTGACGGGAATACCGAGCGCCAAAGACTTCCCGGATGCGCTTTTTAGCCGCCGCCACGCGATAGCGGAACACATAAAAAATAAGTCCGGCAATCCCCCACCCCAACCCAAGCGCCACGCGGTAGGTCAGGTGTTGAATCAGGCCGGCCACAGCGCGCACCGCCAAGTATTCCAAGACATGTTTAAGCCGGTGTTTCACGACGGCAATTTTCCTCGTTTGCAAAGGTTCAATAAAAAGCTCTGCGTCATTTCCACGGCCCGCTGGGGACAAACCTCATGACAACAGCAACAGCCAATGCAAGCACTCGGCGTCAAAACCGGCCCGACTCCCGCGACCATGCGCAAGGCTTTAACCGGGCAAACTTTAACACACAAACCGCAACGCACGCAACGATCCGTGAACGAAGGCCGGATCCACACATAGGACGACAACAGACGGACAAGCCCGACTGGCATCCAATTCAGCAGGCTGGCGGTAACCGGCACGCGAAACGGCGGCCGCTGTAACGGCAAGGGCACATTTCCGACTATCTCCATCCGGCTCCAATCGGCGGCGCCTACGCCCGCCCCTTGAAGCAAGCCAAGATACGCGACTTTATTGAGTGGAATTTTCAAAATATGACACATGGCGGCATCCAGGGCCACGCCGTCGGTCGAGCCGGCCAGAAACCCCAGGGACACAGGGTCGCCGCCTGACGGCCCGTTCCCTTCCATGCCCACGACCGCATCACTGATGGTCAGACCAGGTTTCACGCGCGTATAGAGTTCGGCCAGGAAGGCTGAAAATTGGCGCGGGGTGGGATATTGTTTGTGCAACATGGTCTTTTGAAATCCGGGGATAGCGCCATAGATATTTTTTACGGCATTGGTCAATGTGGTCAGCATGTGCGTTTTCAGTTTGGGCACATTGATGACCAGCGCCGCATCCAGCACCGGTTTGGCGACGCTATAGACCACACCATTCCAATTAAACTGCACCGAACCGGACTTTTCCAGGTTGACGAGCGGAACCGATTCCTCGCCGCACATGGCCTTGAAGCCCGTTTTTTCCCAGACGAGCTCCATCCGCATCACGCTCATGCCGCTATCGGCTATCACGGGACAACCGCCAACGGCTTTAACCATGCGTATCAAGGCCCGAACCACTTCCGGATGCGTTGTAACGGCCTGTTCCGGCGTGCGGGCACTGAGCAGATTCGGCTTGAGCAGAACCGTCTGACCGGGCTGTACCCGGGCGGCAAGTCCGCCCAGATCGGCCAACAACTTTGCGACGGCCGCCTGAACATTGGCAGGACTATAATCAGGACAGGCCGAGAGGACGACTTTTGTGCGCATAATTTGACCCAATCAGGGTTGAGCGGCGGGCTTGGCCGGGTTCAACTGCACAACGCGCAGGGGATAGCGCAATTTTAAATTGCCATCCAGCAGAATCTCCACCCAATAGGCGCCCGGCTGTTCGAACCCGGTATTGATGAATACTTCCACATTGGTAGCGGTCGCGTCCGCGTTCTGCAGGCGCACGGGAATTGCCTGCCCCTTAACCAGCACCGTGGATTGATCCGGCTTCAACAACCGGGTCATCTGCTGGAAAACACCTTCACCGTTACACCAGCGGGTCACGACACAGATACGGTGGAACATCAACGGGAATTGCTTGGCCGTGATGACCTCAAACAACCCGATTAACATGAATTTCCCGTTCATTTCCTGGCGCACATCATCGCACATCACGCTGGCTTGGAGGTCTGGAATCATGGTTTGCTCGATTTTTTAACTTTTTTTGATTTCCTGGCGTTTTTACGTCCGCCTGCAGTCTTACTGCGTCGGGCGGGTCTTTGCGTTAATATATTCTCTGTCTTATGCTTGCGTCGGCGCTTGGCCCGAATCAAACGCGACTGTCCCGCGGGGCGTCCCTTGGTTTCCGAAAACAGATAATCAAGAAAATGGCGCGCCACTTTTCCACATTCCGGCGGCGAGACCGCCAAGTCCGGACTGAGCCCAATCACCCAATGCCGGCCGGTTTGGAGATTAACGAGCAAATCAACACCCAAAACAGGGACATTGAAGAGGCGGACAATTTTTTGCGCTTCACGGACAAGTTCGGCGCTCACCGTCTCCGTAATTTCAGTGGCCGAACCGCCAGTATGGTAATTCGATGTCAGACGCACTTGGACAATCTTGCCCTTGCGCGGCACACTGCCATAATCCAGGCCAAACACCGCCAGGTTGCGCCGCGTTTCAGCATCCAACGGGATCCTGTTGCTGGCATCGGCATGACAGGCTCGCGTATTTTTCTGCAAAATCAGGGAACGGATCGAACTGACGCCGTTGCCAGCGACAAAAGCCGGCTCGCGCCGGCTGGCCGCCACAAAGCGCCCATCCACAAAAATCAGCCGATAGTCCACACCCTCAACGTATTGCTCAACAACCACGTCGTCGCTGAATTTCCGCGCCCGTTCGATGGCGCGCTTCAGGTCTGCCATCGTGGTAACCGCCACGGCCACTCCACGCCCGCCCCATTCCCGGCAGGGCTTGACAACCACGGATTTGTGTTTTGCCAGAAAGGCCATGGCTTGATCAAGGCGTGAATATTTCAACTGCCGGGGCACGGGAAAGCCATAGCACGCCAAGAACGCATTGGCCAGGCGTTTGTCCTGGGCCATATGAAATGTGACCGCGCCGACGCGATCAGTCAGGGAATTACAGCACCTGATTTTCTGATCGCCGTGCTTGAGGATAAATATCGGCGTTTCCGCGTCAATGACTTCGACGCCGACACCGCGCCGCCGGGCTTCCTGGGTAATCGTGGTGGTATACACGGTTTTCACGCGCGCCATGATGGCGGTTTGAGACGCCAGTGTCAAGTGTGCCGAATCTACCCGGAGTTATCCGCAGACCTGCCCACAGTGCTTCGCTCAGCGATGCAGGCGGGTTACACAGATTACGCCGATTACAAGATAAAACACAAAGCATTACTTGACGTTTTCGAGGCGGGCTTTACCATATTGTGATTGGCCATTGCCCCCGCGTCGCGCGGGACATCAACCATTGACCATCAACCATTCTTAATAGGATATGCCCCTAAACGCTATAGTCATTGTCCAAACAACCGTCGCTTCCCGCCGGGAGGCGCGCCGGCTGGCCGGCCTGATGGTAAAGACGCGTCTGGCAGCCTGTGTCCAGGTTATGCCCATTCACAGCACGTATCGCTGGCAAAACCGGGTGCAACAAAACGCGGAATGGCTTTTAACGGCTAAAACCCGGAGTGCGCTAACCAAGGCGCTGATGACGTTTATACGACACCACCATTCGTATGATGTACCGGAAATTATGGCGGTGCGCGTGACGCAGGTCCTGACCGCATACCGCCAATGGGTCCTCCGGAATACAAAGTCTGACAAAAGCATCCGGTCTTCCATCCCTCCAAAACGAGTGATTCCTGCTCCGCAAAGCCCCGGGCCACGTACGCGGCCCGAACTGCATCATATTGCTCCTCCAGAATCCCGGAAAGCACCAGGCCGCTCCCGGGGGTCTTGCTCACGGCGGCGATAATTCGGTCTGCCCATGCCATTAGCATGCCCGCCAGCAAATTGGCCATGACAAGGTCATAGGTTTTGCCGGCCTTAAATTCGGCCACGTCGGCCTGGATACATTCAAAGCGATCGGCCACTCCGTTGCCGACCGCATTGGCCCGCGCTATGCGCACGGCATCAGGATCGTTATCCATGGCGGTCACACGGGGAAATCCCAGCTTGGCGGCGGCAATTGCCAGAATACCCGTGCCGCAACCCATATCCAGCACGGACGCCCGCGGTTGACGACGTTGCCAATTATCCAGGAACTGGAGACAGGCGCGGGTTGTGCCATGCAGGCCCGTGCCGAAACTCAGGCCCGGGTCAATTACCACAATGCAATCCGCCGGCCGGGCTTCAAACTGTTCCCAGGATGGCTTGACCACAATCCGCTCCGAAACGCGCTGAGCATGAAAAAACCGCTTCCAGCTTTCCGCCCAATCCTGACGCTCCACCGTTTTGATGGTTGCCGCTCCAAAATTCGCTTTGGGCGCCAGTGACCGGAGCGTGTGCAGACGGGATTCGGCCTCGGCGCGGGTCGCGCAGAAAATTTCAAGGGCCGCCGGCTCAGCGGCGGTGGCCGTCCCGATGCCATCCGGCAAACGCACGCCCAGATTCCAATCCACCAATGCCTCACTGAGGATAAGCGCGGTCGTTTCATCAGTCGTAAGAATGAGGGCATAGCTTTCGGGCGGAGATGCTTTCATATAATTTCCCAACAGTATTACCGCCAACCGCCTAACCATTCCGGTTGTTCAAGGCATTAACGCCTGCTTGCATCTGATTAGCATTTACGGCCGCATCGGTATTGTGCTATAAATGCCGCCACGATGCACTCCCGAACATACACGCCGACACAAAAAATCATCCAGATAGACCAATGGAAGGCATGGCGCAAAGATATTGCGGATGCGGATGGGACGTTGGCCGTTGTTACGGGCGGTTTCGCGCTATGGCATCCCGGCAACCTGACCGCCATCCGGGAAGCCGCACATCAGGCCAGCCATGTCTGTGTCGTCATCCATCCCCCTTCGCCAGAGCGCTACGGCGGGACAAGTCCTGCTCCGCCAGAGCGCTTCCACCGTCGCCAAGGCTATGGTGGACAAGACGGCAGGACAAGCTCCGTTTTGTCAGGCTCCGATCAGGGCGCGGCCATAACCAGCACAGCCGCGCATCTTGAAATGGCGGCCCATTTGCGCGCTGTTTCCATGGCCGCGACATGTTCGCCAGATGAGGCCGAATCGGCTTTGTCCCAACTGCGCCCCTTTACGCTCGTGGATTGCATAACGCAAAAAAAGCCCGGCGCCATTGCCACGACCGCACGCAAGCTGGCCAACCATGTCGTGGATCTGACGCCGGTCGCCGGTTGTTGGACCGCCGACATTCAAAAGGCCATCCAGGACAGCCATACGCCTGTATCGGTTCCGGATGCCGTCATGGCACCCCAACCTGACCATCATGACCTGGACCGGTTTCTGAATGCCCGCGCGCCCGGTAGGCCCGCCATTGCGGGCAGTCCCTTAGTAACGGTCAACGGTTGTTTTGACGTGTTGCACCTCGGACACGCGCGCCTGCTGGCCCAGGCAAGAAATCTGGGCGCGCGCCTGCTGGTGCTGGTGAATGATGATAATTCCGTGCGGAACTACAAAGGCGCCGGTCGTCCGATATTTCCCATCCGGTTCCGACTGCACGCGCTTAACGCGCTTGACGCCGTGGCCATGGCATATCCTTTTTCGGGTGATAATCCACTGCCCTTGCTGGCCACGATCCGGCCCGATATCCATGTCAAGGGCGGATCATTCGAAGAAACGCGTGTTCGCGAGGAAAGACGCCTGGTGGAAAGCTGGGGCGGGCGACTGGAGATCATCCCCCTGGTGGAAGGCTTCAGCACCTCCGGCATCGTGAACCAGATGACGGACAGATAGTTCGCCAGAGGCCAGGGTTTGCCAAGCGCTCAACGCTTTACACTCCACGCTCAACGTGCATCAGCATCCCTCATAAACAATGGCTGAAAATACAGGATGCCCGGCCAGCTTGGCGCGGCCCTTCAGGCCGGCCAATTCGACCAGGAACGCAATCTCCACGATTTTGCCGCCCTGCCGCTCGATCAGCCGGGTACATGCCGCCGCCGTTCCGCCCGTAGCCAGGAGATCGTCCACAATGAGGATCGTGTCGCCTTTTTTCACGGCATCAACGTGCATGCTGATGGTGGCCGAGCCATATTCCAGGTTATAAGATTCGTCCAGGGTAGTGAACGGCAATTTGCCTTTTTTACGGATGGGAATGAACCCGACGCCCAGTTTCTGGGCCACGGCCGCCCCGAAGATGAACCCGCGCGCGTCAATGGCCGCCACGGCTTTGGGTTTCTGCTGGACATGCCGCTCACAAAGGACAGCGTTTGCCTGCTGGAACAACTTGGCATCCGCCAGAATCGGGGTAATGTCGTAAAACAATATCCCCGGCTTGGGGAAATCAGGAACTTCGCGAATGGCTTTTTTGAGCGCGTCACAATTCATTGTCAATCCTCCGGATGGGTTGTTGCATTTATTCTATACATCACCGCCCAAGGGAACAATCATTTTTATCGTCTCATACGCGGCCAGCAGACCAAACATGCCCGTGGCATAGGAAAGACTGCCGATCGGTTTCCGCGGACGACCCTTAACGAAAGTTTCCGGCTCATCAGCAACCAGCAATGTCGTGTTGCGCGGTGGTTCGATGGAATAAATGCAACGCACGCCGCGCACAATGCCGACAGCTTTAAGTTTCTTACGCACAAATTTGGCCAGAGGACATACGTCCGTCGCGGCAATATCACCGACGCGAATTTTTGATGGATCCAGGCGGGTGGCCGCGCCCATGCTGGCAACGACCTTCAAACCGGCGCGCACGGCCATCGCAATCAGCGCCACCTTTGGCGTAACGCCGTCAATGGCGTCCACGACCACATCGAGTGGCGGCGTCAGCAGGACTTGTGCCGTGGAACCATCCACGAAGGCCTGGTGCGCCTCCACCGTGCAGGCCGAATTGATATCGAGCACCCGCGTGCGGGCCACTTCGGCCTTGGGATGGTTCAGCGTGGATTCCAAAGCATAGAGCTGACGGTTAAAATTGCTGG
Organism: Verrucomicrobiota bacterium; assembly: GCA_043814705.1. Taxonomy (GTDB): domain Bacteria; phylum Verrucomicrobiota; class Kiritimatiellia; order JAAZAB01; family JAAZAB01; genus VSJD01. Next base: position 35,052 of record JBDRJR010000099.1, on the reverse strand, counting down.
GGCGCACCACGTCGCAATCCACCAGCCGCAGGTAACCGACACCCGCACGTGCCAGGGCTTCCACTGCATATGACCCCACCGCGCCCAATCCAAAAACCGCCACGCGCGCGTTCTTAAGTTTCGCCAGCGCCGGGCGCCCAAGCAATTGTTCAATGCGACAGAACCGGTTCATAACTAATTATTACCATAATTATCCACGGGCATGCGTGAAATCTAAACTTTACGATTATACATGGTCTTCAAAAGTATTTTTTTTATGGCCGGCATATTTAACGCCCTGGCCTTCGCAAAAACTGGTATCCTGTCCAGTTTCGCCTCAAAACCTTTAAGCTCGCATGGGCCTTTTATCCTTTTCCCGGTCCAGATGTCCATCCAGTCGCCTTTGGGAATGTAAATATCCCGCTTATCCACGGGACTGAGCACCGGCGCCACGAGCAGGTGCTCACCGAACATGTATTGGTCCTCTATCGACCTTACCCTTTCGTTGCGAGCGTATTCAAGGTAAAGGTGCCGCATAAGCGGCAGGCCTTCCTTCACGCACTTTTTGGCCTGATCGGTTATATATGGTAGCATTTCATACCGAAGCTCCATATAAAACCTGTAGATCGCACGTATTTCCTCCGGGAACTCATACGGCCACGGGACCGTTCCGTGTATCTGCACTACCGGCGAGAAGACCGCAAGTTCTGTGCCCCTCGCGAAAACTTCGGTCTCGTTGTCCTCGATGCCTTCACGTTTCGGGATATATCCCCCGAGATCATGGGCCATGAAAGGTATCCCGGATATGCCCGCGCTTAACGATGCCGAGACAATAGCCTTAAGCCTAGTCCATTCCCTGCTCTGGTCGCCCATCCAGATAAAATGATACCTGTTCGAGCAGATGCCGCCGCCGCGCGCAAAATGCACCCCGCCTTCCGGCCTTTTTGATTTGAAATTGCGGTACATGAGAATGTTATACTTTACCGGATAATACTGGTGAAAGCCCTTGGCATCCTTCAGGCCATTAAGCTTGATCCCGTCCTCAGGCATTTCCTCGTTAAAATCGATCTTGGCCCCGTCAATCTGGATTTCGTTCAAAAGCTTGCCCCAGACCGTGTTCAACCACCAGTTGACGGCTTCCTTGTCGGTGACATCAAGGAAGACTGAAGTTCTTCTGTCAGGCGCATCCCCGGGGTTGAAGTGCGGCGCTTCTTTCACGTCAACTCCGCCCGCAAGGTTTTTAATAAAATACTTTTCTTTCGCATCATGCCATTTCCACATATCTTTATTCAACCGGCCGCAGGCTTCATAAACCATGGCCTTTTTCCCCAGCGCGTGCAGTTCCGCGGTAATTTCCTTAAGCCCGGCATAAGTCGCGCCGTTATAGGTATCCCAGCCTTCCATCAGCATCACGCCCCACGGGAATTTGTGCTTCTCCATTTTTTTTATAACCACCCTGACTTTTCCGGGAGTCGCAAGTTCTTTCAGCCGGTCATGCCTGCAGATCCACGGCTCAAAACTCCATTGCGGCGGAAGCGGTGTTTTCCCGCAGAGCCGGGTGTATCCGGCCGTGATCGCCTTCGGGGACTGGCTCAAAAATATATAAACATCCAGCACCCGGCTGTCAGAAACGACAAGTATCCGGGCGGGTTCTTTTTTTCCAATATTGAATGTTGCGGCCTCGAACCTGTTCATGAAGAATCCGTAGCCTGCGGTGCTCATAAAAAACGGGATTGGCACGTAGCTGTTGTCCTCGATGACATTCCACCGGTCCTCGGCCCAGATCCTGAATTCCTTGCCACGCTGGGAAACTCCATCGAACCTCTGCCCAAGTCCGAAAATGTGCTCCTTGCGGTCAAGGTTGATCGAAACGGACGTCTGGCCCCCGTTAACCTTGGCCTTGACAAGCGTGCAAACCGCCTGCCCCGCAGAGTTCAAGAAGACCGCCTTGAATTTCTTTTTTGACACAAAAACCGAATAATTTCCGCCTTCCGGTTTTACCGATACGGCGCTCCCTGTTGCATCTTGCATGACAATCAGGCGTTCCCGATGTTCATTTGTTTTGCCGTCAAATTCAGCGGCAATTGCCTGCACCGCTCCGCAAGTTTCCGCGGACTGAATACGGCAGGTGTTTTTTGCGGGGAACGAAAAAATCAGGCCATGCGTCTTATAAAACATTTTTTCGGGTTGCATAGTTTTCCCATTGGTTCAAGCAGCAATCTGATTATATTTTTCAATTGAATCAAGGCGCCTGCAAGGTCGGCAATCAATCGCACCCTACGCATTTCACGCGATATGTCAATGACAATTGCCGCCGCTTGCTGTCTGCGACACACCGGATTTCTTGACACCACCGCACGGGTCAGCCGGGCAGGGAGTAACCCGTCAGAACGTGTGAAAAAATCGGCTTGTTCATTCCAAAAAAAGGTCGCGACGAAGCGCGCCCATCCATTTTCCCAAGAAAAACGCATGACGTGGCCGGTGACAGGGACACGCGCCGTCGTGTCCGTTTAATTTTTTTTCACAGCTTCTGAGGCCTTACGGCAGGGACTGGAATTGTCTTTGCATCCGTAATGTTCCGTCATAAACTGGCACCTATGCATTTGATTCCTGGACACTGGCTGAGTTTGGTGGCCACCGGCATTTTTGCGCTCACATACCTTGGCGTTGCCATAGGTGGTGTGCCGGGGCTGGCCATAGATCGCACGGGCATCGCGCTGTTGGGCGCCATTGCCATGGTCGCTACGGGCGCGCTTGCCATGCCCCAGGCGTTGCATACGATTGATGCCCCCACCCTGCTCCTGCTCTACGCCCTGATGGTAGTCTCGGCCCAATTCCGTGTAGGCGGGTTTTACACGTGGACGGTCCTGCGGCTCAGCCGCTTCATCACGCGCGAAAAATTATTTCTTCTGCTCGTCATGGTCGTCACGGCCGTAATGTCGGCCATCCTGGTGAATGATGTGATCTGCTTGGCTTTCACTCCCGTGCTGGCCGTGGCCCTGCTTCAGGCCGGGTTGAATCCCGTGCCGTTTTTAATCGGCATGGCCATGGCAAGCAATATTGGCTCAGCCACCACGATCATCGGCAATCCTCAAAACATGCTGATTGGCCAGATGGGCCACTTGGCATTCGGCCCCTTCCTGGCCTGGTGCGGCATCCCTGCGCTGGTTTCGCTGGCCCTGGCGTACGGATTGATTGTCTGGATATATCGCGGACGGTTCCAGGGAACGCCTGCGGCACACACCGGCACGGCTTCCTGGCCGCAATTTAACCGGCACCAAAGCATAAAGGGGTTGCTGGCCACGGGCGCATTGATCGTGTTGTTCTTTACCAGCATCCCACGGGAACTGACGGCGCTTTCAATTGCCGGGCTCCTGCTCTGCAGTCGGCAGATGCGCACACGCGACATGCTCGAACAGGTGGACTGGCATTTGCTGACACTGTTTTGCGGGCTGTTCATTGTCATTGGGGGATTCATGCTGACTGGTTTGCCGGCGGCACTGGTAATGGACTTAAAAGGCTACGGAATTGACCTGCACAACCAGTACGTGCTTGCCGGGATCTCGGCATTGTTAAGCAACGTGGTCAGCAACGTGCCGGCGACCATGTTGATCATCCAGTTTTTGAATCCGGCGCACGTGACAGAGTGGTATGTGCTGGCCCTGGCAAGCACGTTCGCCGGGAACCTGATCACGATCGGTAGTATCGCCAACCTGATCATGATCGAGCAGGCACGGCGTTATGGAATTTCAATCGGTTTCAGGGAACATGCCCGTGTCGGCATCCCCGTGACCATCGTGTCCCTGCTGGTCACGATTTCCTGGATCTGGCTGCGGACGGGTTAAAAGCGTATGGATGTAAGGGAGTTTGGGTGTCTGGGAGTAAAGAGCATGCAATCCGCTTTCCTGTCACGCCCATGCACCGATACCCCCACACTCCCATACAATTTTTGAGTTTACCATTGACAAAACGGCCGTTGCACGTTCAAATCGGCCGCCAACAAACGCTTCCGTTCTGAATCAGGACAATGAAGGTAACAAGCATGACAAAAAACCAGGATTTGCTGGCTTGGGTTGATGAAATCACAGTGTTGTGCACCCCTGACCGGGTGCACTGGTGCAATGGCTCCCAGTCGGAATATGATCGCCTATGCGCTGAAGCGGTCAAATCCGGAACATTCATCAAGGTCAACGAACAGAAACGGCCAAACAGTTACGTGAGCCGTTCCGATCCCGCCGACGTGGCGCGCACAGAAGACCGCACGTTCATCTGCTCCCGTCGGCAGGCAGATGCCGGACCAACCAACAACTGGCGCGATCCGGAACTAATGAAAGCCACCCTGACAGAACTTTTCAGGGGATGCATGCAGGGGCGAACGTTATATGTAATTCCATTCAGCATGGGACCATTAGGCTCGAATATTTCTCATATCGGCATCGAAATCACGGATTCCATTTACGTCGTCAGCAACATGCGCATCATGACCCGCATGGGGCAAGCCGTGCTCGACGTGCTCGGCAACGGAGATTTCGTGCGTTGCCTGCACTCGGTCGGCGCGCCCTTGAAAAAAGGCCAGCAGGATGTTCCCTGGCCCTGCAATGCCGACAATAAATACATCGTGCACTTCCCGGAGGAACGCGCCATCTGGTCCTTCGGCAGTGGCTACGGCGGCAACGCGCTCCTGGGCAAGAAATGCTTTGCGCTCCGGATTGCCTCCGCCATGGCGCACGACGCGGGCTGGCTGGCCGAGCACATGCTTATCCTGGGCTTGACCCCGCCACAGGGACCGACGCATTACATTGCCGCGGCTTTCCCCAGCGCCTGCGGCAAGACCAACCTGGCCATGATGAACCCCGCCCTGCCCGGATGGAAAATACGGTGTGTGGGCGACGATATCGCCTGGATGAAATTCGGGGACGACGGCCGGCTTTACGCAATTAATCCCGAAGCGGGTTGTTTCGGCGTGGCACCCGGCACATCCATGCAGACAAATCCCAACGCAATGTTGACCATGAAAAAGAACAGTATTTTCACCAATGTGGCCATGACCCCCGATGGTGACGTCTGGTGGGAGGACATGACCCCGGAAATACCAGTAAAACTAACAGACTGGCAGGGCCGCGAATGGACGAACTCGTGTGGACGCAAGGCGGCCAATCCTAATGGCCGTTTTACGGCGCCCTTGGCCCAATGTCCGGTGGTGGATCCAGACTGGGAAAATCCCAAGGGAGTCCCGATTTCCGCCATCTTGTTCGGCGGGCGCCGGCCAACCACGATCCCACTCGTATGCGAGGCATTTTCCTGGCAACATGGCACGTTCCTGGGTGCCATACAATCTTCGGAAACAACTGCGGCCGCCGTCGGCGCAGTTGGCGTTGTGCGCCGCGATCCGATGGCCATGTTGCCTTTCTGCGGCTACAATATGGGCGATTATTTGGCGCATTGGCTGAAGCTCGGCAAGCAAGCGAAGGAAAGCCAACTACCACGCATTTTTTACGTCAACTGGTTCCGCAAGTCGCCGCAAGGCACATGGCTCTGGCCGGGTTTTGGCGAAAATACTCGCGTGCTGAAATGGATTTATGAGCGGGTAACCGGCAAAGGCCAGGCCGTGGAAACACCGATCGGGCTGATGCCGGGCATGACCGCGCTGGACACCAAGGGATTGAACGTCAACGCCCAGGATTTGGCGGAACTCCTGCGCGTGGACGTGGCAGGCTGGCTCAAGGAACTGCCCGGCATCCGGACGCATTTTCAAAAACTGGGCGAGCGCCTGCCGCAGGCGCTTTTGGACGAGCTGGACCGGTTGGAACAACGCCTGAAAAAAGGAAATGGTTGATGAAAAACGCGGCCATTCAATCAAGAAACGCAAATGGCAAATGAAAACAACAGCATCCGCTCATCGCTTCTTTGCAAGCCCTTACGCGGGCAGGCTACCAACTTCAAGGCTGTCATTTTCGCCCCATGTCAAAGCATGGGGCAAACTTCAGCGGGAATCCGGCATCATTTTCCCAGCAGACGGCAGGCATTGGCATAAAATAATTTTTGCTGGCGATCGGCGGGCAGTTTCAGGGTTTTGACGAGTTCGATTTCCTCCACCTGGCCGGCCCAGGGCGAATCGGTGCCAAACAGGATGTAATCAGCCGGGTGCGCCATCAGCAGGCGGCGGGCTACCTCGGCGCCGCAATAGGGGATTGCAAACGAAGTTTCCAACAGCACGGGCTTGCCGATCAGCCAGCGCTCAACTTCATCCCAGTTTTCCCAGGCACCCATATGCGTGGCAACGAACTTGAGCCCGGGAAATTTCGCAACAACCTTCCAGATACGCTCCGGATCCGCACGACGCACACGCGGAAAGGCAACGTCAAATCCAGTATGGCAGAACACTATCAGGCCGCATTCCCGCATGCATTCGTAAATTTTTTCCATGCGCGGCTCATCGAGATAAAACTCCTGATAATATGGATGGATCTTGACTCCCGGAAAACCTTCGGCCTGAATCATGCGGATTTGCTCCAGGACATCCGGCGCGGCGGGATGAATCGAAGGGAACAGGATTAACCGGTCCGAACGCACCGACTTTGACCAGTCCAGGATTTTCCGGAACTGCGCCGGTTTGGTGGCAATGGAACAGACAACCGACCGCTCAATACCGGCGCGATCCATGGACCGCAGGAGCGATGCAACCCTGCCGTCGAGAAACGCCGGCACTCCGGCTTGCCCGGCAATCTGCGGCACCGCCCGCGCCGCCAGTTCGTCCGGAAAGGCATGCGTATGGAAGTCAATTACCGACATGGCTGACAAGGAATGGCCAATTGTTGACGTAAAAAATACGGCCTAAAAATCAAAACATGTTTATATCATATCCAACCGGGATTGCTGGTCAAGGATACTTTTCGCCCGCGCAACATATACAGGACAGCAAATAATACATAACCGTGGATCCCAGCCAAAATCAAGGCATGATCAAACGGACTTGACAGAACGAAAATTAATCATAGGATGAACGAAATGAAAACCATATCCAAGCAATTATTGAACGAATTTGCGGCAGGATGCCGCCAGGTTGCGGCGCATGGCTTGGTGCAATGCGGCAGTGGCAATCTATCGTGGCGCCTCGACGCCAACCGCATGCTGATCAAGTCCAGTCGTGCCTGGCTAAGCGAGGTGACGCGTGACACCATCGCCGTATGTCGCATTTCGGATGGAAAGCCGCTGACTGATATAACACCATCCATCGAAATCGGATTTCATGCCGGCATCCTGCGTCGGCGCCAAGCGATGAATGTCGTCCTGCATTTCCAAACGCCGTATGCAACCGCCATCGGTTGCATGCGACTAAAAACCATCCCATACTTTGTCATCCCCGAGGCCCCCTACTACCTTGGACCGATTGCCCATGTTCCTTATCTGCCTCCAGGATCAAAGGCACTGGCTAATACAGTTACTTCCGCAATGCAGACGCACGATATCGTTCAATTGCGTAATCACGGCCAAGTTACTGTGGGCCGAGACTTTCGACAGGTCATTCAAAACGCGGTTTATTTCGAAATGGCGTGTAAAATCCTGTGTCACGCCGGGAAGGAAGGGCGTGCCATGTCCGCCAAGGCGGCGCGAATCCTGCGTGCCGCGCATAAGGTATGATGCGAAATCAACACCGTCAACCGAAGGCACGGAAATTCTCGCGCCCCCGCCGTTAATCAGCATTTCAAGTCCGGACTAATGTCGAGGAACAACATTATGACTCCCCCGGACATATGTCCTGTGTGCGGCGCGGAAGTCCCGTCAACGGCGCACGCCTGCCCCGAGTGCGGGGCTGACAATACAACCGGCTGGAATGAAGACCACGCCGTATATGACGGCCTCAACTTGCCGGATGATGAATTTGATTATGATGAATTTATCAACAAAGAATTCAATGGAAAAGGCAAGCCGGTAAAAAAACGATTGCAATGGCTTTGCATTATCGGCTTTGCGCTTGTTTTGATTGCCCTGATCATTTTTTTAAGAATTTCTGATTGCGGATTTGCGACTTAAGATTACCGGCGGCATGGGAAAGGACGAAAAAATGACAAACCGAATGATGAAGCTGATGCTGGCAATGGGCGCAGGCATGAGTTTATCCGTAACGGCATGGGCCACCGACAGTAAATATCAGACATATATCGTGGGTGATCGCGCGGCGGGCATGGGCGGCGCGGTGGTGTCCATCGCCGATTCCGTGGATGCCTGCTATTACAACCCGGCCGGGTTGACCCAGGTTAAATCCAGCACGGTTTCGCTCTCGGCCAACCTGTACGGGTGGCAACTGTATCATATCGAGAACGGCCTGTTCCCCGGGGAAAACGTGCAAGGCAACTCCTTCGTGACCATCCCCTCCACAATGGGCGGCATATTAAAATATAGCCCCGAGTTGTCCCTGGCCTTTTCGGTCCTGGTGCCGGATCGCTCTTCCTATAATGAAATGATCGCCTATCGCGACAGCCAGCATCTTTACCAATTCAACATGGATGATCAGACCATCTGGGTCGGGCCATCGGCGGCCTATCAGATTGCCCCATCGCTCTCGCTCGGAGCATCGCTTTTCGGTATTTACCGTTCCTACAATGAATATGTCAGTTTGTTTTACGAGGATTATGACGCCTCCTACGCGGAAGGCCGCAAATTCAACGACGTCGCCCTGGCCGCGGTGCTGGGAATACAATATCGCCCCGGCCGTGACTGGAACATCGGCCTGACCTTGCAACCACCCACCGGCCACATTTATGACAGCGGCAGGACCATGGAGCATATTTTGGGCCGCAATATTTTATCCAACAACTACTATTACACGGAAGACGTCGATACGGACAATCAACTGCCGACCAAGATTGCTGTCGGCATCGGCCGCCAAGTCAAAGGCGACTACGCCTTTGGCCTGGACCTGACCTACCACCTGCCGACAAGCTACAATCTCCAGCAATGGCAATACCTGGGCACTGAAAATTATGTCCGCATCGTGCGCTCACCCGTCCTGGATCTGAACCTCGGCGGCGAATACTATATTCGCAAAATATACCCGGTGCGGGCCGGTTTTTACACCGGGTTTTCCTCGGTGCCGGAAGTCAATGAAAACGACAACTACGCGTCTTCCAACGTGGATACTTACGGCCTGACGATAAGCGTGGGACGGGAAGTCAAGAACGTGGCCTTCAACGTGGGCATCAACTACATCTTCGGCCGCGGCTATGACCTGGGCTATGAACTCAATGACGGGAACGAACCGGTTCAGACCGTTGTAAAAGCCTGGGAACAGCAGATTCTGTTCACGCTCAACACATCCTATTATTTCTAACCCGGCAGAAGAAAACTTGGATACCTTGAAAAAGCAGTTGACGCCAACAAGTCGCCTGGACTATAAAGGATGCGCATTAGCGCAGGGGCGACCGTTCACGACTTGAAACTGGAAATTAGAAATTGGAGTGCGCCCAGTTTCTTGCGAGTTCGTTTCAATCATAAATCGGAAATCACAAATCGGAAATGCCATTGAAGGGGGTGCAAACACATCGTGGTTGAAATAAAATTAAAACGGGGCGAAAATGTTGACAAGGCCTTGCGGCGCCTGAAAAAAAAAATGGACAAGGAAGGAACGATGAAGGAAATCCGCAATCATCGCTACTTTGAGAAACCGAGTGAAAGGCGCCGGAAAAAGGCGGCCCGCGCGCGCATGAATTAGGCCCGGCAGTTGCCGGGCAACTTTGACAAAATGATTAGCCACAAAAATGCACAAGATTCACAAACATGATAAATTAATGCTTTTTTTTGTGCTTTTTGTGTCCGGCACCGGCCGGATGGCAACTTTGTCCGCCATAGGCGGCGACTCATCGCGCCCGGAGGTCGCGATCCACCTTAAGATATCGCCGTTTAAGGTGGACGCCGGCCTCCGGGCGGCGTTTCCGTCCGAACTTTGTCCGGCTGTTGCCGGACGAAGGCGGGCGCAGGAAGGTCGTAGCGAGCCTACTCCGCCTGAGCAAAGCTCCTGGGTCTACTCCGCCGGAGCAAAACTCCGGACTGCGAAGGCCGGGAGGCTTACTTCGTAGCATCCGCCAATGGCGGAAAATTTCTATGCATTAAAACTATGAAAGCACTGATTACCGGCATCACGGGCCAGGACGGATCATACCTGGCGGAATTCCTGCTGGAAAAAGGTTACACCGTATGCGGCATGGTGCGCCGCGCCAGCACGGAAAATTTCGAGCGTATTGCCCACCTGACAGACCGCGTGGTGTTGAAACAGGCCGACCTGCTGGACCAGCTATCCCTGATCAGGATCATGGAGGATGTCCAGCCGGACGAGATTTATAACCTGGCGGCCATGTCGTTCGTGCCGACTTCCTGGACCCAGCCCATGCTGACGGGTGAATTCACAGCCATCGGCGTCACGCGCATGCTGGAAGCCATGCGGCAGATTTGTCCCAAGGCCCGATTTTACCAAGCCTCGAGCAGTGAGATGTTCGGCAAAGTCCGCGAAGTGCCCCAGACGGAGTTAACCGCGTTTCATCCGCGCAGTCCCTATGGCGCGGCCAAGGCCTATGGGCATTATATCACGGTAAACTACCGTGAGAGCTACAATCTATTTGCCGTCTCCGGTATTCTTTTCAACCACGAAAGCCCGCGCCGCGGGCGCGAATTTGTGACCCGTAAAATCAGCGATGGCGTGGCCCGCATCAAGCTCGGCCTGGAGCATGATTTGCACATGGGCAACCTGGATTCACAACGCGACTGGGGATTTGCCGGCGATTACGTTCAGGGCATGTGGATGATGCTTCAACAACCGCAACCGGACGATTACGTCATTGCCACGGGCATCGCGCACTCCGTCCGCGATTTTATTGAGAAGGCATTTGCGCACGCGGGACTGGACTGGCAACGTTACGTCATCCAGGACCCCCGGTATATCCGTCCGGCTGAAGTGGATCATTTGCTGGGTGACAGCTCCAAGGCGCGCCGGGTTTTGGGTTGGAAGCCCAGCGTGGATTTCGGCAGACTGGTGGATATGATGGTGGATGCCGACCTGGAGCGCTTGAAAGCCGCCAGTCACTAAATTAACATGGTCAATGTGTAATGGTAAATGGTTAATGCAAAGATAAAACAACCGCGGTGCAATCTGCCCCACCTCCATTAACCATCAACCATTAACCATCTTCCATTCCCACTAATATGCATGTGCTCGTTACAGGCGCCAACGGTTTTGTCGGCCGGCATATGGTCCACGACCTTCTGCAAGCCGGTCACACCGTATCCGGGTTTGACCTTTCTACCACACCCGCCGCCCTGGACGCACTTGATATCCATATCGGCGATATTCAAGACAAGGATGCCGTCAAAAAAATGGTGGCACAAACACGGCCGGAGGCTTGTGTGCATTTAAGCGCCCTTTCCTTTGTCCCGGAAGGCTGGCGTAATCCCGATGCTCTTTTTTCAATTAACCTGCTGGGGACCATCCATCTGCTTGAAGCCTTCCGGCGGCTCTCGCCCGGCGCGCGCATCCTGGTCGTCAGTTCCGCCGAGGTATACGGCCTGCTTCCACGGCCTCGTCCGGTTAAGGAAGATGATCTGCTGGACCCGGACAATCCATACGCTATATCCAAGGCGGCGGCCGACCGGATGGCGCTTCTGTATGCGCGTCAACACGGACTACCGGTCATGACCGTCCGTCCCTACAATCATATCGGTCCCGGCCAGGACCCGCATTTTGTAGTTGCTTCCTTTGCCGCACAATTAGCGGCCATCGCCCGTGGACAGGCCCCGGCACTTCTTAAAGTCGGCAATCTGGATAGCCGGCGCGATTTTACCGATGTGCGCGACGTAGTCCGCGCCTATCGCCTCTTGTTGGAACATGGCCGGCCGGGTCAGGCATATAATCTCTGTTCGCAACAGACCATCACCATCCGCGCGATTCTGGATCAGTTGTGTGATCTGAGCAACGCGCATCCTGCGGTGGAAGTGGATCCCCAGCGCTATCGGCCCGCCGGCGAACGCCCCGGCTTAGACACAACCCGTATTGAAACTGACATTCATTGGAAGCCTGAAATATCAATGAGCGCGACGCTCCGGGATATCCTTGTTGAGACTGCCCGCACGTTGCGCGCCTGACACAAGCGCATGAAACTCCCAAACAACGCGATGTACGCCCTGTTGCGACTGGCCGCCGGGGTGGGCATTATTGTCTACCTGTTTTCACGCATGGATCTGCACGGCCTGATGACGGTCCTGCGCAAAAGCCTGACCCAATGGCCCTGGCTGTTGTGCGGCGCCCTGATTTGTTTTATCTGCCTGTGCATCGGCGTGATCCGCTGGAAGATCATTCTCGATGGGCGCGGTCTGCGCATGTCATGGGTGCGCGTATTCAGTATTTTTTTCATCGGCCAGTTTTTCAATGCATTCATGCTCGGGTCCACCGGGGGCGACCTGGCCCGCGCTTTTTATGCCGCCCGGGAGACGCACCATAAAAAAACCGAGGCGGTCGCCACCGTGTTGATTGACCGCACAATCGGCCTCGTTTTGCTCGACTTCATCGCGCTGGTCATGCTGATCACCCGAGCCTCCTTTTATATCAATCACTGGGTCACGCACGTGCCGGCCCTTCTCATGCTGGGCATGAACCTGCTGACCGCCATCGGCCTGGCGGCTCTGTTTAATATCAAGCGTTTTCAACACTGGCGTTTGTTTCGGCGCATCACCAACCATCCCACCATCGGGCCGATCATCAAACGCACGCTGATTTCAATATTCCTTTATCGTCGTAAAACCGGCGTCCTGTTCAAAACCTGCTTGCTTTCGCTGGCCATCCATCTGCTGGTGATCCTGGAGTGTTACTGTCTGGGCCGCAGTTTTCAAATCCATCTGGGACTGATTGCATATCTTACGGTCATTCCGCTGATCCTGGCCATTGCGGCTGTACCTATTACTCCCGGCGGCCTGGGCATTCGCGAAGGGCTTATGGTGGCCATGTTCGGAACATTGGGCATTGGCATTACACAATCCCTGCCGCTGGCATTGATGTTATACCTTATTTCGGTGGTCTGGAGTTTATTGGGAGGAATGGTTTTTCTGGGCTATACCGCCGGCGCCGGCCGCACAACCCATGAGGAATTACAAAAGCTCCGCTACGAGGCGTCGAGCGTAGACACCCAGGACCGGGTCGCGCGCTCCCATCCATAGCACCACGTCGCCCGCCTGCGCCGCATCCTTCAGGCGCGCCAACAGATCGTCATAATTTGCCGGCAGTTCCGCGCACACCCCGCGTTCCCGCAGGGCGTTCACCAGGGTCTCTGCGGTCACTGTCCGCTGGACCGTGCCGCCGGCAAAATAGACCGGCAGGATAAAGACCCGGTCCGCCGGTTGGGCCCGCGCACAGAAAGCCTGGACCAGCTCGCCCAGCATCAAGGCCAGCGGAGCAAATCCATGCGGACGCCATACGGCCAGAACACGCCGGTAATAGGGCGCAACCGCATCCCAAGCGGCCCCAATTTTGGCCGGGTTATGCGCATAATCGTCAATCACCGTGACACCGCGCCCCGTCCCGACTCGTTCCAAACGCCGCTGAATGCCGCTGAAGCCGGCCAGGGCCCGGCTGATGTCCGGCAACGCATGGCCTAATCGTTCGCACAGCAGGACAGCCTGCAAGGCATTTGCGGCATTATGGCGCCCAAGAAACGGCAGTTTAAAATCAACGCCGAGATATCTGAAATGGATGCCATCCGCCGAAAGATCGGGCTTAAAATCATCAAAAGTCCCATCATCCGCGCCGGCGCCGTAACAACCCACCACCCCGCGCTTGACCTGTCCGGCAAAAGCCTTGAATAAATGCCGGACTTCCGACAATTCAAAATGATCCTTCGACATGTTCGTGATCACCGCCCATTCCGGATGAAAACGCAATAGGGAGCGATCACTTTCATCCGCTTCCACCACCCAGACATCCGATCGGCCCGTGCGCACGTTCCCTATTCGGAGCGGGTCAACCCAATTAATGAGCGCCCCGCCATTGACCACGGTGGGATCGGCGCCCAGCTGGGAAAGCACCCATCCGATCATACCGGTCACGGTTGTTTTGCCGGCTGTGCCCGTAACGGCGATCTGGCAGGTTTTGGCATTCGCCCATTGCGCCAGGCATTCGGCCCGATGCAGAATCGGAACCCGCAACCGCCGCGCCGTGGCGAGATCCGGATTATCCGACTCGATCGCGGAGCTGACCACGAGGCCCGTCAAACCCGCTATTACCCCTTGCCCGTCCTGGGGCTTGAGCTGGACGCCCGCCGCGCCAAGTTTCCCCAGAACATCCCGAGATCCACCGGCATCCAACTGCCGATCGGAACCGGAAACCCGACAGCCCTGGGCAAGCAAGACCTGCGCCAGGGCGCTCATGCCGACGCCGGCAAGGCCGACGAGGTGATATGAAGAATTGCTGATTGCTGATTTCTGATTTCTGATTTTAGACAGAGCCTTTTTCATGCCTTTCACCTGAGGTCACCGTGCTATCGGCATAACCAGCACACATCCGCAGGGGGACACTGAGCCGATTCTTCCAATCAGCAATCAGAAATCATAAATCAGCAATGGCTTCACGGGTATTTGCCCGGCTGATTAAGGCCGGTTTTTTCCGGCAGGCCAAAAAGCAGGTTCATGTTCTGCAGGGCCGACCCGGCCTGACCTTTCAGCAGGTTGTCAATATGAGATATCACCCGTAATTTATGGGTGCGCGCATCCACGTCCACAATCAGATTACAGTAATTAGTGCCCCGCACATGGGCGCTTCCAATGCCGGCCTCGCGGCTGAACAGGCGGACGAACCCGTCCGCCGGATAGAAGGCCTGGTAAGCCGCCTGCACGTCCGAGAGCTTCACGCCAGGCATTAGTTCGCCATAAAGCGACGACATGATACCCCGACAAATCGGCACAACTTGGGCCGTGAAGGTCACCCGCAGGGTCTGGCCGGATAGCAGTCCCAGTTCGCGCTCAATTTCACAGACATGCTGGTGGCCCGCCAGCTTATAGGCATTCATATGATCGTAGCGCGCCGGATAGTGGAAGAGCGCGCCGGGTTTCTTGCCGGCACCGGAGACCCCCGTCTTGCAATCACAAATCAGGCTCTCCAGCCGCACGAGTCCGCATTTAACGGCCGGCGCCAGGCCTAAAATACAACTGACGGCAAAACAACCCGGATTACCCACTACCCGCGTTTTACCGGTTAAGGCCTGCCGATGCAATTCGGTCAAACCATACACCGCCTCCGCCAGCAACTGCGGCGCGGCATGCTTCGGGTCCCGGCCGATCCGCGTGGCGTAATCGGCATAACTTTCGGGAGTATTGAACCGGAAGTCGCCGCTGTAATCAATAATTTTGGCGCCGGAAGCCAGTTCCACAGGTGCCAATTTCATACCAACACCGTCCGGGGTGGCCATAAATGTGACATCCACCGGTTCGCGGACTTGCGCGTCCGTCGCCGCCGCAATCGGCATATCGCAGAATCCGGTCAAATGCGGATATAAACTGCTGATGGGCAACCCCACGCTTTCAACATCCACCAGGCATGCAATCCGCGCCTCAGGATGACCCAGCAACAGTTCGATGATCCCAACCCCGCCGTAGCCGCCCGCCCCGATAATTTTTGCTCTAATCATTGCCTGCTCCTTTAATTGCTTCGTACCGTTGACAAACCATAAGCGTATTGGTATGGTGATATTCCTTTATGAGCGCCACTGTTGCAACAAAAAAAATATTAGTAACCGGCGCCGCCGGTTATATTGGCTCCGTGCTCGTGCCGGAATTGCTTCGGCGCGGCCATGCGGTCACGGCCGTTGATAATTTCATGTATCGCCAAACCGCGCTCCTGGACTGTTGTCAGGACAAGCGCTTGAACGTTGTGCGCGGCGACGTGCGGAATATGGAGCTGATGCGGCCCCTGCTGGCCGGCGCCGACGCGGTGATCCCATTGGCCTGCCTGGTCGGCGCGCCGGTTTGTGCGCAAAAGCCCATGGAGGCACGGAGCATCAACCTGGACGCGGTTAAGGCGCTTCTGGATATGAGCAGTCGTCAACAGGCATTTATTCTCCCGATCACGAACAGCGGCTATGGGATCGGCGAGTCCGGAGCGTGCACGGAAAAATCCCCCTTGCGGCCGATCTCGTTATACGGCCAGTTAAAGGTTGAGCTGGAGCAACACATGTTGAATTCCGGGCATGCCATTTCTCTGCGTCTGGCCACGGCCTTCGGCATCAGCCCGCGCATGCGGCTGGATTTACTGGTCAACGACTTCACGTATCGCGCCGTGACGGATCGTTTCATTGTGCTGTTTGAAGCCCATTTTAAGCGCAATTTCATTCATGTGCGCGACGTTGCGCGGGCGTTTATGCACGCGCTTGATCATTTCGACCGCCTGCAGAATGAGGCGTATAATGTGGGGTTGAGTGATGCTAATCTTTCCAAAATGGAATTATGCCTGGAAATCAAAAAGCAGGTTCCCGCCTTCACGATCATGGAAGCGCCCATCGGCCAGGATCCCGATCAGCGCAACTACATGGTCAGCAACGCCAAGATTGAAGCCACCGGCTTCAAGCCGCAATGGTCCCTTGGCCAAGGCATCACCGAGCTGATCAAGGGCTACCAGATCGTTCAGCGCCGCGAATTCACCAACGTTTAGTGCCTGACACCAGGAACCGTTATAAGAAACAAGAAGATGTTAAGAGAATATGGGATTCACCACGGAGACACGAAGGCACGGAGAAAGACTCCGTTTCCTTGACCTCCTTCCCTCTCCACACAGAGTGTTGCGTGCATCCCGATACGCGAAGCGTGATCGGGATGCACGCAACGATTGGTCGGAAGAGAACACGTGAGGAGAAATCCTATCTCTGTGCCTCGGTGCCTCCGTGGTGAGTCCTGTCGTCGGCTTCATATCAACGATTTTCCATTGGCCATTCTTTTGATTTCCGAACATGCAGGCAATCATCTTACTGGGCGGCAAAGGGACAAGATTGCAGGGATTATATCCCGACCGGCCCAAAGCGCTGGCGCCGATTGCCGGACGTCCGTTTTTGGAATGGCAACTGGCATGGCTGGCACGGCACGGCATTAGCGACGTGCATCTGGCCGCCGGCTACAAGGCCCAAGCTATCCGCGATTGGGCGGCAACCGCTATGCAAGGCGGCGCAATCACAGTTTCTGCCGAACCGGCGCCGCTGGGCACCGGGGGCGGCCTGAAATTCACGGAGAAGTTTATTCGCACGGATCCCTTCCTGATCCTGAACGGGGACAGCCTCCTGCCAGACTTGGATTTTAAGGCCTTTACGGAAGACGGAAGCAAGTCCAGCGCACTCGCAACCCTGGCCATAACCCGGATTGAATCAGCGGGCCGTTACGGCATCGTGGAATTCGATGCCCGCAAACGCGTAACCGCCTTCCGCGAAAAGGCCGTGCATACCGGCGGCTGGATCAATGGCGGCGCATACCTGGCCCATCAAGCCTTGTTGAACCACATTGAACCCGATAAAAACCTGTCCCTGGAAACCGATGTGTTTCCCGCCTTATGCGCCAAGGGCCAACTGGGCGTGTTTTTTTCCACCCCCCCGCTCCTGGATATGGGTACACCGGACGGGATCCGGAGCATGGAGGAATATCTGCGGAATCCGGTGGTAAACAAGGCACGGCGCTAACGCCGGACGGGCCTTCGCCCGGACCTTGACGCAGATTGATGCTTGGCTGTGCCGTGCGGTTCGATCGGATTCAAAAGATCCGCGGAAAACTTTTCCCCGGTTTTTTGCGTATTCAACCGGTCATAAGTTTGTTAATTTACACCATTCCATAAATCCATAACGATAACGCCGACGAGCGCTACGCGGAGTCCGCTTGAACATTTCGTCAGGAGGGATTGTCAATTGTCCGGCCAAATTCAATTTTCGATCATTATTATCACGCGAAGCATCAATGATTATATCAGGAAGGCCATGCCGCATATTTCGGCTCAGACTCATCGCGCTTATGAAATTATCATTGTGTCGGAAGCTCCCGAGACGGAAAATTTCGCAAATACCCGCATCATCACTTCCGGCCGGGCCAGCCCGGCCAAAGCCCGCAATATCGGCGCCCATGAAGCCCGGGGCGAGATTTTGGCTTTTATTGACGATGACGCCTATCCGGCCAAGGATTGGCTGGAAAAGGCACTGTGTGATTTCGAGGATGCAACCGTGGACGCGGTGGGCGGCCCCTCGCTGGTTCCACCCCACGCCACTTTTTTTCAGCAGGTCTCCAACAAAGTGTTTGAATTAAGTTCGTGCAAGACCGGACACCGTTATAGCCGGGGCAAGCGGTCAATTGCGATTGACGTTTGGCCAACCTGTAATTTTTTCGTGCGCAAAATGATTTTTGACACCGTGGGCGGCTTCAGCGACAAGTATTGGGGCGGCGAAGACACCACCTTTTGTTATGCCCTGGCCAAGGCCGGCGCCAAAATTCTGTATGATCCGGATGTGTTGGTTTATCATCATCCCCGCCAAACGTTTAAACAGCATGTGCGTCAGGTTTATTTCTGGGGATTGTGGCGGAGCTTCATGATGAAACGCCATAGCCAGTATGTTCCGGCAATGTTTTTCGCCCCCACCTTGCTGATCGCCTGGCTGGCGGCGGGCGCGGCGCTGGCTTGGCTCTGGCCGGTATTCCGCATGCTTTACGGCGTTTCACTAATAATCTACGGCGGATATCTCATTGTTATGGGAATTCGGTCCAAAAGCCTCCGCCTGGCATTGCCAGTCGCGGGCATCACATTGTTGTCACATCTGGCATATGGCGTTGGATTCCTGCACGGGCTGGCCGCACGGAAGGAACCGACGCAAAAAACGCTCAATCCCGGGCCGCCGTCATTAAAAGGCGCCGGACATCCATGAATACCGTGTGCCGCCAGACGACGATCGGAAACCGAACTTTCAGAACGTGCCCGGCGGCAGAACGACGTTTTTAATTAAAAGATTTCGACAGATGGACAATAAAATTACAGTTAAAAAAGGATCGCTTGAGCGGGCCAAGGATGACAAGCGGCCGATTCATTTGGTCCTGATCGCCACCAAGCCCGACATCATCAAGCAGGCCCCGCTCATTCTGGAGTTGCGGAAGCGAAAGCAAAACCTGCTCATCGTGCATTCCGGCCAGCATTACGAGTGGAATTTATCCAAGGGCCTGGAAGAGGAATTTCAAATCATACCGGATATCAACCTGAACGTAAAAGTCACGCATTTATATGAATTGCAGTCCCGGATTATCCAGCGTTTCGGCAAACTCATCGACGATTTAAAAAAAACCAACAAACGCATCGTCCCATATACTTACAGCGACACGACAACCGCCGTGGCCGGCGGCATCGCCAGTTTTGCCAACCGCATTGCCGTGGCCCATGTGGAAGCCGGGTTGCGCACAATGAGCCCGCCGCGGGACTTAATGATGGATCTGCTGAAACCCGGTTCGGTTGAGCATTATTTTACCCGACTCAAGCGCGCCGCCCTGTGGAAAAAGGGGAGTTACGAGCCCTACCCCGAACAATTCGACACCCGGGCCTCGGCCCCGTCAGCGGGCGTGCATCTGGCGCCGGTGGAATTAAACCGCAAGAATTTAATGAACGAAGGTTATGACAAACGACGTATTTTTGTCGTGGGCAACCCGGTGGTTGACACCATTGCCATCGCACGGCGGCGCCGCGGCGAAAGCCGTATTTTCGAAAAATACCCGAAGTTGAAAGAAGGCGGCTTCATCCGGTTTTGCATTCACCGGCGCGAGAACATATCATCCCGGCACCGGTTCAAAGCCCTGGTCCTTGCGATGAAGCGCTTGGTTGAAGACGGGATCAACATCCTGCTGATTTCATTAGGCGCAACTGAAAAAGCTTTGCGCGAGTTCGATCTAAAAGATGAGATCAACGCTCTCGCCAAGACCCATGCCAATTTCATTTATTCCCCGGTGTGGCCCAGCTACATTGACGTCGTGGCCGCCATGGGACAATGCGCCGTTATTGCCACCGATTCCGGAAGCATCCAGGAGGAGGCCAATGTCCTGGGTATCCCGCTGATAACGCTCCGGTTTAACACCGATCGGCCCGAAACTGTGTTTGCCGGCGCCAACATTCTGGCCCCGCCGATCCGTGACGATATCGTGTATCGAATCATCCGGACCGTGTATGACAATAAAACAATCCGCGCGGAAATGCTGCGGGCAAACAAATTATACGGCGCCGATGTCAGCAAAAAAATTATTGACGTGGTTAATGGAATCATCAATTCCGGTCCGCTGTTCGAACTGCTTGAACACGAGCGGCTGGGCTTTTCCAAATTGCCGTTCTGGGAACCCGGCACGATCAACTGGTAGCGCCCCGCGGTCGGCACGCTGATAACCGCATTGGGTTAAGTCAAGGATATACCTCTAATGAAATCCACCCATAGTTGCCTCGCCCTGCGCAATGGAAAAATCCTGTTGCCCGACGGCCGGATCCTGACCGGCGGATTAACGATCCGGCACGGTAAAATTGACCGTATCGGAAAACCGGATCGCGGGATCACAACGCTTGATTGCCGGGGCGCCTATGTAATCCCGGGCTTGATTGATATTCATACGCACGGGATCGGCTGGAGTTCCACCAGCGGCGCACTGCAGGAGTATGCCCGCCAGGAAGCCGCGCGTGGCACAACAGCGTTCTATCCCACATTTTTCGGGCCGGCGGAAGAAACCATCGGCCTCCTCAACCGGCACTTGGATGAAACCGCCAACCTCCGGACGGTTCCCCAGGTTGCCGGTTTTCGGTTAGAATCGCCTTATCTGGCACGAACAGGCGCCGGACGGAATAAGGACCTGGCGCCAATCCGTGCAACCACGACCCGCCGCCTTTTGCAGGCCGGTGGGGGATGGATCAAAATCTGGGATATTTCTCCGGAACTCACCGGCGCGCCGGCGGCGATTCGCGCGTTATGCCGTTCCGGCGTGGTTTGCAGTATCGCCCACACGCAATGCACCGTGGCGCAGGCGCAAGCGGCCATAGCCGCCGGCGCCCGACTGGTCACGCATCTGTTCGACACCTTTGTCATGCCGTCCCAGACCGACGGCGGCGTTTATCCCGCCGGCCTGGTGGATTACTTCCTGGTGGAGGATCGCGTGGCGTGTGAAATCATCGCGGACGGCACGCATGTGCCTGCTTTCCATGTTGAGAAAACCTTGCGCTGTAAACCTGAGGGCCGTGTCATTTTCGTCACGGACAGCAACTTCGGCGCCGGTCTGGCAACCGGCGAATATGACCTGCCGCAAGGCTGGGGCCGCGTAAAAATAGACGGACCAAACAACGGGGTGCGACTAATTGATCGCGGCATGGGTTTGGCCGGCAGTGCCTTGACGCCCATTGACGGCTTTCGCAATACAATCCGGATGTTTCACAAAGATATGGCCGTCGCCAGCAGGTTGTGTTCCGCCAATCCAGCCCGGTTACTCGGCCTGAATAAAGGTGAAATCGCCATCGGGCGGGATGCTGATCTTGTGGTTCTGAGTCCGAAATTGGACGTGCTTTATACCGTGGTGGGCGGAAAGATTATTTTCAGCCGCCAATCTCGAGATTAGGACAGGCATCCAGCAACCAGGCGGCCTCTCCCGTGACGCCCTGTCCAATGCCCGCCAAGCCGGCCACCATGGCGGCGTTATCCACGCAATACGCGGATGCCGGCATTAGGACGCGAACCTTCAAGCCGGCGGCCATTTCACGCAGTCGGGCACGCAAGCGGCAATTCAACGAAACACCACCGGCCACCACCAGCGTCTGGACCCGTTCGCGCTGAAGCGCCCGTTGTGCCCCGCACACCAGCACATCCACAATGGCTTCCTGGTAACCCGCCGCCACATCCTTCAAAACCGGATCCCGAACGGCCTCAGGATGGTCCCGCAGGTAATACAGCAACGAAGTTTTCAGTCCGCTGAAACTGAAACACAACTCCGGCGACAATCCGCCGGAAAAGTCGGCTTTCAGCACGCGTGTCCGCGGAAAGGCAATTCGGCCGGCATCCCCCAGAGTGCTGACGTGATCAATCGCCGGGCCGCCGGGATACTCCAGACCCAGCAATTTGGCACCCTTGTCAAAAGCCTCCCCGGCGGCATCGTCAATCGTCTGGCCCAGTCGCCGGTAAGACCCAGGCGCATCCACACGAACCAGGCAGGTATGGCCCCCGGAAACAATGAGCGCCACCAACGGGCAGACGGATTTATAGCGCGGGGCATCGGACGACAAAAAAACCGAATACAGATGCGCTTCCAAGTGATTAATGCCAATTAATGGAATATTCAGACGCAGGGCCAATGCTTTCGCCGCAGACAACCCCGCCAGCAGGGAACTGGCCAGCCCGGGACCATAAGTTACGGCCACGGCCTGCAGACGCGGCCATGCCAGCCCGGACTGCGCCAGGGCCTCGTCCAGCATTCGCGGCAGGTGTTCAACGTGTTGGCGGGAGGCA
This sequence comes from Verrucomicrobiota bacterium, assembly GCA_043814705.1. Lineage (GTDB taxonomy): Bacteria > Verrucomicrobiota > Kiritimatiellia > JAAZAB01 > JAAZAB01 > VSJD01. The sequence continues at coordinate 12,565 of JBDRJR010000099.1, read as the reverse complement.
ATTTCCGGGACCACCCCGCCATGGGGCCGATGCAAAGCCACCTGGCTGAAGACCGCGCTGGAAAGCACGGTGTTGCCATCGGCAACCACCGCGGCGGCGGTTTCGTCACATGAGGTTTCAATACCCAGGACATTCATGCTGGCTTTCCCGATTCGCGGGAAGCGAATCGGGAATTGTTTATGGTAAATGGCTTATGGAAAATGAGAGCAATTGATACTCAAACAAATAGCTGAAGCACACTATGGATGTTTTGCATACTGGTGGGACTGCACGGCGCGGGATTGAAACAGGCGAATACCTTTCAGAACATCTATGGCGCGCTCCAACTGGATGTCGGTCACATGTTCAAGGTCAAGCTTGATATCATCCTTTTCGACGTTACCCAACTCTTCCCGCGAGCGCTTGATCTGGACTTTCTGCCATTGCTCGGCCGCCATCGGAATTACGACATCCGGCTCAATGCCTTTTTCATGGATCATGCGGCCGCTGGGCGTGTAATACTTGGCCGTGGTCAGGCGGATGGCCGAACCGTCTTCCAGCGGCTGGACACTCTGCACGGAACCCTTGCCGAAAGTTTTTTCGCCGATCAATATCGCCCGACGGTGATCCTGCAAGGCGCCGGCCACGATTTCCGAGGCGCTTGCGCTCCCGCCATTGACCAGCACAACAATGGGATAATCGAGGCAATGGATCTTGCCCTTGGCCTCATATTCAGACTGGAGACCTGCCCCCGGACGTCCCCTGGTGGACACGATCTTGGCACCGCGCTTCAGAAATTTCTGGCTGACATCCACCGCCGCGACCAGCAGGCCGCCGGGATTATTGCGCAAATCCAAAACCAAAGCATTCATGCCCTGGGCCGCCAATTCATCCAGAGCCTTTTGCAGGGCGTCGGCCGTCGGCTCATTGAACTGCACAATGCGAATATAGCCAATGTGGTCTTCCAGAATGGCCGCGCCCTTGACGCTCTCCACCTTGATGATGGCACGGATAATTTCAATCTCCTTGACTTCCTGGGGCTTAATGCGCAGGATTTTAATTTTCACCTTCGTGCCGGGCTCGCCCCGCATTTTACTGACTGCCTCCTGCAGGGAAATAGTCTCCGTGGATGTGCCGTCAATGGCCATGATCTTATCGCCGTGCATAATGCCGGCGCGGAAGGCCGGCGTGTCTTCCATGGGTGCGATAACGGTAAGGATGCCGTCACGCATGCCGATGATAATGCCCAGGCCGCCGAATTCACCGGCAGTGTCATTCTTCATGTCGGAAAACATTGCCGGCTCCATGAACTGGCTATGGGGATCCAGGGACTGGAGCATGCCGCGCAAGGCGCCATATAAAAGGTCCTTGTATTGCGTCTTGTCTTCGTCCACATAATTCTGGCGGATCAGCATCATCACTTCCGTCAGCAATTGCATTTTTTCAAAAGCCACGGAGTCGGTGTCGTTGGTCTTGTCGGACCGGGAGGCAATCTTGGCGCCCACGACCAGATTAACGCCCAGCAACAGCGCCCCGACCAGCCACAGGAATCTCCGTCCAATAATTGATGCCGACATAAAAAACCCCGCTACTAAAGCCGCCTTTATAAAGAAACCGCCAAAACGGTTTTACTGTATCCAAAACATCCGGTCCCGGCAATGCGGAAAACGGCGGAGACCTATTCTTGATCAGCCTGCGCTATTTCGCCGCCGGATTCACTTTCCTTCGGCTCCGCCGAAATTTGACCATCACCACTCAGCTCGGCGCGCGAAACACTGCCATGTTTAAAAACTATCCGCGCCGGACTCTGTTCCGCTCCGCCGCTTTCCGTGGCCAGTTCAAGCTTGTTATAAATCCATTGCTGGATACCGGACTCGTCACTGACCTTGTCGGGCTTTCCAAGCTTGGCCATCACTTGCGCCATCGTCATGTCAGCTAAGCGCTGGCTGAATGTGACGCGGGTTAACCGGGCATTCAAATCGGGTTTGGACACACCCCATTCGATTTCATGTTCCGGCTGTTTGCTTGTTGCGGTCTGGTCGCGGGCGCCGGAGGCCGCCAAGCGCGCGTTTAACTGCAGGCAGGCGTCCTCAACCGCCTTCACGCGCTTGTTAAGCGAATCGATTTTATCAGTGAGTAAAGCATCCGTGCTTTTTAATGACTCAATTGCACGATTATCAATGCAACCGCCTGATACAAGCACAATGAGCGCCATCCCGATAATCACAATGCGTGCCATGATTTGTTCCCTCCCGGTTGTGTGTTTGCCGTTCGGCCGTAATATACGGCTGATTTCATCTTTGGCCTGACCCCGCTGTTGCACAAAAATCTATCGCTTATATTTTAAAGCCGTTACATATAAAACGCCGCCTTTGTCACCGGGGAAATCCCTGGATATTCCGTCTAACCAGCAATACCCGGTCCAGCAAAATTCCGTTTAACTCCGACGAATCCTTGACGTAAGCCGGCCCCTTGAATTTTAACGAGATATAAACATTCCATTTATTGAGCGCATTGGGACTTTTTTTGGCAAGACGGTCAACCGGAACCCGCAATAGTTTGTCGGCACGCGCCCAGACCACGTCGCCTTTTTTGATGTTGAATTTCCCGATTTCATAGAAGTTGAATTTTTCGTCCTGCACGATGTCTTTGTGTTTAATGATGACCGGCTCGTTGTCCGTCACGCCAACCACAAACGGTTTTTTATAAAAATCTTCGTTTTCCGCGTCAAACGTAATCGCCCATCCGCCGCAGGCATCATCATCGGCAACATAATAAAAACGCTGGTGTCCCTCCGGTGTATGCCATGTCCAAGGGAACAGAAAGGTTAGCCAGTTAAAATCAGCCACGTCGCGGGATGATAAATTGCGTAATTTTTCCGGCAATTTCGGGTTCCGGAACAGATCCGCCAGCGCAATCAGTTTATCCTCGCGCGCCGCCCGGGCGCTGGGGGAATAAAACGCTTCGGACTGCGCGCGCCAGTTGGTTTCATAGCGGCGGATCACGGTCTCATGGTCAAACGGCATTTTTGCATTTAACGGGACATTGCGTTCCAGCCAGGGCCAGAGATAAAGCAGGGCGGCATCCACAATCAGCCGTTCCTTTTGAATATTCAGGGACTGCAGACTGCCCGGCTTGACAAGCGCTTCGGCTGAATCAAAGATCTTTTCCGCCGTAACGAAGAAATTCAAATTCAGGTATTGTAGTTTATGCGGGGCGTCCTGCACCAGCATGGTGTTGGGCTCCTTGGCGATCAGCCCCTGGAGGTAATTCAAATACTCGTTCATTTTCGGGGAAGCGGCGCCATAGTAGCCGTCCATGAAAATTTTAATCAAAGGCGCCACCGGCTGGTAGGGATTGACCGTGAGTTTATATCCCAGCCAGTATTTAAGGTTCTTAAAATTCTCGCCGGGTTCGTGGCATTCCACTTTCCCCTCCACATTTCTCGCCGGCGCACAGAGCGATTCCTCCTCGCACTCGGTATAAAATATTTCCACGTGCGCGTCGGCAAACAGCCGCAAGTCCGGCCCGATGCACTGAATCATGCAATAGGGCACGGGAAAAGAATACCTGCCAAAGGTAATCCAGTAATCCCAGACGGACACGTGCGAGGCAATTTTGCCCCATGCCCGAATTTCATTATAATGCTTGGCGTTGCAGGGATGATTCAGCGGGCGCACCAAATCCGAGATGTGAAATTTATCGCACCAGCGGATGATGACGTTATGGCGCGGCTTGAGTGTTTTGGGCGGTTTCTGGGTCTGGTTGTAGGCAAAAGTCTGGAGGAGAACATCCGGATATTCCTTTTCAATGCCTGCCGCGATGACGTTAATGAAATCAATCAAGGGCCCGCTTTCTCCGCCTTCCCGCGCAACAATCGCCTGGCATTTCTTGCACTGGCAATGTGCATCCTGGTCATTCTGGCTGATGTCATAAATACGGGGCGGCGGACAGCCTCTTTCCGCGGCCGCCACACGGTCTTTAGCAATATAATTGCGGAGCTCCTCCAGCACGATCAGGCGCACATCCGGATGCGTCAGGCAAATCTGGCCCGGCCCTTCGCCATCATAAGCAGGCACGCGCTCGCCTTTGGCATTGAGCTCAAAATATTCGGGATGCGATATAAACCAGCGCGCACCTTTGACATAATAAGAAAAAGAGTGACAGCCAACCGGAGATCCCGTCACCCGATAAAAAGCATCAACGGAACCGCCAAAGTAATCGGCGTCATTTACCTTGTTCCGGAGGTAACATATATTCCTTTTTTCATGGTCCACCGGTCTGACCTGATGAGCGGCCGTTCCAAAATGGCGCAACCAGAAAACCGGTTTTGCCCGTATATTCAGGTTGGTAAATGCCAGCGCCGGTTTGGAAGGAACAACTTCGGTATAAGGGTCCAGCCAATGGCACCCCAACTGGTCCTCCAGGAACTCATAAACACCATAAAGCGTTCCAAGCGGACGTCCGCCGGCAATGATAATATTTTTTCCCGCGCTCCGGATAATCCATTCCTGCTCACCCAGCTTGGCCGTGTTAATTCCGTTGGCGGCCGCAAACTTTGTCGCGCCGACATATATTCCCGTAACTTTCTCGGAAAGCGCGGACTCCGCCTTGACCCAGCATGAAGTTCCCGTAACCCGGGCCAGATAGCCAAACAATTCCTGGACTGCAAACAACTCCAACTTGGTAAGCTGGTCCGCCTGCACGATCGTGAATTGGCTTTGCCCCGTGCATGGAACCATCAATGCCGACATGGACATGAACATGATTACCGCGAATTTTCTGAAATTACAGATCACGGCATCATCCCTTTTGCAGTTACGCAACATAATGAAAAAATTCCGGCAAGTAAAATCAGACTGCGAACAGAATTTGCGGATGAAACCCGCCGGACGCATAAATTTCATCCGGCTTGTTTCCCGGTAATTCTGTTAACCTTGTCAACCCGCCAAAAACATGCAACCATATTGACCGCCTGAATCGTTTAAATTTTCTATCATTTTCGCGTGATTAATTGCAAGTAAAATCCAATAAGTTTATTGTGCCGCGGGAATAGCGCCATGCCGGAATTACCTGAAGTTGAAACCGTAGTTCGTGAGTTGCGCGCGGGCGGCCTGATCGGCCGCGTCATTATCCGGGCGCGCGCTTTCTGGAAACCGCTGATTGCGCCGCTGACGCCCGCCGTATTTGCGGCGCGCCTGAAGGGTCAACGCGTGCAATCCGTCAAGCGGCGCGCCAAATACATAGTTCTCACACTTTCCGGCGGTGGGACGCTCTTAATTCACCTGCGCATGACCGGCCAATTGAGCTTGGACCGTCGGAAAACGACGCGGGAACCGCATCAGCATATCATCCTGCGCCTTGATGACGGCCGCGACCTGCGCTACCGGGATACGCGCAAGTTCGGGCGCTGGCTGTTGACGCGCGCACCGGACGGGATCCTGGGGCGCTTGGGACCGGAGCCGCTTTCCAAGCATTTTGACCAAAAGGTATTTATCGGCCGACTGCGTGCGCGGCGGCGGCAATTGAAGCCCCTGCTTCTGGATCAAATGTTCATAGCCGGCATCGGTAACATTTATGCCGACGAGGCGCTCTGGACCGCGCGTTTGCATCCCGGGCGCATCGCAGCCACGCTCACCGCAACGGAAGCCCGCCGCCTGCATGTTGCCATTCGCCGTGTTTTGCGCCGCGGTATCCAAAACATGGGGACCACGCTGGGACATGGTCAATCAAATTTCCAGCGGCCCGGCGGCAAACGCGGGCGGAACCAGGCCGGCTTGAATGTCTTTCGAAGAACCGGCTTGCCCTGTTTGCGCTGTGGAAAACTAATCCGGCGGATGATAATCGGCCAGCGCGCCACCCATTTCTGTCCCAAGTGCCAGCCCGCAGCGGGCTGTGGGCTGTAGGCCGAAGGCTGTCGGCTGAAGCGCCTCTGACAATGGCACGCTTTTTCTCCGGTCCAGCTTCAGGCATCAGACGTCTGTCTTTTGCACGCTCAACGCTTCACGCTCGACGCTTCCCGTGCTTTCAGCGGGACTCGCCTTGGCGGGTTTTTTCTTGGCATTGACAAACTCGAAGCCCACCTGGCCGTCACGCATGACCAGATAGGCGCGGAAAGGCCGCCCTTTGCGGGAAATAAACCGGGTCAACAGGTCAGTTTTGCCGGTGGTCAGCAGTTTGACTAACTGAATTTTATCCACAATCTGTTTAAGGATGACGGTCCCGCACCGGAACTTGCAGGCACGCTTCGCGCCAACCGCCTTTTCGCAGACATAGCTGGAGCCGTTTTCATAGACACCGGCGCCGCAATTCGGACATTTGCCCAAAGGTTCCTTGCCGCTGAAATCAACGACCTCGGCGCCGGAGGCCGTGCCGAAATCAAACTCCACTTTGCATTCGGGGTTCAACTTGACCATGGCCGCAAATACCTTGCCCTTGTGGCTATGGAAATTATCCAGGGGACCAACTGACTTCTTAGTCAGCAGGTCCTCCATTTCGGCCACCTCAAACTGCCGCCCGGCCAGTGTCTTCCAGATAAAGAAATCGCACTTCTGGCACTGGAACCTCCGGTAATTTTCATGGATCTCGCCGCCGCATTTTGGACAGGGCGCTTGCAGGATGCCGAAGTCACCGGGGACGGTATCATGCTCAAATTTTTTGGTCTGATCCACAATGCGGCGGGTCATGACCGCAATTTCCCGCATAAACTCGCCACGCGGTAACTGGCGGTGTTCCATTTGCTTCAATTTAAATTCCCAGTCGCCGGTCAGTTCGGGCGAACACAGTTCCGGGATTTGCAGACCGCGCAAAAGCGCGGAGAGCGAAAACGCCTTGGCGGTAGCCTGCAGTTCCCTTCCGCGCCGAACCATGTATTTCTCATAGATCAGGCCCTCGATAATGGCGGCGCGTGTTGCCGGGGTGCCCAGCCCCTTGGCGCGCATGGCTTCGCGCAATTCATCATCTTCGACCAGTTTGCCCGCGCCTTCCATGGCGGTCAGCAAGGTAGCTTCCGAATAGCGGGGCGGCGGCTTGGTCTGCGTGCCGACACATTCGATGGCACGGGCGCACACAATTTCACCGGACTGCACCACCGCCAAGGTGGGTGTCTCTTCGTTGTGGGCTTCTTTGCCATAAACGACCATCCAACCCGGCGCCACAAGGACTTTGCCTTCGCTCTTGAAAGGTTCCGCTTCGACGCGCGTAATGCGCGTCGTCATCAGGAACTCGGCGGCAGGGTAAAACACCGCCAGGAACCGCCGGGCCACCAGATCATAAATCTTGCTTTCTTCTTCGCTTAAAACTTTTGGCATTTGCGCTGTCGGAATGATGGCGAAGTGGTCGGAAATTTTGGCGTTATTAAAAATCCGCTTGTTCGGGTGAACCCAGTTTTGTTTCAGAATATGTTCAGCCAATTCGCCGTAACCGCCGGCGGCCATGACGCCAAGCGTTTTTTTGACTACGCCCTGGTAATCTTCCGGCAGAGCGCGCGCATCCGTGCGCGGATAGGTCAGGACTTTATGGCGCTCATACAACGCCTGCGCAAGCTGAAGGGTGCGCTTGGCGGAGAAACCGAAACGCCCGTTGGCTTCCCGCTGGAGGCTGGTCAGGTCAAACAGCAATGGCGAAAGCTGGGTGGCGGGCTTGCTTTCCTCGGTAACCACGCCGTTCTTACCCAAACACTTGGCACGAATGGCTTCGGCCCGGGCGGCATCCCACAGGCGTTCCGGCCTGGCATCACCATCCATGGTCGCCTCCGGCGCGGTTCGGCTGAGCTCACCGGCGCCCGTCATGGGCGGCTGAACTGCCGGTTTGCCCCTGGAAAAAGCCTCATCAAACCAGCGCCCCGGGTAATCGCCGGCCGCGGCTTGAAACGTAGCATGCAGTTCCCAGTAATCCCGGGGCACAAATTTTTTGATTTTTCCCTCGCGCTCGACAACGATCATCAGCGTCGGGGTCTGCACGCGGCCGACCGTCGTGAGCTGAAATCCACCCAGCTTGGAGTTGAACGCCGTCATGGCGCGGGTGCCGTTGATGCCCACCAGCCAATCGGCCTCGGAACGGCAAACGGCGGCGTCCGCCAGGGGCTTCATATCGGCATCGGCGCGCAATGCGGCAAAGGCTTCGCGAATGGCGCCCTGTGTCATGGATTGCAGCCATAACCGCCGGATGGGCTTTGACGTTCCGGCAAACTGGACAATATGGCGAAAAATTAGTTCACCCTCGCGGCCGGCATCGCAGGCGTTAACAAGCGCATCCACATCCTTGCGCTTGATCAGCCTGAGCAGGATTTTGAGCCGTGGCGCGCTTTTCTCGATCGGCCGCAAATCGAAGTGCGTGGGAATAATCGGCAGGTTGACCAGGCTCCATTTACCGCGCTTTACTTCCTGCCCTTCCGGCGCCACGATCGCCAGCAAATGACCGACAGCCGAAGACAAGACAAAGTCCGCGCTTTCAAAAAACTCGCCCTTCTTGGTGAAACCGCCCAAGGCCCTGGCAATATCGGCGGCCACGGACGGTTTTTCGGCAATGATTAACTGCTTGCTCATGATAACTGCTCCGGCGTTCGGCATTCAGGGTTCGTTATCCGGCTGGCCACCCTGCCCGCGACCTCGGCGCCGGGGCGAGGCAAGCGATGAAACCATGTTTAACTTTTTTAATCCAGCAAAAAATTAATTGCTCGCGGACAAATTTGAATCGCATGACATCGCCATGCAACCGGACATTACAATTATTTCAGCCGCCGTCCGGGATACGGCCGCCGGGCACATCACGAATGACGGTATCATGCGGCGGCAAGGCGGGATCCTTCAACGGGTAGTCAAGGGTATAATGCAATCCGCGGCTCTCATGCCGATGAATGGCCGAACGGATAATCAGTTCACCCACGGCGGCAATGTTACGCAATTCCAGCAAGTCGGGGGTGACGATATAATCGAAATAATACTGCTGGATTTCACGGCGCAGGTTGCCGATGCGGCGGCGGGCGCGTTCCAGGCGTTTATTGGTGCGCACAATACCAACGTAATCCCACATACAGGTGCGCAATTCGTTCCAGTTGTGTTCGATTACAATGGCCTCGTCACTGGGCACAGCCGCATCGGACTGCCAGGCGGGGATCGCAAGCGCCGGCCGGGCGCGCGGCAACGCACCGACGGTTTCCGCCATGGCATGCGCACAGACCAACGCCTCAAGGAGCGAATTACTTGCCAACCGGTTGGCGCCGTGCAAGCCTGTGCACGCCACTTCGCCACAGGCATAAAGTCCCGGCAGGGACGTACTGCCATCCACCGCGGCCTCCACTCCGCCGCAGAAATAATGCGCCGCCGGCACCACCGGGATCAGGTCGGCGCCCATGTCAATCCCGAACCGGGCGCAAGTCATGTAAATATTCGGGAAGCGCTCCTTGAGAAACGCAACGCCCTGGTGACGGATATCGAGATAGACACAGCGCTCGCCGCTGAGCTTCATTTCGTGGTCTATGGCCCGCGCCACAATATCGCGCGGCGCCAGCGCACCGCGCGGATCATAGCGCTCCATGAACGATTCGCCGCGCGCATTGACCAGCAGGGCGCCCTCCCCGCGCACCGCCTCGCTGATCAGAAATGACTTGGCCTGCGGGTGATACAGGCAAGTGGGATGAAACTGGATAAATTCAAGGTTTTTAATCGGCGCGCCCGCGCGCCAAGCCAAGGCCACGCCGTCACCGGTGGCAATATCAGGATTGGTGGTATATAAATACACCTTGCCGCCGCCACCCGTGGCCAGCACGGTAAACGGCGCGCGAAAGGCCGCGATCGCGCCCGTCCGGGTATTAAGAAAATACCCGCCCATACACCTGTTGGTCCCATCCGCGCCCAGCCAGCCGGTCGTGATCAGGTCAATTACGACGCAGTGCTCCAAGATGACGGCTGTTGGTTCGGCACGGATACGATTGAGCAGGATTTGCTCAACTTCCCGTCCGGTGATATCGCCGCAATGCAGTACCCGCCGGCGCGAGTGTCCACCCTCGCGCCCCAGGTCATAACCCGCGCCGGGGACGCCGGGCCGTTCGGCAAATTTCAAGCCGAATGATTCCAATTCCACGATGCGCGCCGGCCCCGCGCTAATGATCGTCCGCACGACGTCCTCATTGCACAGGCCCGCCCCCGCAACCAGCGTGTCACGGACGTGTTCTTCAAAACTGTCATCCGAGGTTACGACACAGGCAATACCGCCCTGGGCATAATTTGAATTGCTCTCGGCGCTGTCTTTTTTGGTCAGGATGCCGACCCGGCCATAACGGGCCAGGTGAATGGCCGACATCAGGCCGGCAATGCCACTGCCCACAACGACAAAATCAAAATCCAGAATATCCATTGATCGCTCCGGCTAAAACGGACCATGCCCGCAACCCAAAGAAAATCTCCTCCTTAGGCGGATCCGCCCATATGGCGGAAACCACGGATTACACCGATTACACGGATATGGGGATCAAGTGTAACCCGAGTTCCCGCCTCGGCGGGTCCGCGTCGGGCGGAAAATCATTCTATATCAGTGCTATCCGTGCCATCCGTGGTTCCGCCTGTGCGGATCCGCCGGGGCGGAAAAATTCTTGTTTTTTTAATAACAACTCTGGCTCCTGAGCAGTTACGTTTTTTTATAGCGGTAGCAGATTTTTCCGGCGCTCATCCTGACGCCGCCGGGCCTGCCCACGGGCATATACAATGATATCGGCCAATGCCGCCAGATAGATCAGAACCGCCAATCCAAACCAGATCAACACCTTGATCAGGGAAATTGTCCGCAAGGTCGCGTTGCCGCCCTTTTCCGCAACATCCAGTGTAATCCGCAAATTCGCCATCAGCGGCACAACCAAAGTCAAGAGCATCATGACCAGGCAGGCGACGAACACCGTCAGGTACAGCGCGCCCAGAATCCAACGCCGCTGGACAAAGTGCCCCGCGCCCGGGCAAACCGCCGCCGAAATAAATATGGCCAGCCGGACGGAATGTTCTGGAGCATCATGCGCCGGGCCGGCCGCGTGTAATTCAACTTGCGTTGGCATCGTAATTTTTTGCGCCTTTTGCGCGATTTTTAATTTTCCTTACGCCTAATTTATCCGGGCATCGCTGTTGACGCGGCTGTTTTATGGCTTTTTTCCACCAGGACCTCATGAATTTTGGAACGCCGAATTTTACGCACGACAAACATCAAATCCGAAAAATGGATCGCGTGCTCAATGGGCGGCAGATTTTGATATAATGAACACAACCAATCATTTACGCTGATTGGAAGCTCCGGCAGATCGAATTTGGTTTTGGCTCTGAGCGTTGCCATGCTTACGCCGCCGCCAACCAGGAAGCGGATTTGCGAAATGGGGATAACGTGACCGGGCATAACATCATATTCGTCTTCCAGGTCACCGACAATGGCCTCGACCACATCCTCCAGTGTCACTAACCCCACGGTTTTGGCCTGGTCGTTCTTGACAACAGCCATGTGCTGGTAGCCGCGGGTCAGTTCCTTCAGCAGGGCGGGCACCAGGAGCGCGGCGCTCAAAGTCAGCACCGGTCGCGCAATGCCTCGAAGCGAAGGATCCGCAGGATTGATCTGCAGGGCGCTGACAATATCCTTCACATTCACATAGCCCACAATCTCATCCAGATTGTTGTCCTGCACGAGGATATAGCGGGTATGGTGATGAATATGCGCCTCAATCAGGGCTTCAGCCATCGTCATGGTAGTGGAAAGAAACTTAATTTCATCGCGCCCAACCATGATATCACAAACCCGTGACTGCGAAAGTTTTATACTGCGCGAGACGATATCCACCTGCTCGCGCGAAATCAACTTGTTGACAGAGGCGTAGCGGGCCAACAGCGAAATTTCACTCAACGCATCTATCGCCGAACGATATTTCGCTCCTCGCAGGAACGGACGATTGATCCGCTCCAACAAAAACACGAGGGGATTAAGGAAACGAACCATATAGGCCAGGGGACCTGCGATTATACCGGCGATGGAACGGTTATACAAAACTCCAACGGTTTTGGGAAGATATTCGGACCATTGAATAACCGCCAGTGAAAAAAAGAAGGAAAACAAGCCGATCCACTTGCTTCCAAACAAGTTGCTGAATATGGCCCCAGCGACAGCCGCCCCGATAATATTGGAAAAATTATTAACAATCAGGATTGCCGCAATCGGCCTTTGAACATTTTCTTTCAACTGCTTAAAAAATTGACCGGCGCGCGGCTTTTTATCGGAAATGACCGCCAAATCGGCCATGGAAAGACTAAGCAAGCAGGCTTCGGACAGCGAACAGAGAAACGATATGCTCATCGAAACCACAATGGTTATTATTAACAATGTCATCGAATATTACCGTGCCCTCACCATGCGTTAGTACTATCACTATGGGTTTAACCCTAACATGACAAACGGCCAATCACAAGAAATATTATCAGCATGTCAAAGCTTATTAGAAATGTCCCCATTTTCGACTCATTAGAAATGTCCCCTTTTTGTTGTTGGTATCTTGTTGCGTTAGCTCGGGTTCCGCCCCCCGAGAATGGGCTTATATAGCTCGTCGGAGGGGGGCGGAATC
>JBDRJR010000098.1:0-2881 GCA_043814705.1 Verrucomicrobiota bacterium | reverse complement strand
TGTATTGGAGAAGGAGGGGAGCCAATTTATCATGATTGAACGAATCGCATCTCTCGTCTTTCTCCATAATACAGACAGTTTTGGCAAACTTGAGATTGGTCCGGCAACTGCCGGGCCAATCTCAAGTTTGACAAAACCTCCTCTTTTTTTCATCTCCGTGTTTCCGTGCCTCCGTGGTGAGTTTTTCTCTTTCAGCAAGGGGTAACAACGTAGTTCTATACGGTTATGAGGTTCACGGTTCACCGTTCAGCAGTTGACGGAATATAGGACTGAGCCGTACGCATAAATCAACGTATTTTCCACAAAACGTTTTTTACATGAGACTTGCAGCCATAAACTTTACGATCCTATAACCGTGAACCATTGAACCGTGAACCTCTGAACCTTTATCTTCCAAAGGAACCCTATGCCCGAAACACACCAAATTACCGCGCCGGGCGAAAGCAGTGCAACCCAGGAGGAATGGTTGTTGGCTAATGCCCAGAACCCGGCCATCCCAATCCAGTCATTCGGCATCGTCTTGAATCAACTGCACGCCGCCGGGCATACGGACCAGGCGGAAAGCGGCGCCGACCTGTTGTTCGAAGCACTTGCCGCGCGACGCGACGAAACGGCGCTGTTGTCCCTGCTTGGCATGCAGACCGCTTGGCACACTAAAGATCCGACGTTTGCCGCGACCTGCGCAAAACATCTAATTACGTTTTTTCAAAAGGACAACGCCATCTTGGCGCTGATCCCCCATGCCGGATTCAACAAGCACCTGCCGGCCACGGAATGCCTGCGCCGCTTTTGCCTATTGCGCCGCCTGCGTCCGGAGGCGCTCTGCTACGAAAAAACCTGGGGATTCGGCGTCGTGGCGGAACTGGATGCATATGCCCATCAGGTCGTGATTAACTTTGAAAAGCAAAAAAACCATCGCCTGGCACTGGCCTATGCCGCTGAGACACTGGAACTGCTGGATGAAAACCATCTCCTGGCACGCCGGCATCGGAACAGTCAGGCTTTCACTGATTGGCTGGACAAGGACCCGGCCGGTGTCGTCATCTGCGCCTTGCAGAGTTTTGGGCCAATGAGCGCCGCGCGGCTCCAGGAGTTGCTGGCCGGGTTTTTGATAAGCGCTGAAGCATGGAAAAAATTCTGGGACACCGCGCGCAAACAGCTCAAGCAGAACCCGCTTGTGGAATTCCCATCCAAACGCACCGACCAGCTACGCCTGCTGGAGAAGGCTAGGAGTTATGACGCCGCCTGGCTGAAAACCCTCCGCGCGGAACGGGATTTCAGCAAAATTCTCGAACGGGTGGAAGACATGAAAACGGCGCTGATCGCCCCCGCCCGGCTTGCCACGCCGGCCCTCGCCGACCTTCCTACGCCCACCGAAGTCCGGCACTGCCGGACGAAGGCGGGAGCGCTTCGCGCAAGCAGTCGCCATGAGTGGAATGACGAACTGCGCGAAGCGGTGGAAGACAGGCTGGCATTTGTAATGCTCGGCGCAAGCAAGCTCCATTGGGGCCAGGCGGCGCAGGCCGGCATGCTGGGCCGCGAACTGGGTATTACCTGGCGCCGCCTGAATATCCATGATTACACCGCCCAATTTCTGCAGGACGCGATATTCCGCGACACCCTGCACGATTTGCCGGCCCGCCGTTTGCAGTCTTTTTTTACTTTTGTGCACGAAATCGGCGCCGAGCGCGCACTGGCTCTATTTTTCCGCGTTCTGCCGGAAATGTCGTCATCGGCTCTGACGGAAATGATCGAATACCTGCGCTCCGCCGGCCAAATGCCGCAGGTCCTGGCAACCATGCGCGAACTGATCGGCGCCGACCGCTCCAGCTGTGAAATGGTTTATTGGCTGTGCCGGCACACGGAAGTGGCACAGGCCAACGGCATCGGCACGACGGGCGAACTGGCCATGGAAGCATTGGCGCTCCTGGAAGCGCGCAACGCAACGGGCGCGCGGCTGAAAGCCAAGCATCAACTGCGCGCTCTGTTCGAACAGCCGCAGTGGTTGAAAACGGCGCTTGATTCCATGAGCGCCGGTCAGCGCCACGATTTCATGCGCCGCCTGAAATATTCGACCGCCTGGGCGGCGATTGACCGCGGGGCCATCCTTGCCCGCATTCTGAAACTTTATCCCGATTTAAGCATGGTCCTGCAGGATGAGGCGGCGGCCGCCCCGGCGCCCCGCGCGCGGCTAACCTCATTACGCAGTTATCGGGAACGCCAGGCGCTGTTGAACAAAATCGTCACCCAGGATATCCCGAAAAACAGCCAGGACATAGCCGTGGCGCGCAGTTTCGGCGACTTGCGCGAGAATTTCGAATACAAAGCGGCCAAAGAAATGCAGGGCATTCTCATGCGGCGGCAATCTGATTTGGAAAGCCAGCTGGCCAGCGTCAAGAGCACGGATTTCGAGCAATTCCCGGTCACGGCGGCAGGCCCGGGAACCCGCGTAACCCTGCGCCATGCGGATGGGACAACGAATACTTATTATATCCTGGGCGAATGGGACAGCGATGAGACCCTGGGCATTCTTTCCTCGCACTGCAAAGTTGGGGAGGCCATTAGCGGACATTTGCCCGGCGACACGGTGACCATTCCAACCGAAACTGGAAGCGCTGTCTGCACACTGGCGGAAGTGAGCGGTCTGCCGCCCGAAATAAAAGCCTGGATCCGGGGCGACGCATAGCTTTTTTGAAAAGGCCGCAAGCGCTCCATTGGAATTGCCATTGGATATCTTGACGGGTCTTCCGCGGAATCTATGGGTAAGATCCGCGGGAATTCACCACGGAGGCACGGAAACACGGAGAAGAGATTGCTTGAAATCAGGTTTTGCCAAAGGCAAAATCTGATTTCAAGCAACGGCTTGTATTGGAGAAGGAGG
>JBDRJR010000097.1:0-20533 GCA_043814705.1 Verrucomicrobiota bacterium | reverse complement strand
CACTGGCGTCCCACAGGGACGCCATGGGCTGTGGACTGTAGGCTGTAGGCTGTGGGTCGGAACAGAATAAACACAGATGGGAAAAACCGGAACTGCGGTTTTGATAATGGTCCTTCATAGCCCTCGGTTTTATTGGGATTTTCCCACAGTCAATAGCCCACAGCCCTCAGCCCAACCTATGGGATGCTACTGATGCAAAATCAATCCTCCATCGCTTGACACCTTGGATCACACCGCATTCCTGCTAATCTGAATCTGCCGAACATCACCGCAACGGGAGCGAGCACAGCATTTTTCCCAGCCCGAAATACAACGTATTGCCGACAAGCGCGGCGCCGAACGGCGCGAGGCTCGTTCCTTCCGGCGCGCGCCAGTATGGTGTGACGTCAGTAGTGCCAAAGGGCGCCCGGAATATACCTCTCTGCGTAAAACCGTACACGTATCCCCCGCAGGCCAACAGGGTAGCCTGCGCATAGCCGTGGGGCAGTCTTTGCAACGCGGTCCGCGACACGATGGCGCGCCGGCGCATGTCGAGCAGGACAAGCGCATGCACCTGCTTTTCCACAACCGCGCGGGCGCCTTCGATAATCAGGGCGTAGGCAAGCCCGCCGCCCGCATCGCACAGCCCGATAACGGAGAAGATGTCAAGCCCCATTTCACCCTTCCATACTTCTCCGTCATTATCCGGATCCCAGAGGGCGAACCCACCGTGTTCCGCCCGGGGGACCGTGCCGCTACCGCCAAAAACAGCCAAGCCCACCAGTAACAGATTATCCTCCCGCAGGTGGATAAGGGCGGAGGGACTGCAGTCCGGCATGATATGACGGTGGCTGTGAAACTTCTCCGTCGCCGGGTCAAACCACGCCAAGGTACCGCCCCACATGCCATAGTCAGGAATCGAAGCCGTCCACACCTTGCCGGCCGGGCCGGCGACCATGGCAAACGGACGGTAGGAAACCTCGTCAATGCGTCCGAACTCCCTGGGATTGGCGGCCTTATCGGTCCCGAACCGGTAAGGCCGGGACGGATCGTAGACGCCGAACCTGGCGGCGGGATAACTTCCGATATATATTTTTCCATCATGATTTGCCATGGAATAGGCTTCCCCGCCTGAGGCACTGCAGGCGCCGTGGTCGCGCATCTCGCCGGTGGCCGGGTCATACGCAAAAAAATGCTCGGGCAATATTGAAGAACCGTAGATTTTCCCGTCCGGTCCCGCGTGACACATGAAAATATCACTGCCATCGCCTTCCCAGTCGAGTTGCAGAATCTTTTCCCGTCCATCCGGGCTGACGAGCGCCAGCCTGCGATAGGCGAACACGTTCGCATCGAGCCAGCGCCAGGTGGAACCGTCCGGCAGTGACGCGGGTTCAGCGGCAAGCGGAATTTCCCGGACCGGACTGATCTCCATCCCGGCAATGCGGAAATTACCCTCATGACTGCTGATATACAACAGACCGTCCCTGCCCTTGATCAGTTCGACATGCCCCAGTTGCTTCTGCTTGTCCGCCCGCGGACCGACGGCCCGATGCTCGCCGGTCTCCGGATCAATGACCACAACCTGCGGACGCATCACTTTCACCAACCCGGCGATGGTCCCGTCCATTCCCGCCATAGGGTAAAAATACGCCTCGTCGGGGGCCATGCGTCCAAGACGGGTGAATTCCCCGGTTTCGGGATTATACACGGTGAGATCGCAACCCGGGTGGCTCCCGATGAAGAGCCTGCCGTCCGGGTGTTCCGCGATGGAACAGGTGAAGTTCGCGGCGCCGGGATGAATCGCGCCAAGCGGCTCGAGCCGGTCAACTCCCGGAACGAACCGGTAAAGGCGGCCGGTATAGGTGCCCAGATACAGACAGTTCCCGCGTTTGCTCCAGATTACGGCTGACGCCTCGGTGCCGCCGTCACGATCAACAATGAACTTTTCGCACCGGCCGGTTGCCGTGTCGATCCGCGCCACGAAAAAGCGCGCGCCGCTCTGCATCATCACGGCATACAGGCAAGTTTTCCCGGCGCCATCCGCGCCGGCAAACACCTTCACATGCGTTACCGCTTTCACGGGCACACCGATTTCCGTCGCTTCCGGCTGACCGCTCATTTTGCCTCCTTTTTTTTTTGATTCGCGACATTCTCCGGGGAAACCGCAAACACCTTGACGCCGCCGGCGGGCACCACCGTGTTGATCAAGCCGGGGTTTTCCACGATTTTCTGCGCGTAGTAATCGCTTACCACCGCACCAGCCGGCAGTTCCCGGTTAACCACACTGACATCTTGGTCGGCGCCCGACTCGTTGATCAGCATGACCAGCCGGGTTTCGTCCTTCGTGAGCACCACGACATTGTCCCGACCCAGCCCCGTTGCCTCGGCCAGCTCATCGCGCCGATTGTGGGCGATGAAAAGCGGCTCGTAATCGGCGACCAGGCGCGATATTTCGGCCGAGTTGTAAAACGTCCGCCCATCGAGCGTGCCAAGCATGTAAAGCATGATTCCGCCGGTCCCGTCAACCGCGCGCCGCAACAGGGTTGCCTGACTCGCGCATGTCGGGCTCATCCGAGACTCGTCGCCGTAGGGATATAAAATGTGGCTGGCGACCAGAGGGGTATCGCCCAACGCCGCGAGCGTATGGCGAATCAAGTCCGGCTGGCGGCCGTACCCGCAAATGGCATAGTCAATTTTGCCGGCCAAATAGCGCCAGTCAATACCGTAATGCCAGGCTGTCTCCCCCTGGTACCCGGAATAAACATCGAACTTTATTTTCGGGTTGATTCCCTTTATTGTGCGGTTGAGCTTGTCGGCAATGTCTGCTTGCCGCCGGCACATGAAGTCAACCCACTGCCCGAAATACTCGGTAACTTTGCCATCCAGCCCCTCGATGCGCGCCAGATCCTCTTTGGAAGAAACTCCGAGCTTATGCGCGGCGCGCAGGTTGGCGACGATTTGCGTGGTCAGCCCGGATTCCGCGGGCAACCCGGCAAATTCCCGGAAACGCTCCTGGCACAATGGGCAAAAACAGTTGATGTAGGCGCCTTTGAACGGCCCAAACTCGAAATCCCAGTCAATGGCGTCGGGCTGGCTCTGCTTGATCTCTTCCACGATTCTTCCGGTCACATAGTCCCACGCCCCCTTGTCCTCGAGCAGGCGCGTCGTGCAGATGAGGTTGCTTGGCCTTTCTTTCCGGCCATGCACCCGCTGGCCCTGCAAGTCCATGAAAGCGTGCTCCGGATTTGCCTCGAGATAGGGAGCCAGGTCAATGATGTAGAAATGAAAAGCGTGGTTACTTTTCATGGGTATATGCTTGGGTATGGGTCTGGGCCAGGTGAGGAGGTTGAATCCGTAATCCGCCAGGCTCGCGATGATCCGCTCGGCCAGTTCATGGTCATCCATGGACGAATCCCAGCCCATCCACATCATCCAGGCATACGTGGCGGGCTGTTTGCCGCGCACGTCCGGCAGAACATTCACTCGCATTGTCCGCGGTATTTCCACGACACTGCCGCCGTCGGCCTCGATGGAATAATGGAACTCGACGCTCTCGCCGGGCGTGAGCCGGCCCGCAGGCAGGCTCACGGCAATCGCGCACATCTGCCACCTGCGGATGTCCGGCTGGTAGGCAATCGGGAAAACCATTCCCGAATGGACGCCGCCCTGTTGTTCTTTTTTTCCCAGGGCGATGCGGTGCACGGTGTAGTTCCTGTCGCCACGCCGGCGGGTCCCCGCCGCGACCGTGGTGACGTTCATGCGCTGGTAATAGCCGGAGGCGCCGGCAATGGAAAACTCCTCGGGCATCTCAAGCACCAGGGTATAATCCTCCAAGCGCCGGCCCTTGATTCCCTGGGGTATAAAATAAAACTGCTGTAAACTGCCCCCGGCGATGCTGACGCCGCCCTGGTCCCAGTTGGGCCAGAAACGACTGTGGTCAAAGAGCAGGGTGCGCCGATAACAGCCCTTTTCGCCGGTCTTGCCGATCCTGCCGTCGGACGCAGACCCGACCACCTTCCATCCGCTGTCGTCATAAGCTGTTTCCTGCCAGCCGGCATCGCCTTCCGCGGCATAACGCCAGCCGCCGGCGCTGGAAAAGGTTTGCGCGCCAACCCGAAACGCGCCGGTGAACGGACCGGTGGTCTCCAACGCCAGCACATTGGCGCCCGGATAAAGCGGCGCGCCGTCTTTCAATTCCTGGCCGTTGAGATAGAGCCGGAAATCGGCGCCGGTTGCCCCATCCACCTCCACCCGCGAACTGTAAATCGTCGCGTGGTACTCGGGTGAGCGGTAATACACCTCGAAATCGGATGCGTTCATCAGCGTATAATTCAGCGCGACCGCGCCTGCGTCGGCCAAGCTGTAGCCGTGTTTCAGCGTTGCGGTTTTCGACAGGAGCTGGTCGCTGCGTTTTTTGACCAGTTGTCCGTCAGGCGCTGTCACAACCGACTCGACCAGCAAAGGAATTGCTTTGCCTTGCGGCGGGGTCGCCTCGAAAGTCAGTTCATTGGCGCCCAAAGTCATATTACCCGGCCGCAGACCGCGCACTTTCGGAACATCGCGGCCAAACGCCAGCGCGCCGAAATTAGTCGGATGATGAAATCCGGACGGAAACGCCGTCCAGCCACTGCTTTCCGCCTTGTGTTGCGATTGGCGTCCCAGCCCAATGCGCCAGGTGCCGCCCGCCGCGGGCTGGCCGCCCAGCGCGGCCAGCGGCAAGGCCGCCTCGACCACCCAGTAGCCGTTATAAATGCCGGCAACTGCCCGCGCGCCGCTCTCCCAGCCGCTGTCCCTGGTTTCCCAGGGGGTGGCGCCGGCGCCACGTCCGGCATTGATCGCGCCGTTGGCATTGATGAAAAAATCATAGGTTGTCGCGCCGTCCGGGCTAAGCAGGATAACGACAAAATCATCGCGCCATATGCCTGGGACATTGTGATTCGTCACGTTGCGTCGGAATTCATGCAGAATATTGTTGACCGGGTCCAGCGCAAATTGCGTGTTGTGAAAGGCCACGTACAGGTTGGTTGCGTCGTGGGCCAGATACGCCCTGGTATCTTCTTCGGCAAACTTGTTCTGCCCGACGCTCAGAAACGGCCCAAGCTCGATGGCGTTGTCCCAAGCCGCATCGTCCAGACGCCCGTCGAGCACCGGCGCCTGCCTGGCATAGCCGGCGCTGACCAATCCCCGGTCGCTCGATCTTGGCACAACCATATTCTCGAGGACTGCCGCCGGTAGATCGGCATGGGTGCTGACGACAACGCAGTCCAGGCGGGACTGTATATCAGGCGCGCCGTTCCGGCCGCCGTGGTGCACGTGAAACGTATCGGTCAGTTCGCCGGGCAGGAAGGGACCGGTGCGAAGCCATTCCCATTGCCCCGCGACCGACGGCGCCACCTCGAATAGGCTTTCAATACCCGGACCGGCATAACGTATTTCCAGTTTATTATTCCGGGTGATGTCGGCCAGGCGCGCCTTAAGATAGATGTAAACAGGCAAGCCGGTCCGGGGAAAGGGAACATCACTGGCCAGCCAGTAATTCCTGGCCCCTTCACGGTAAGCCCCGCCGCTGGCCTGGGCATCTTCCACGATTTTCGAGTTGCTTGCAAAAGCCTCGGCCTCAAACTTGATTCCGGCCACCGGCAATTCCGGCCAGGCCGGCACCTGGCGGCACTCGATCTGCAGGTTGTCAAGGTGGATTTCAGTTTTCTGCGTTCCATGTGTAACAACGTTGAGCCGGACCGCGGCGCTCCGGGCAAAGTGGCTGATTTCCAGGCGCTGCCAGTCGCCGTTCAGGCAGGTGCGTTCTCCGGATATCCAGCCGCGCGCCGTGGCCGCGCCAAGCACGACCTGGCCCTGTCCCCGGGCCATCACGCTTATCCGGTAGCGGTGCAGAGGTTCCACCATGAATGTTTTCGTAGCCCCTTCACCACCACTTACCCCGGGTGTCTGGACACACAGAAAATGCCGGCCGGCATAGGGCGCATTGCTACCGTGACTCAGCACCGCCGCGCCGGCGCCGGCGCGTTCACTCTGCCAACCGGCAAAGCCGACCTCGAAATCGTTCTCAACATCCGTGGCGGGCTGAACTTGGACGCTGTTTACCGTCCCGCCATTTGTCCGGGCGGCAGTTGCGGTGGCGGCAGTTATGGCAATTGGCGCTTCGTCCTTAAGCGAAGGCAGGGGGGTATTTGTATGCATTGCCGCAACCGTCCGGCCATTGGCGTTAGTGGCCCCATTAACGGTCAAATCCGAAATGAGCGCCTCAGCCTGCGCGCTGATCGCCAATGCCGCCAAAAAACTCGTGTAAACAAAGGCTGTTTGCAGAGTAGTCATAATCCTCCCAAAGCCGTGACGGGGTTGTCAATACGCCCATTTTATCCGGAATTTTATTTTGGCATGGCCGCCGCCGAATTTTCAGCGGCCACGCCTCGCGCTTTGCATCAAGACCATATTAAAATCACATTTCCGGAAGATTGCCTGTTTTTTTGCAATGGATCAACTCTTTTCACATTTTTTTATTTCATAGTTGACAGGCGCCGTAATCTATAGCATTATTTGCGCCATCAAACCCAAACGAGGTTTTTCCTATGTTTAGCCGTTTTTTCGATTTATTTTCAAATGACATTGGCATTGACTTGGGAACGGCCAACAGCCTGGTCTATGTCAAAGACCGCGGGATCGTCCTGCGCGAGCCATCCGTGGTGGCCATCCAGACCGGCACCAACCGGGTATTGGCCGTCGGCAACGAAGCCAAGCGCATGCTGGGCCGAACGCCGGGCAACATTACGGCCATCCGCCCCATGAAGGACGGGGTGATCGCGGATTTTGAAATTACGGAAGCCATGTTACGTTATTTCATCCGCAAGGTGCAGAGCAATCGGATTATGATTCGGCCGCGGATCATTATTTCCGTGCCCAGCGGCATTACCGAGGTTGAAAAGCGGGCGGTCAAGGATTCCGCGACCCATGCGGGCGCCCGCGAAGTATATTTGATTGAAGAGCCCATGGCGGCCGCAATCGGGGTAGGTCTCCCGGTGCAGGAGCCGGCCGGCAATATGATTGTGGACATCGGCGGCGGCACCACCGAAGTGGCGCTGATCTCGCTGGCCGGAATCGTGTTCAGCCGCAGTGTGCGCGTGGGCGGCGACGAAATGGATGAGGCGATCATCCAGTACATGAAGCGAGTGTATAATTTGATGATTGGCGAACGAACCGCGGAACAGATTAAAATCAGCATCGGATCCGCCTACCCTCTGCCGGAGGAAACCAGCATGGAAGTCAAAGGCCGCGACTTAGTGGCCGGACTGCCGAAAACGCTGACGCTGACCACGGAAGAGGTACGCGAAGCCCTGCACGAGCCTGTTTCCACGATTGTGGAAGCCGTCCGCTTTACTTTGGAGCGTTCTCCGCCGGAATTATCGGCTGATCTCGTGGATCGCGGCCTGGTTCTGGCAGGCGGCGGCGCCCTGTTGCGCGGCATTGACAAGCTTATTGCCGAGCAAACTGGTTTGCCCGTGCACGTGGCCGACGATCCCCTGAGCGCGGTTGCGGAAGGCACCGGCATGGTTCTGCACGAGCTGAAGTTCCTGCGCAAGGTGGCCAGCACGCCGTTTTAATCCGCGCGTAAAAGTGCGGCCGGCATGAACGGTGAACGGTTGCTTGGCGACAAGCCTTTCATCCCCATACGCCTGCAAGGCGGCTCGTTTTATTTCGTTGCCAAAACATTTGGAGTTTTGGCGTGAGGCGAAATTTTTATATTCTGATATTGGCCGGCATTTTGATTGTCGTTTTATTCAATTTGCCCGGTTTGATGACTGCCCGCATACACAACTTCCTGAAGGATGCAACGTTTCCCCTATCCCGCTCCATGGCGTACTTATTGGCGTCAGGCCGCGGATTGTTTCAAGGCGAACCACCGCCGACCGCAAATCATGCCCGGCTTCTGGCCGAAAATGCCCAATTACGTCTGGAACTACGCCAGGCACAGGTCCTGGAACGGGAGAACCACGCTTTGCGCCAAATGCTGGGTCTTTCGGCGCACGTCGGCCGGCGCCTGATTGCCGCCGAAATCATTGTTCGGGATGTAAACGCCTGGTGGCAAACGGCCCGCCTGAACAAGGGCCTGGCCGACGGCATCGCCCTGGATATGGCCGTCATCACGCCCGCCGGTCTGGCCGGCCGGATCATCCGGATTTCCCGGACCACGAGCGACGTTCTATTCCTGGTGGACCCGGCCTGCAGAATATCGGCGCGGCTTACCCGTTTGGATGCGTTCGGCATTGTTCGGGGCCAGGGTGTATCATGGCGCGGACAAGCTTACTGCCGGATGGATTTCATCAGCAAGGCGGCACAGGTCATGCCGGGAGATGAAGTGGTTACATCCGGTCTGGGTGGCGTATATCCGTCCGAACTGGTGATCGGGCATGTTGAGAAAGTGCGCTTGGATCCGTCCGGATTATACCAATCAGCCGATATCGCGCCGGCCTCCAATTTGCGGTCATTGGATTTGATGTTCGTGATGAGCCGCGATGAAAACCCGTTGATCCCCCTACGCCAAGGCTACGGGGGACAAGGCGTGGAAACAAAGAACGAAGAACCAGGAACTAAGAACGAAAAACGATGAACCTTGTCATTATGATCACGGCGCTGGTGATCGGCGCCGTAGTGCAACAGGTGTTACCGGGACTAACTTGGCTGGGTCAAGCCAAGGCGCCGATGGTATTAAGTGTTGTGCTTTATTATGCACTCCACCGCTCGCTTGCGCTGTTGGTGGCCGCGGCCATCGTCGGCGGAATACTGTGCGACAGTCTTGAAGCCCTGCCGCTGGGTTGTTCCCCCGCCGTTTTTTGCGTATTGGGGCTGATCGCCTGGATTTATCGCGACGTGGTCTTCAGCGCCCGGGGCGTGACGCACATGGCGTTCGGTCTGTTGGCCGGCTTGGGACTTACGTTCGGCTTCTATGTGATATTACTGATCGGCGCGGAAAGCCTGCGGGAAACAGCGTGGTTCTACATTGCGCTCAAGGCCGTTGGCACCGCCCTGCTCGGCATGATTCTGGCGCCAATCGTATTCATCGTCCTGGAACGGCTTGACCGGTTAACCGGCAATATTATGGCGGGGTCTTCCTCATGAGCCTGTATCTGACAACACGGGAACGGACGCGCCTGTATCGAATGAAAATTCTCATTCTGGCGGCGCTGGCCATCCTGCTGATTGCGCTGTGGCACATCCAGGTGGGACATGGCGAGCATTATGCGGACAACCTGGAACAACAATCCGTGCGCCGTGTGCGCATTCCAGGTGTCCGCGGGAAAATATATGAGCGCCAGGGGATATGCCTGGCCGACAATGCGCCCAACTATGGAATTGCCCTCTACCTGGAGGAATTCCGTTTGACGGACAAACGGCGAAACACAGCTTTGGTCACATGGGAAGCCATTCAGCAAATCGCCGCCATCATCGGCCAACCACCACAGATTGATCAGTCCCGAATCGCCGAGCATCTTTACAGCCGCAAAGCCCTGCCGCTGGTGGCCTGGCGGCATGTGGACGCACCGGCCCTGGCACGCCTGGCGGAAGCCGGCGCACGCCTGCCGGGTGTGGATATCGTGGTGGACGCGAACCGGGTTTATCCCCAGGGTTCCACCCTGGCCCATTTGTTGGGTTACGTGGGCACGGCGGAAATTCAAAGCGAAGCGGATGAACTTTACCATTACTATCTACCCGACTTGGCCGGTAAAACCGGCTTGGAAAAAAGATTTGACGAATTATTGACTGGCAGAGCCGGCGGCCGGCTGGTCCAAGTGGACGTTATTGGCTTTAAACACGACGAAAAGGCGCTAAGGGCGCCGATGCCCGGCGGCGACTTGAAACTAACCATTGACCTGCGCATCCAGCGCGCGGCGGAAGAGGTCATGCGCGACACTATCGGCGCCGTGGTGGTCATAGACCCGCGCAATGGCGATGTGCTGGCCATGGCCAGCGCTCCGGACTTCGACCCAAATTTGTTCTGCCCGAAAATTACACCGGATAACTGGCGTCGTTTGTTGGATGATCCCGGCAAGCCGCTTTTTAACCGCGCCTTGAACGGTCTCTATGCGCCGGGCAGTGTATTTAAGCCCCTGGTGGCACTGGCCGCCCTGGAGCGGGGGGTGGATCCCGGCTTGACACTGGAGTGCCCGGGCTATTTCGAGTTAGGCAATCAGCGCTTCGCCTGTTATATGAACACGGCACATGGCCGGATTGGGTTTCGCCGGGCCATTCGGGTTTCCTGCAACGTGTTTTTTTATCAATTAGGTCTGAAGTGCGGATACGACGGCATTTATAACATGGCGTTGGCCGCCGGTTTCGGCCAGCCAACCGGTATCAGCCTGGATGGCGAAAGCGCCGGACTGATGCCGGGGAAAGCCTGGAAATACCGGAACTTTGGCGAGGCATGGCGGGATGGCGACACCTGCAACATCGCGGTCGGCCAGGGTGCGCTTCAGGTCACACCCCTGCAAATGGCCATGCTGACGGCAACCATCGCCAATGACGGATACCTTTATCAGCCGCGCTTAGTAATGGCCGAACGCGAGCCAAACGCAGTGGAATTTCAGGAAATCCCGCCGGTTGTTGTCCGCCGCGTACACTGGTCGGCAGACTATTTAACGCTGGTTAAAAACGGCATGCGGGATGTCATCCAGGATGCGGAAGGCACCGGCCGCATGGCCCGACTGGAGGGCGTCACCATGGCCGGTAAAACCGGCACGGCCGAATATGGCCGCAAAACTGCCGGTCAGAAGCACGGGTGGATGATTCTGTTCGCCCCGTTTGAGCATCCGCGCTATGCCGTGGCCATTGTAATGGATGACGCCGTTTCCGGCGGTATTTCAGTTGGCCCGCGCATGCGCCAGTTGATGATGAAAATTTTTGCAGGGGAAGGAAATGGCTAACCTGAATTTTATCAACACATTGCGTTCATTGCGCCGGCTGGATTGGAGCATGGTAGCCGCCATGCTGGCGCTCCTTGGCATCGGAATTGCCTTTATTTTCAGCGCGGGCTACGGCAACCCGAATTCCCCGGCCAAGCCTTTATTCCTGAAACAGCTCTGTTGGGCCGCCCTGGGCATATTATTTTTCATCGGGTTTGCGATCAGCGATTATCACCGCTGGATACGTCTGGCCTGGTGGATTTATGCCGCCGGTGCAATCCTGCTGGTTTTGGTGTTTGTGCCGCACATGGGGCTGAAAATTTACGGCGCGCGGCGCTGGCTCCAACTGGCCGGTTTCCGCATTCTTCAACCAGCCGAGCTTATGAAACTGGCGGTCATCATTCTGCTGGCCAGGTTATTCGGCTGGCCGGGCCGGAATTTGCGCCACTGGCGATTAACGCTTTTCAGCCTGGCACTGGTGCTGATACCCATGGCGCTGATTATTAAACAGCCGGATCTGGGCACGGCGCTTGTTTTTATGCCGGTGCTGGCCGGTGTCATGTGGATTTCCGGAGTATCCGCAACGCGCCTGGCCGCGTTGGCCGCGCTGGGGATTTTGCTGGCCGGCGGCGTACTGGCGCTGGTTATGATCCCGCCCAAGCTGGGCATGGATGAACTTTCCCACGAACGGCTGATGCGCCGGATCGGAATCTCATCCTACCAGCGCGAGCGGATTGCGGTTTTTCTGGACCGCAACCGCGACCCGTTAGGCGCCGGATGGAACAAGGCCCAGTCCCAGATCGCGGTGGGATCGGGCCGGCTAACCGGCAAAGGTTATCTGCAGGGGACGCAGAATCTCCTGGGTTTTTTGCCGCGCACCGTGGCGCCCAACGACTTTATTTTTGCGGTGATTGCCGAGGAAAAAGGATTTATCGGCGGGGTCGTCATGCTCGTACTGTTTGGTGTTCTGCTGGCCGCCGGTTTGCGCGCGGCGGAATCCGCGGCCGACAAAATGGGCCGCCTGTTATGTGTGGGAATTGTAACCATGTTGTTCTGCCATATTTTCGTCAATATCGCGATGACGATCGGCCTCCTGCCGGTCACGGGAATTCCGCTCCCGCTGATCAGTTATGGCGGGACATTCATGATCGGCACAATGACGGCCCTGGGCATTGTGCAAAGCGTTTATATCCGGGGAGAATGGAGATAATGTCAAGATATGAAAGGATTAAATTTTATGTTCGCATTCCGGCGAAAAAAAACCAGCGACCAAAAACAAATCATTTTCAGCGCGGAAAGCCTGCAAACGCGCGTAGCCGTGCTTGAAAGGGGCAAACTGGAAGATTTCAAAATTGAGCATCCCGCCGAGGAACGGATTGTCGGCAGTGTTTTCAAGGGGCTTGTGCAGAACCTGGAGGATGGACTGCAGGCGGCGTTTGTGGATATCGGCCTGCGCAAAAACGCCTTTATCCATTACTGGGACATGTTTCCCGAGGACGTCTCGCGTCTGGAAGCGATGGAAGGCGTGGCGGCCCGGTCAATGCCCCGCCGGCACCAGTTCACCCGCGAGGATATTTCCAAGCACTTCCCGGTGGGTTCGGAAATCTGCGTCCAGGTTTCCAAGGGGCCCATCGGCACCAAGGGGCCGCGCGTGACGGCCAGCTTGAGCATTCCCAGCCGTTACTTTGTGCTGATGCCGGGCAGTAAATTACGCGGTATTTCACGGAAAATCGAGGATGACAAAGAACGCAAACGCCTGAAAAAAGTGCTCAGCCGCCTGCCGGTGCCCGAGGGATGCGGGTTAATTATCCGCACAGCCGGCGCCGGCGCCGCCAGCACGAGCTTTGTGCGCGATATGCGCGCATTGCTGGCCACCTGGCAGGATATCCAGAAAACGTCCCGTGAAAAACACGCCCCTTGCTGTCTGTACCAGGAGCCCGATCTTGTGGAGCGGATGGTGCGTGATTCGGTCACCGAGGATTTCGACAGCATCTACATTGATTCCAAGGAGGAATATAACCGCATCAAGGATATTATGGACCGGATTTCGCGTCATATGCGTGCGCGCGTCAAGCTCTACGAAGGGGCCCGCCCGATTTTCGAGCACTTTGATGTCGCGCGCCAGATTGATGAAGCTTTTCGCCGCAAGGTTACGCTGAAATCCGGCGGATGCATCATCTTTGATGAAACCGAAGCCCTGATCGCCATTGACGTCAACACCGGCCAGCACAAGGGATCATCCAGCCAGGATGAAACGATTCTGCAGGTCAATTTGGAAGCGGTGCAGGAAATTGCCCGCCACCTGCGTCTCCGGAATATCGGGGGGCTGATCGTGCTGGATCTGATTGACATGCGTCACAAAAAACATCGCAATCAAGTCTATCTGGCGCTCAAAGCGGCGCTCCAACGTGACAAGGCGCGCACGAACATCCTGCCGATTTCGCCGATGGGTCTTCTGGAAATGACGCGTCAACGGGTGGCGGAAAGCATTGAATCATCTTTATACGTGGACTGTCCCTATTGCCACGGGCGCGGGAGCGTCAAATCGCCGTTCAATATGAGCGTGGAAATCCAGCGCCGAATTCTGGCCATACTGCGCAAGCATCAGATCGAAAGGAAGGACGTGCCGGAACTGCGCCTTACGGTTAATCCCGCCATTCTCAAGCGCCTGCGCGAGGAGGATGAGGACCTGCTGATGGATATGCAGGAGAAATTTGATGGGCGCCTCAGCTTCCGCGCAGACCCCGCCCAGCACATGGAGGAAATCTCCATCGTCAACGCCGCGACGAACGAGGAGCTGTATGCCAATACGGCCCGCGAGCAAAATAAATAATTATTTTGTCGAACGGCCGGCGTCAAGCTGAGCCGCGCGAGCGGCGATAGCTTGGACTCCGTGGTTGGCCTTTTTGCCTCTCCCAGAACTGTCGTGGTGTGACGATTTGGAGCGCCCCGACTTTCTTAAGCTCAATCATCTCCTTATCCCCTGTCACCAGGATTTCGGCTCCGCCGTTGATTGCCGCCGATACAATGGCGATGTCTGCGGGGTCTCTGAGCGGGATGCTTGCGAGGGGTTCTGCCGGCGCTATGATCGTGTCTTGATGCAGGAGCCAGATCGTTTCGGCGAGCAGGTCGTCGGGTGCATCGAACTTCGTCTGTAGTACCCGTTTGAGTTCTTCAAAAAGATGCGCGGAAACGACTAATTCATGAAACTCAATTGCGGTGCGGAAAACATCAGCGCACAACCCCCGGGAGGCTGTAGCGCTTACCAAAACATTGGTGTCGAGGAACACTCTCATGACACCTTGGCAAAAACATCCTCATCGGTGAGAAACCCCCTGGCTTCGGCAAAGGGCATCATTCGGCGTCTGAGGGCCTCAAACCGGGTAAGCCGCAGTTGCCGCCGCAAGGCGTCTCGCGCAATGTTGCTGCGACTTTTTCCGTCTTGCGCGCTGGCTTTGTCCAGAAGGCGATCCAAGTCCTCGTCCAATCGAATGCTGAGTGTCGCTGTCTTCATGTCACACAATGTAAGACGTTTATTCCCCCATGTCAATCATTATTTCCGGCCAACGTCTGCCATGGCGCGATGGATAGCGCAGAGCGAAGCGGCGCGCTATCCATCGTCACTGTCCATGGCTTGGTTGAGAAAACCTTTTATTCTTAATTTGGGCTTGGTTTTCCGGCATAGAACATGGTAAAAACTTCAAGCCTTTCAGGAAATCGAATTATGGCATGCAGTTCGAATGTCCATTTGGGAATCCGGTTCTACGCGCTGTCCCTGATCGCGCTCGGCTTGGCCGGGTTCACCCTGGCCGGGACGCCCGATGCGCCGGAGGTGAAGCAGTGGCTCTTGACAAGCGACCAGCTTACGGATGCGCCGGGTATGATGCTTAAGCTTCGCATTGCGGAAGACCCGGTTTCCGAATATTTCCAAAACACCTGCTTGCCGGCCACGCGCCGCCTGCTGGAAAATTACCAGGCGAACACCACGCCCTCCCAGGAACTGATCCTGGCCGTCGTTGACGATCTCAACCGTCTCATATGCGAAGACCTCCTGTTTGACGACAAGCTTTTCGATGATGTTGCGCTCTCGGCGCGAACCCGGAATCTGCTGGGTAAAGATCCCGCGGCCGTTGATCTGCCCCAGCTCAACCGGCGCCTGCTGGAAGACGCATATTCCAATGAAATTGCGCCCGGATTGACTTTATCCTGTTTGATGACCGACAAGGATCTGCTGGAACCCCGCGCATTTGCGCTCAGCCTGCGGATCGGCAAGGAGGCGGTATCACGTTACCTGCGTGACTGTCTGAGGCCGGCAATCCGCCAACAACTGATGGACTATACCGGTGCGGCGGCGCCGCCGCCGGCGCTCCTTAACGCTTTAATCGCCACCTTGAACCAAGTGATCCTCAGTGACGCATTGTATGACAAAGATCGGTTTGCCGAAGTAACCCTGGCCAAAAAAACCAGGCTGTTGATTGAACAGAAGCCGGCGGGGGATGCCCGCGCCCTGATGAACCGACTTCTTCTGGAAGACGCCTATCCCAAGGCCATTCGCCGGCATGCCCCCTCCCCGATCGAGGTGCAGGCCGACAGCCTGGAGTATGAGCACGAAAAAAACCTGATGATTGGAACCGGTCGTGTGCTTGTGCGCCGGGACAACGAATCCCTGCGGGGCGATCATGCCATTGTCAACATGCAAAGCCACGATGTGCTGGCGGAAGGCAACGTTACCTTCGAGCGCAACAGTGATATCTGGGTCGGCGATAAATTGCGTTATAATTTTAAAAGTCAAAAGGGCGATTTTGGCGGGTTCAGCGCTTTCCTTGATCCGTTTTATGTCAAAGCCGATTCATCGCGTCAGGTCGGCGCCGATGAATACCTGCTCGAAAATGCCCGGCTGAGCACCTGCGAGCAGGACCCGCCGGTGGCCTATTTCCGCGCCAAAAAAGTATGGATTACGCCCGGCCGCCATGTCCGCGCCAAGCACGTCGTGCTCTACATCAAGGGCGTGCCGGTCATGTACAGCCCGTACTGGAACCAGAACATTGGCGACAAAAACTTCATGAGTATCGTGCCCGGGTATAGCAGTCGGATGTATGCCTACCTGCTGACCGAATTCAACTATCGCATCAGCCGCAAGGTGGAAGCGGCCTCACATATTGATTTGCGCATGCGGCGCGGCGTGGGACTGGGGCAGGATTTCATGTGGAGCGCCAGCGGCAATACCACGGAACTTTCCACCGAACGCAATATGGCCCAAACGGACAACAACTTCTGGCACTACAGCCGGATGCTCCAGAACGAACAGCCCAAAGAGACCCCCGCCGAGGAACCTTGGGCCGGCGACCTGATCACGTATTACACCCACGACACCTGGCCCGATGAGGGCGAGAGCCAGAGCTACAAAATTGACAACGATCGTTACCGCCTGCGGCTTTACCACAACCAGTCGTTTGACGAACAGAACTATTTGATGGCACAGATCAATTATCTGAGCGACCCTAAAATTATCGAACAGTTTTTCCGCGAGGAATACAAAAGCTGTCCGGAGCCGGACAACTACATCGTGCTGGGGCATCGCGCCGAGCATTATACCGCCAGCCTGATGGTCGAAAAACGCCTTAACGACTTTTACACCACCGTGGATCGCCTGCCCGAATTGAAGCTGGATTTTTCGCGCCAGAAAATCTGGGAAACGCCGTTCTATTACCAGGGTGATACGGCCGCGGCCTATCTCCAGAAAAGATGGGAAGCCAACTTGCTGACCAATTCGATCCTGGAAAACTACGCGGCCGGCCGTTTTAACACGGAGCACATGTTGTATTACCCGACCAAGCAGATGGGATTTTTGAACATCATACCGCGCGCCGGATGGCAAGGCACTTATTATTCCAAGACCAAGGAAGACTATACGAACGTGACCTCAGTCACCACCTTCGACACCAACAACCTGCCGGTGGTGACTGCAACGACGAACATCCTGACGCGGGATGGGGACGCCGCGTTCCGTTCGTTACCCACGCTGGGGCTGGAAACATCCTTCAAGGCGTTCAAGGTTTGGGAGACGTATCCCGGCGACATCATTAACAACGTGCGGCACATTGCGGAGCCGTATGCCAATTATACTTTTCGCCCCGAACCTAACGTGACCCCGGACACCCTCTACCAGTTTGACGATATTGACACACTCGGCAAGGCCAATGAGATCAAGTTCGGCATGCGCAATAAAATCCAGACCCAGCGTTTCAACAAACAACAAATGAAAAGTCAAGCGGTGTACGACCTGATCAATGCCGACATATGGGTGGTCTACAGCCTGGATCCCCAACCCGGCCAAAACGGATTCAGCAATATCTGCTTTGACGTGCGCTCAACCCCATTTGACTGGATGGAATTGAAAATTGACGGGGCCTACGATCAATATTCCAACCAGGTGCAGACCATCAACACGCGCCTGAATGTATACGATGGAACATTATGGAAATATGTTGTTGAACACCGTTTCAACAACGGCAGCAGCAGTTTGCTCAACAACGAGCTCACGCTTGCGCCTTTCGTCAACTGGGAATACAGCGTCTATGCCCGCTACGAATTCGAAAACTCCACCATGCAGGCCTGGGGCCTGACCGTCCAGCGCACCATGGAATGCATTGCTTATAAAGTCGGCTGTGAATTTCAAGGCAATGATGAATACACTTTCTGGATCCAGTTCTGGTTCACCAAATTCCCGAAAGTGCGCATTGATGTCGGGTTATAAGAAGAAATGGTTGATGGCAGATGGTTAATGGTATATGGCAGATCGGCTGAAAAACGTTATGCAATACTTGGCAAACAAGCGTGACCAACTTGAACTCAGGCATTGGCGCCGATCTTAATCCATGACGCCGATGAACTCATGAACCGCTATTCTTCCCCGGCTTTGATCTTTTCCAGATACTGGCCGGCGCCGCGCGCCATCCAAGTGTCCGCATATTTCTTTTGACACACCGCGAATATCTTTTGCGCTTCCTTCTTCTGCCCTATCGCATATAAAAATTCGCCCTGATCATAATATGCCCTCTTCCCGCATTCCGTGTCCGGCATTCGACGATATATTTGCTTCAGTGTATTCAGCACCTTGTCATATTCATGCTTATTCTGATACACCACACAACTTGCCCTCATTGCCCGTGGCCAAGTCGGCGTATTCCGATATTCATTCCTGAATTTGCCGAAATACTCAAGCGCTTTGTCGTAATTACGCTCCGTCATTACCGCGCAATTGCCCAGCATAAAGTCCAGATATGCCCGTGCCTTTAGATTCAAACCTTTGCGCATCTCCCGATCAATTCGGCCATATCGTTCGGCCGCTTCTTGCCATTGCTCCATTTCAAAATAATAGTCCGCTACTATTATCGCTACCTTCGCTTTGCCTGTAAAAGACTTCAACTCTTCTGCCGTAGCAAACATTTTCCCCGCTTCAAATTCCGTCTTAAGACGCGAATAACTGTTTGGCATCCCCCGCTCATAATTCATCCGCTCCGCATCGTCCACTTCCAGGATAATATTTACCAACTTCAATGCTTCCTTCGTTTTACCCATGATAAAATAACACAACGCTTTCTTGGTCTGCGCCATCATCCGATGATAAGGCAAATACCATGTTGACGTCCTCTGATTGAACAGTTTGCCGCCGTCCAGCTTGGCCCAATCCACATTTCCCCATACCTCATCTTTTGCTTTCATCTCCGGCGGCGGCGCGCTTATCCCTCGCGACTTTTCCGGCGGCCTGAATGCGTTCAGGTCCACGGTCATTTTCACCGCCTTATCAAACCACAAGAGCGCCCGGTCATATCCTTGCAACGCCCCTTCCGGGTCATAAAGCATCTCCAGACAATAATCGGCCGACGCTACCATCATTTCCCCGCGATATAGGCCAAACTCATTCTCCGCGATAAATTTCTCCGTCTCCGCTCCGGCTGTCGTGACCGCCGCCTTACCTAACGGCACCTTCTTCATACTTTCCAGTTTTCGTTCACATTCCGCGATCTTATTTTGAATCGCCAAAACTTCCTCGGAAGAAAGTTTCTTCCGTCTGAATGCCGTTTGCTGTTTGCGTTTGGCCTTCAGTGTTTCTTCCATTTTCCGAATCGTTTCCCGGGCTTGCTCCGTGTTTCCTGGCTCCGCCAACGCCCACAAACATTTGATCCCGAACGCCCGTGCCGCTTCTCCGAACATCGTTTCCGCATATTTCGTTTCGGTCTCCTTATACGCCAGGTATGCCTCCAGATACCGTCCTTCCTCGCGCCGCATCTGTTCCGCTTCGCGATACAGCACAAAGTCCTCCCCATACCGCTCGATGTCCCATAACCGCAGAGCACCCGCCATGGCGGCCGTAATCCGCTCGCGCAGATATTCTTCATCACCCGTCAAAGGACGAAGCCACGGCTGACCGCCCGTGTCTATCCCCGGACTTCCCGATATCAGCGCCGTGGTCTTTGTCCGGCCTGGGCCGGACCCCGCCGGTGTTACACGCGCGCGACTTGTCGGACGGGTCGCCTTTTTGATTTCGGGCAAGGCCGGCAACGGCTCTTTGCGCTGATCCCACATCCATTCCAGGGCATACTCATAAAATCGGATGGCCTGATCATATCTCTGCATTATTGTGAGCAAGTCGCCCCCGCATTCGCTCGCCAATACCCGCGCCAGTTTGCTTAGCTTCGGCCCCATAAAGCTGATTTGCTCCATGGCCGTCTCATATTCCTTCAAGGCCAGATACGCTTGTGAAGCCTCCACAGCGCATTCCGCGTCAATGGGATCAAGGGACCATTCCGCCACAGGGGGAAACGGGACCACTGGTGTTTTAATTGTAGAGGCCGCGTCTTGTTCGGTGCAGCCGTTTCGGCGAAGACGGATTGAGCCGCCTGCTCCGGCGCCGCCGGACCGCGCCTTATCCTCTCCGATCAACACCGGCCCCACCGTCTTCAAGGCCGCCAACGGATCGTGTTCCACTCTATTCTGATATCGCGCCAGGATTACAAGCCATTTTAGACGATCCACAGGTTGCGCTTTAGCCAGAAAATATTCGCAGGCGGCAAGATCATTTTCACTAAATGTCCCCTCCGCCATTTTGCGCATATGACCGAACATCAGCTCTTCCCAGAGATGGGCCTCTTGTGCTTCCCGGGATGGAGTCGCGGTGAAAACCGGCCGGCACGCCGCAAAACACAGCCATAAGGCAATTGCGGATTTAATATGCAACCTGGCTATCATCTGAAATCCCGCTTCCCGTCTGAGAAAAATATCACGCATTGGTTTGTTGAAAGTTGACGCGCGCCCTCTATGCGCGCGCGCCAACCTCCGCCATGTATAAATCATAGTTTGCCGGTATTTCCCGGGTGCTCAGGAAAACACTATGGTTTCCCTTGGCGGACAACCAGCATTACTTGATATTCTGCTGTCCTGGAACTGCTGTTCCGCTTGTATTGCCCTGTCCGAGTCGTTTTATCCCGACCTTTTCCAATACTTCTTCCTTTTCTTTGTCCGTAAGATCGGCGGCTTGCATACATTCAGCAAGCAGGCCACCGGAAGCATCATCGCCGCCGAACGTTTTGATTATGTCATCCATAATCACGGCCTGTTTGCCGCCCATCTCGGCGACA
>JBDRJR010000096.1:0-7158 GCA_043814705.1 Verrucomicrobiota bacterium | reverse complement strand
GCCAGTGAGTGATCCCCGCCGGCGGCAATTGCGGTAACATTGCTGAGCGAGACAACTATTTCGGGGAGATTAGTGTCGGTCGTCGTGCCATTACCCAACTGGCCGTAATAATTATATCCCCATCCGTAAACGTAGCCGGTGGTTCGCAGTGCCAGGGAATGAGAATCTCCCGCGGCAATCGCCGCCACACTGGTCAGATTGCTGACTTGTCCAGGCACGTATGTGTTGCTAAACGTGCCGTTACCAAGTTCGCCTTCCTCATTATATCCCCAGGCCCAAACCGTGCCGTCGCTCTTCAGCGCCAAGGAATGATAATTTCCCCCGTCAGCGGCAAAGATATCGTTCAGTCCTTCAACCTGTGTCGGCAAATTGGTGCGCTGCATATCGCCCGTTTCAGCATTGATAAAAGTGTCGCCCCAGGCCCCAAGCGTATGGTCGTCATTTATGGCCAGTGAGTGGCAGACGCCTTTGGCAATGGCGAATATATTGGACAGCGCTTGGACCTGGCTGGCGGTGGTGCGGTAACCGGTTAAATTATTTCCGGCCTGGCCGTATAAATTATTTCCCCAGAACCAGATTGAACCGTCATGACACTTGGCCAGCGAAAAGTTCCCGCCGGCGGCTATCGCCGTTACATTAGAAAGCCCGATGACCTGGGTCGGACGGTTGGTGACGACGATCGAACCGATTCCCAGTTGGCCGTCATAATTATTCCCCCAGGCCCATACCATGCCGTCGCTCTTCAGCGCCAGGGAATGATTCCCGCCGGCGGCAATGGCCGTTACATTGGACAGCCCCGCGATCTGCGTGGGAATGTTGGTCGTTGCCGGATCCAGTCCCAGCTGGCCGTAGTTGTTTAATCCCCAAGTCCAAACCATGCCGTCGCTTTTCAGCGCGAGAGCATGAGACGATCTGAGGGCAATGGCCGTTACATTTGATAAAGTTGTAACCTGAATAGGCGCATTCGTGATATCTACTGTTCCGCCGACGCCAAGCAGACCATACATATCAACGCCCCATGACCAGACCGTGCCGTCATCCAGCAATGCCAGCGAAGATAATAATCCGGCTCCAATGCCGGCGGCATTGTGAATATTTTGCACTTGTACGGGAATATTGCTGTCGTCATACGTGCCGTTACCCAACTGGCCGTAGCCGTTCCATCCCCAGGCACAGGCCGTGCCGTCGGATTTTATTGCCAGAGTGTGGTAAAAACCACCGGCAACCTTCCGGGCATCGGTTAGATTGACCTGGGTCGGCAGGTTGGTGTCGTCGTAATTACCGATGCCCAGCTGACCGCAGTCGTTTAATCCCCAGGCCCAAATCGTGCCGTCGTTCTTTACGGCAAAAGAACCGTAATAATTACCGCCGATTTCAACGACATCCGTCAGATTGCTGACCTGAACCAGATAGGGCACATTACTGTATGAACCAATACCTAATTGGCCTCTGGAGTTCAAGCCGCAGGTCCAGACCCGGCCATCCTGATTAAGCAACAGCGTATGATATACCCCGCCGCCAATACGGGTGATGTTCACACCCTGCGTCATGGAAGCGGCAATGAATAAATTGATTAAAATAATTGTGCGAAGTTTCATGATTTCCCCTTTCGTCAGGTTGTTAATCTATGCTAAATATACTATCACTGCGATAATCACTGTCAAAGAAATATCCCATGGCTGTGGCAATGAACTTTGAACACATAAATCAGCGAATGCACGTTTACGGCATCCCAGAAAAGGTCCACAGTTACGGACAATATTACTGCACGGGGATCCAGTCTGGTCCGCCCCAGGCGTCATCGTTGAAGCGGATGATGCCGTTTGCCAGCGAGTAGATGGACCAATCGCCGTCATAATACACGGCCAAGTCAGCCTGGCCGTCGCCGTCATAGTCGCCGGGCACCGGGATGGCATCCGGCCCGCCCCATTCGCCGGCATTGAGCAGGATGATGCCGTTTGCCAGTGAGAAAATAGACCAATACCCGTCCTGGTAAAAAGCCAAGTCGGCCTGGCCGTCGCCATCATAGTCGCCGGGCACCGGGATGTAATCCGCTCCGCCCCAGATTCCGGCGTTGAGGAGTATGACCCCATTCGCCAGGGAGTAGATGGACCAATAGCCGTCACAATACACGGCCAAATCGGCTTTGTTGTCACCGTCATAATCGCCCGGTACGGTAATCCAGTCCGACCCGCCCCAAGTCCCGGCATTGGAGACGATGGCTCCATGCGCCAGGGAGTAGATGGACCAATAGCCGTCACGATACGCGGCCAGATCGGCTTTGTTGTCACCGTCATAGTCACCCGGCACGGGAGTCCAACCCAACCCGCCCCAGGTTCCGATGTTGAGACAGATGATTTCGTTGGCCAGGGAGTAGATGGACCAATAGCCGTCGTTATACACGGCCAAGTCGGCCTGGCCGTCGCCGTCATAGTCGCCTGGCACGGGAGTCCAGTCCGACCCGCCCCAGGTCCCGGCATTGGAGATAATGGTTCCATGCGCCAGGGAGTAGATGGACCAATAGCCGTCACGATACACGGCCAGGTCGGATTTGCCGTCACCGTCATAATCATTGTTCATCCGGTTTAGCAAATAGAAGAGGCGCGTGTATTCATAGACAGAACCGGAACCACTGCATGCCCCGCTGGTATTACCGTAGCCGCGGACGCGGATGTAGAAGTTTTGCTTTACAGGCATGGCCATGCCGGTGATCTGCCAGCCGTTGGTGATACGCGTCCCGGCGCCCAAGCTGGTCCAGTTGGTGCCATCCATTGATTTTTCAAATGTGGTCCGCCATACTTCCGGACTTGTGCCAGTCCGTGTCCAGATAATGGCTGTCCCTGTAGCATTAAAGTTCAAGGATTGCAGTGCTGCCTCGGTATTGGCGATGCGCGCGAGGCGCCGTATGTTCTCACCGCCGATCTTAAGAAAGTTGCCGCCGACAAAAATCTTGCCGTCGGTCTGCAAGGCCATGGAATGGATGGTATCAAGGGCGCCATCGGTGAGGTCGAAGACAGCGTCAAGGCTCCCATCGGCATTGAGCCGGGCAATGCGGACGCGGTCCACGTCGCCGATTTTGGTGAAACTGCCGCCAATAATAATCTTACCATCGGTCTGAATGGCCAGGCTATAGATCACGCTGTTCAGGTTGGCGTTAAACCCGGCATCGGATGTGCCGTCGGCATTCACGCGGGCAATATAATTGCGGTCTAAATCGCCGACTTGTGAAAATTCGCCGTAAATAATTATTTTTCCATCAGCCTGGAGTTGCAGGCTATATAAGAAGTCATTGACATTTGGATCAAACGCCGTGTCAAGGGCGCCATCGGCATTCAGCCGGGCAAGATGATTACGGGTTATTTCGTCAACTTCAGTAAAGATGCCGCCAATGACAATCTTGCCGTCCGGTTGGATTGCCAAGCCATAGACCGGCGCATCGAGATTAGGATCGAAAGTTGTGTCGAGAGAGCCATCGGCATTCAGCCGGGCAATGTAATTGCAATCCACATCGCCGATTTTAGTGAAACTGCCGCCGATGACAATTTGGCCGTCGGTCTGCAGGGCAACGGCATGAACAGTTCCCTGGACATTTGGGTTAAACCCGGCCTCAAGGGTGCCATCGGCATTCAACCGGCCGATGTGGTTGCAATCGCTTCCGGCCAGGGTTGTAAATGACCCGCCGACGATGATTTTTCCGTCCGGCTGTGAACTAAGCGCCCAGACCCCGTTATCGGCGCCGGGATTGAATGTTGCGTCCAGGGCATCGTCGTTATAGAGCCGGGCGATATAGTTCCGGACCGTTGGTGCATGGATGGTAGTAAACAAGCCGCCGATCAGGATGTTGCCGTCGGCCTGTGCGGAGATAGCATAAGTTGAAGCATTCGGATCAGGATTAAAACATGACTCGGTGCGGCCGTCAGGATAGAGCCGTCCGATATAATTACGGGCGACCCCGCCGAGGGTGGGAAACATTCCAGCGGCGATAGTCTTGCCGTCGGTTTGAACCGCCAGCGCATATACTATATCAAGGGCTCCGCCGGGTGATTCAAAGGTGGTATCCAGCGTTCCATCCAGATTCAGCCGCCCGATGCGGGTTCGGGCGTCGCCGCCGAGGATGGTGAAAGAGCCGCCGACGATAATTTTGCCGTCCGACTGCAAAACCAGGCTGTTAATGTCACTGTCCTGACCAAGTGGATTAAAAGAGGCGTCCAGCGAACCATCACTGTTGAAACGGGCGATGTGAGCGCGCGCCTGGCCGCCCGCACTTTCAAAATTTCCGCCGATGAGAATTTTACCGTCCGCTTGGATCGCCATGCAATTGACCATAGCACCGGCGCCATTAGTCTGAATGAAAGTTGAATCAATGGAACCGTCGGCATTCAACCGGGCGACGCGCAGGCGGTTGGCGCCGCCAATCAACGAAAAATCGCCGCCAACCAGAATTTTGCCGTCCGGCTGGATAACAATAGCGTTAACATCGCCGTTGGCTGCCGGGTTGAACGCGGTGTCCAGACTGCCGTCGGCATTCAGCCGGCCAATGAAAGACCGTATCTGGCCGCCGAGGTTGACGAAAAAACCGCCGACCAGAATTTTGCCGTCCGGCTGAATTGCCAGGGCAGATACCGCTTTATCAGCTTCCGTAGCCACTGTATTCGGATTAAAGTCTGCATCGAGAGTGCCATCGGCATTCAACCGTGCGAGGTTGTACCTGGTTTCTCCGGCGACTTCACTAAATTCGCCGCCGATAACAACCTTGCCGTCAGCCTGAACGGCCAGGGCTTCCACAATACTACCAGGGATATTGTCGGGAGTAAAAGTTGTGTCAAGCCTGCCGTTGGAAAGCACGCGTGCCACGGATCTCCGTGCCACGCCGCAGATGGCTTCAAATTGTCCCCCGACTAATATCTTACCGTCCGGCTGAAGAGCCAATGCATACACATATCCATCGGGTTCCGGAGCAAACCGGTCGTTGGCATATTGAGCGAGGCCTGTTCCTGCCGACATCAGCAGTCCCACAGCGAAGAACACTTCCGCCATAAGTGGAAATCCGCACATTTTTGTTCTGACTATATTCATGCCCCATTCCTTTTGATAGTGTTTAAGACTGGTGCGCCAACCGCACTTGAACTATAAACAGTGTGCGTGTTTGCGATGGAAAAACAAGGAAATAGTTAATAATCATGCTGACGGATACACACGTCCATTTTGACGGCTTAATGCAGGCGGGCGATACGATCGCCGTCATCATGGCGCGCGCCGCGCAGGCGGGCGTCAGCCGCATGCTGGCCATCGGCGGCGCGCTGACCGCCAACCGCACCGCGCTTGAAATCGCGCGCGCTTACCCAGAACGCGTCCGGGCGGCCGTAGGCTACAATCGCGATTTGGCGGCCGTCGCCTTCGGGCAACTGCCTGCCTGCCGACTTGTCCACCGAAGCCCCGACCTCTCAGAGAGTCGGGGCGAAGGTGGAAACCCCTTGGACGAAGGCGGAACAATGGATACTCCTGTGCCGGAGCGCTGTGGAGAGCAAGCGACGGCTTGCCCAAGCTCGGTCAGGGGCGGCGGAAAACAGATGATGGATGAACTGGAATCCATGCTGGCGGCGCCGGAAACGGCGGCGATCGGGGAAATCGGTTTGGATTTTCACCATGGCCGCACAACGGATGCGGCGCAAATTGTTTTGTTCAATCGGATGCTGGCCTTGGCGCGGGATTACCGTCTGCCGGTCTGCGTGCATACCCGCGCGGCGGAAGCCGAAACCCTGGCCGCCCTGCGCGCGCATGCCGCGGCCTGGTGCGGGGCGCCCGACCGGATCGGTGTGATGCATTGCTTTACCGGCGGTGAAGGATTTGCCCGTGATCTCCTTGCGCTGGGTTTTTATATCAGTTTCAGCGGGATTTTGACATTCAGGAATGCCGGCAATTTGCGCGCCGTGGCGGCCCTGGTGCCGGATGACCGCTTGCTGATCGAGACCGATTCACCCTATCTCGCGCCGGAGCCGTTCCGCGGCCAGCCCAACGCGCCGGCCCACGTGCGCCGCGTGGCGGAGGTCCTGGCGGAAATCCGGCGCACGTCCCGGGAAAAGATTGCAGAAATCACCGCGCGCAACGCCGGTAAATTATTTCAAATAATACGGTAGCGCTGATTCCAGAACGCCAAATCTTATTACGGATTTACGGATGGCCCCTTGGTTTGTGAAATTTCCGGTGCATGGCGGACGATGCGGCCTTCGATGAGGTAGATTAAATCCTCGGCGATATTCGTGGCATGGTCGGCAATCCGCTCCAGGTGCCGCGAGATATGCAAAATTTGAAGCAGGGGCTCGAAGAGTTGGACGTTCCCGGTGATCGCGGCCTTGACCTGCAGGAAAATTTCACGGTGGATGGCGTCAATTTCATCGTCGGCGGCGCACACGGTGCGCGCCGCCGCATCATCGAGATTTACAAAGGCATCCAGCACTTTTTTCAGCATGGCCTGGGTCTTGTCGGCCATTATTCCCAGCCGGAACGGGAAATCGAAGCGGGGCTGTTGGCATAGAAACTGGCCGCGCTCGGCGATATGCACGGCCAGGTCGCCGATCCGTTCCAGGTCCTGGTTGATCTTGAGCACGGCAATAATGTAGCGCAGGTCGGCCGCGACCGGTTGATAGAGCGCCAGAATTTTCAGGCATTCTTCTTCCACTTCCACTTCTGCGGAGTTGATGTGCGTTTCGCGTTTGAGGACTGTTTCGGCCAGGGTTTTTTCCCGGTCTTCCACGGAACGCACCGCGATGCGCACGTCGTTTTCCACATCGGCGCTGAGCGCCAGGAGCCGGCGTTTAAGTTTGTCAATTTCCTGTTGCAAATGTCTTTCCATAATAGTCCTCCCAACGCGGCCTTCAGCCGCAATTTAATAATCTTCGCTCTTTTTTCGGTTAAATGCAAAAGAATTGCGGTCCTGTGCCGTTCTGGCGAACGGACGCTATCGTTCTTCAAAAAACAACTTAACAAACCAAGCCTTTTCCCGAGTTGTTTTTCAATCACTGGCGTCCCACAGGGGCGCCATGGGCTGTGGACTGTAGGCTGTAGGCTGTGGGTCGGAACAGAATAAACACAGATGGGAAAAACCGGAACTGCGGTTTTGATAATGGTCCTTCATAGCCCTCGGTTTTATTGGGGTTT
>JBDRJR010000095.1:0-27334 GCA_043814705.1 Verrucomicrobiota bacterium | reverse complement strand
AAACGCTGACGTTCGCCTGAAGAGACGGTCGCGCGATTTTGGCGCATCTGCTACGTTGGCAAGGGCTTGGAGTATGCTAATACACCGGCGCCCTTGCCGCCTTGCATATGCGCCAAACTTGCGCGATGCAAAAATAAGGTACCATAAATTGATAAAGGTTCATTAGCATCCCATGGGATGCTTGGGTTGGACCGCCCCTTGACGATGCAGTGCCATTCCGGTAGATTGAACCGGCCGATGACAATCAAAAGCCGGATTTTGTCTGGGAAACAAATCGCCATTGAAAACACGCTTGGTTGGGAACGGAACCGTATTCAAGGATATTGACCATGCGAATTTACATTATGACTGATTTGGAAGGCGTTGCAGGCGTATTGGACAGTGAAAACTGGTGCCTGTGGGAGAGCCGCTATTATGCGGCCGGCAAGGAATTGCTGACCCGCGA
The DNA here is from genome assembly GCA_043814705.1 of Verrucomicrobiota bacterium. Lineage (GTDB taxonomy): Bacteria > Verrucomicrobiota > Kiritimatiellia > JAAZAB01 > JAAZAB01 > VSJD01. The sequence continues at coordinate 26,889 of JBDRJR010000095.1, read as the reverse complement.
GGTTAATGCCGCCATTGAAGGATTTTTGTCTGCCGGCGCCAAAGATTTTCTTGTGGCCGATGGGCATGGTAGCGGCGCCATCGATCCGGCGCTACTTCACCCAGCCGCGGAACTGGCGCGCAACTGGCCTGCGGGTCAAGTCTATCCGTTTTCGCTGGATGACGGCCATTTCGATTATGCCGCCTGGATTGGCCAACACCCCAAGGCGGGCGCCGTCCGCGGACATTTGTGTCATACCGGGAGCATGGGCGTGCGCGACTTGTGCATCAATGGGACCTCGCTGGGTGAATTCGGGCAAATCGCGCTGTGCGCCGGCGAACTGGGCGTGCGCTCGATTTTCGCGTCGGGTTGTCAAGCCTTTACCGAAGAGGCGCAAGCTTTTGTGACGGGGATCGAAACCGTGGCGGTCAAACGCGGAACCCAGACTGATCCCGGCCACCATTTGCCCGCGGCGGCCTATCGCAAGCATAATACCGCGGCAATCCATCTCCAGCCCGAATTGGCGTGCAAACGTATCCGCGAAGGCGCACGCCAGGCCCTGCTGAGGGCCGGTAAAGAACCGTTCGGCCTGGCCGCGATGAAGCCGCCTTATGCAATGACGACAATCATGCGCGCCACGGCAACCGAGCCGCCGTGCATTGTGCGCACGCACCACGATAAAAGCGTGATCGGCCTGCTGAATGCATCCCAAACAATTACACCATTGCCTTCGGCCGACTCCCTTGCCATGGCCGCAAAATAAATCTTGCGCCCGGCGAAACCCGTAAAATAATTTATGAAAATACTGATTATTGGCGGTGGCGGGCGTGAACATGCGCTGGCCTGGAAATTGGCTCAAGACCGGCGGCTGACGGCCCTGTTCTGCGCGCCCGGCAATGCCGGCACGGCGGAACTTGGCGTGAATGTGCCCATCCCGGCTGAAGATGTGAATGGGCTTCTGGACTGGGCGCGCCGGGAAAAGCCGGACCTGACGGTGATCGGCCCTGAGGCGCCGTTGTGCGCGGGACTTGCCGATCTTTTGCAAGCCGAGGAATTGCGTGTTTTCGGCCCCTGCCGCGCCGCGGCCCAGTTGGAAGGCAGTAAAGTGTTTGCTAAATCCGTCCTGCGCGCCGCCGGCGTGCCGACTGCGCAATCCGAAACGTTTACTGACGCGGAAAAAGCCCTGGCCCATGTGCGCGCCGCAAAGTCGCTTGTTTGGCCGCTGGTGGTCAAAGCCGATGGGCTGGCGGCCGGCAAGGGCGTTCTCATCTGCGCGGATGCCCGCGAAGCCGAGGAAGCCGTCAAAACCGCCATGGTGCGCCAGTCGTTTGGAAAGGCCGGCCGACAGATTCTTGTGGAGGAATTTCTGGAAGGTGAGGAAGTTTCGGTCCTTGCCCTCGTGGATGGTAAACGGGCGGTATTGCTTCCATCCGCGCAGGACCACAAACGGGCCTTGGATGGCGACTTGGGGCTGAACACGGGCGGCATGGGGGCTTATTCCCCCGCCCCGATGGAAACAGCGTCATTCCGCCAAATGGTTCTGGACACGATTTTCAATCCGACGCTGAAGGAACTGCGTCAGCGAGATATCACCTATCAAGGCGTGCTGTATGCGGGGCTGATGCTGACGGCGGCGGGACCCAAGGTTCTGGAATTCAACTGCCGGTTTGGAGACCCGGAAACACAGGTCATTCTGCCGCGGCTCAAAGGAGACTTGATTCCAGCCATGGAAGCCTGTATAAATGGAAATTTATTGCCGGCATATGCCGCTTGCCGGCCGGAGGCGTGTGTATGTGTGGTCATGACGGCCGGCGGATATCCCGGTCCATATCGCAAGGGCGATGCCATTGCCGGCCTGCAGACAACCGCCGCGTTGGGCGGGACAATAGTGTTTCATGCGGGAACAAAGCAGGAGGGCGGACAGATTGTAACGGCGGGCGGAAGGGTTCTGGGAGTCACGGCATTGGGCCGGACACTCCGCGAGACGGCCGCCAAAGCCTATCAGGCCGTGGAGCGGATCACATTCCAGGATGCCCATTACCGACGCGATATCGCCGCAAAGGGGATAAAGAGTATGGGCGTAAGGGGGTAAGGGCGTACGGGAGTTAAGCGCATTCACGGATACTCCCATACTCCACTACACCCATACTCCCATACTTCGATACAGTTCTGAACACTGAATAATTTAGTAATGGCTACCGCGATGAAAACCAAAAACAATCATCCTGAAGTCGGCGTGGTCATGGGCAGTGATTCAGACTGGCCCCTGATGGAAGCCGCGGTCAAGACCCTGACGGCGTTCGGTGTGCGATCCGAAACGCGGGTGATTTCCGCCCATCGGACACCGCGGCTGGCGTCAGCCTATGCCGCCGGCGCCCAGCGGCGCGGCCTGCAGGTTATCATCGCCGCGGCGGGCGGCGCGGCGCACCTGGCGGGAGTGCTGGCGGCACACACCATTCTGCCGGTAATCGGTGTGCCCATTAAGAGCGGCGCGCTCGACGGACTGGATGCCCTGCTTTCAACCGTGCAGATGCCGGGCGGTATTCCCGTGGCCACTGTGGCACTGGGCCCTGCCGGAGCGGTCAACGCCGCCATCCTGGCCATCCAGATTCTGGCCCTGTGCCGTCCGGAGCTGACGGTCAAACTGCAACAGCACAAACGGGATTTGAAAACAAAAGTAAAAAATGGCAACGCACAGGTTCGAGCGCGGTTGAAAAGTCATGAGGGCTGATTGTCATTCCCGATCTGACCCGGCCTTCGCAGTCCGGAGTTTTGCTCCGGCGGAGTAGGCTCGGGAATCCAGAAAAATCAATGCTGGATTCCCGCCTGCGCTCGTTCCGAAGCATCAGAGCGAGCGGGAATGACAGCATGCAAACTCATAATCTACCCTCATAGCCGATGTGATTGCATTGTGTTCAAAAAAATAGCGGGAAAAATCCATGACTAAATCCATGCTCGTCGCCGCGCTTCTGATGACGTTAGTTTTGGGAATCAACGCGGAACAGAAATCCGCCATAGCGGATAAGTCCGGCGCCACGGCGCGGCCGGCCGCCGTGCGCGCAATGATGAGCGTGGTCTCCGAAATCGGCGCCATCCTGGAAGACCGGCATGTGGTTTATGAAGCCCAGACCCTGAAAAGTAACGTCTTGCATGCGATCATCGAAGCCATTGACCCTGAGGGCGGCGCCATCCTCACGAAGAGTCAAGCCGTGCGGCGGCAGGATGAGGAAAACGGCCTTTTTTATGGAATTGGATGCAAGCTCCTGATCAAGGATAAATGGCCGCGGATCATGGATGTCACCAGTAACAGTCCCGCCGTGGCCGCCGGTTTGGGCGCAACCAATCTGATTGTCAAAATCGGCGGCCACAGCACGGAAGGCATGCCCATGGATGATGTTGTCCGACTTCTGCGAGGCGGCGCGAGCGAGGTGTTGGAGCTTACGATCCGCGCCGACGAAAAAATCGAGGACACTCGGGTGGTCAAACTGACGCGTTCGGTCATCCAGATACCGGTCACCGGCACAACGGAAACCTGGCCCCAGGGTATTGGTTATCTGAAGGTGAACGGTCTATACACGAATTCGGGCGCTGTCATTGTGGAACAACTCAATACCTGGCGGGGCACTAATTGCTTTGGCGTAATCATTGATATTCGCGGCGCCGATGGGATGGACCTGGAGTCGGTCGCCGCAATCGGCAGTTTGTTTGCGCGTGCCGGCGACACGCTGTTCATCCTGCGGGACGGTTACAACACCGCCGCAACCGTTTACCAGGCTAAAACCATCCCGCCGCTGGATAAACCGGTCATGGTGCTGGTTGACCACAACACCTCCGGCGCCGCCGAAGTCCTGGCCGGACTGCTGAGCGTCGGCAAAGGCGCCATGCTGATCGGCACTCCGACCCGTGGCGACGACCGGATACGCGACATCATCCCGCTTTCCAACGACCGCGTGCTTTACATCGCCACACAAAGGATCGAGCTGAGCAAGGGACCCGCCTATTACCAGAAAGGCGTTATTCCCCACGTGCGCGTGGCGCAAACAAATGAACCGGCCATCCCGACGAGTGAGTTCGCGGATGAAGAGCCTGACATTTTCGCCGGTATTTCCGAACAGGAACTCCAGGACCGGGCCCTCATTAAGCGCGTTGACGGTGACATGATTTTGCGGCGGGCCGTTGATATTCTGCTTGGTCTCAAAGCGTTGGACTTTAAGGTGCGTTGAGATCCTATTAGGCCGTTCAAGGCGGCGACTGTTTCATGTAGCCGCGGGCGTGAGTCCGTGGCCGCCGGACTCGTTCCGAAGCCTCAGAGTGAAAGAATCCACGCCCTTACGGGCGCGGCTACCCGGATTGAAATTCCTTAGTACCAAGTTGAAAGCTCCCCGTATAATCTCATGGCCGGCTCCCAACCGTCCCGATGCGCGCATGGTGGACGAGGTGGTTGCCACATTACGCCGTGGCGCTCTGGTTATTTTGCCGACCGACACCGTGTATGGCGTGGCCGCCGAACCGCGCGCCGCGGAGCGTCTCTTCCGGGTCAAACGCCGGCCGGCCAATAAACCGATTGCACTGCTGGCCGCCGATATCCGCCAAATTAAGGTTTGCCGGGTGGAACTGGGGGTTATCGGCCATGCGCTGGCCAAACGTTACTGGCCCGGCGCGTTGACTATGGTGCTCAAAACCGGCGCGGCCTGGCAAGGCTTTCGTGTGCCCAATCATCCGGTCACACAGGCGATCCTCAAGGCATTTGGAGGCGTGTTGTGCGTAACCAGCGCCAACCTGAGCGGCGCAAAGCCGGCGCTGACGGCCGCCGCGGCTGTCGCGGCATTGGGATCAGCGGTTGAATTGGTGGTGGATGCGGGTTCCGCGCCGGGTGGTGTGCCGAGCACAGTGGTCAAAATTGGGTATGAGCGGTGCGATGTCCTGCGCGAAGGCGCCATTCCCGCCGCGGAGATTGCCGCAATGATGGTGTCGCTGAGCGCGAATCATCCGGCTTGAATCGTCGCAAAGTATGCGCCGCGCTTAACTTCAGCGCTTAATTCAACGAGTCAATAACAAGCCTTATTATCATGGCGCGCAATAAAATCAATATCCTGTTTGTTTGCACCGGCAACGTGTGCCGGAGTCCCATGGCGGAATATCTCCTGCGACGCCGCCTGGGAAAGCAGACCGACTGGACCGTCGGCTCAGCCGGTCTTTTTACCGACAATGGGATGGCGGCCAGCCAACCGGCCATCGAGGTCCTGCGTGAACACGCCGTTGATTTAACGCCGCACCGCAGTCGGGTTGTAACTAAAAATATCATTGACACCGCAACCCTGATTGTGGTAATGACGTCAACACATACGGCGGAACTTAAGCGCCGGTTTCCAGGAGCCCAGGACCGGATTTACCTGCTGAAATCCTTTGATCCCGAATGTGGCGGCGGCGATATCCCGGACCCGCTTGGCGGAAACACCGCGCAATACCGGGTAATCCGCAACGAGATCGAGGCGGCCTTGCCGGGCTTGATTTCCTACTTGCAGTCTTATGCCGGCGGGAATTGAATAGGTCGCACAATGCGGCGGCGATAATCCTGGATGCCCGATCCCCGTTTTCGCGAGGAGGTCGGGAATGACAACTAAAGTTTACCATCCTGTCATTCCCGCTCGCTCTGATGCTTCGGAACGAGCGAAAGCGGGAATCCAGAAGATACGTTGCGTTGAAGGTTCAGGGGTTAGAATTGAGATTCGAAAGAACGAGACAACCAGGGAATGACCATGAAAATTGCCATAGGCGCCGATCACGGCGGTTTTGAAATGAAGGAAGCTCTCAAGGAATTCCTGGCAGGGCAAGCGGTCCAAGTTGATGATATCGGGTGTTTCAGCAAGGACCCGGTGGACTACCCGGACATGGCCGCACTTGTCGCGGCGAATGTATCCCAGGGACTGGTGGACCAGGGCATTGTGATTTGCACCACCGGCATTGGTGTAAGCATCGTGGCCAATAAATTTCCGCGTGTGCGCGCCGCCCTGTGTCTGAATCCCCGTATGGCCATGATGGCCCGCGCCCATAACAACGCCAACATTCTGGCCCTCGGCGGAGAACTGGTGACCATCGCCGAGGCCCAGGCAATCGTGGCCGTCTGGTTGCGCGAAGATTTCGATTCCGGCGAGCGTCATCACCGGCGCGTGCGTAAAATCAATGCTTATTCCTGCAATACCGTGGACCCGGTTGATGTCTATGAGACTGATCCGGAAATTTACGCTTGTCTGCGCAACGAGGCCAAGCGGCAGGGCGAAAACCTGGAACTGATTGCCTCCGAAAATTATGTCAGCCAATCCATCCTTGAAGCGGCCGGTTCATTGCTGACCAATAAATATGCGGAAGGCTATCCTGGCAAACGCTGGTATAATGGCTGTAAATTCGTGGATGAGGCCGAGCGCCTGGCCATTGACCGCGCCAAACAGCTGTTTGGCGCCGACCATGTCAACGTCCAGCCGCATTGCGGCAGTTCCGCCAACCTGGCCGTTTATCTGACGGTGCTCCAGCCCGGTGATCGCATCCTGGCCATGGACCCCGGCGCGGGCGGGCATCTGACACACGGCATGAAAACCAATGTGTCCGGCCGGTTGTTTAACGTGATGCATTACGGCGTCAGCCGTGACACGGAACAATTGGATTATGACGCCATTGCCGCCCTGGCCAGGAAGCACAAGCCCAAACTGATTGTCGCCGGCGCCAGCGCCTATCCGCGGATTATTGATTTCAAGCAATTCCGTAAAATCGCCGACAGCGTCTCCGCCTACCTGATGGTGGATATGGCGCACATCGCCGGCCTGGTGGCCGCTGGTCATCATCCTAATCCCGTGCCACAGGCCGACTTTGTCACTTCTACGACCCACAAAACCCTGCGCGGTCCGCGGGGCGGGTTCATTCTCTGCCAGGCGCGCTTTGCCCATGACATTGACCACCAGATTTTCCCGGGTTTACAGGGCGGCCCGCTCATGCACGTTATCGCGGCCAAGGCGGTTTGTTTTCATGAGGCCCTTCAGCCGGAGTTCAAGACCTATCAGGAGCAGGTTGTGCGCAACGCCCATGCGCTTTCCGAAACTCTGAAAGCCGAAGGCCTGCGTATCGTTTCCGGCGGCACCGATAATCACCTGATACTGGTGGACCTCAGCGCCCTGAACGTGACCGGCAAGGACGCCGCCGGCGCCCTGGATATTGCCGGCATTACCGTTAATAAGAACATGATCCCTTGCGATACGAAGACACCCTTCGTCACCTCGGGTATTCGCATCGGCACACCGGCCGTCACCACCCGCGGCATGCAGGCGCAGGAAATGAAGCTGATCGCCGGCTGGATTGTGCAGGTCCTGCGCAACCCCAATAATGCCGATGCGCTTGCCGCCATCAAGAAGCAGGTTATCGCCCTGACGGACCAATTTCCCCTGCCCTGACATGGGTCTGGCATCCAATATACACGCGCCTGATCCGGAACGGCCGGCCGTTTTACTCCGGTTTAAAACTACTGCGCCAGATAATATTCCCGATACCAATCCACAAATTTTTTAATTCCCGCTTCCAAGGGAGTGCCTGGTTGAAATCCCGTGTCCCTGGCCAGGTCGGCGACATCCGCACAGGTGGCTTCCACATCCCCCGCCTGCATGGGCAGTAATTCCTTTTCGGCTTGTTTGCCCAAGTGCGACTCCAATATTTCAATAAATCGCAAGAGTGGTTCGGGTTTGTGATTCCCGATATTATATATCCGGCAAGGGGCACTGCTGGTCCCCGGATCCGCTTGGACCGGATCCCAAAGCGCATTTGCCTTGGGCGGCCGATCCAGCACCCGGACAATGCCTTCGACAATATCGTCAATATAGGTGAAATCCCGTTGCATGCGGCCGTAGTTAAAAACCTGGATGGGACGCCCTTCCAGAATGGCGCGCGTGAAGATGAACGGAGCCATGTCCGGCCGGCCCCATGGACCATAGACCGTGAAAAGGCGCAGACCGGTTGTAGGCAGAGCGTATAAATGGCTGTATGCATGCGCCATTAATTCGCCGGCTTTCTTGGTGGCCGCATACAAGCTGATGGGATGATCCACATTATGGTGAACGGAAAAAGGCGCTACTTTATTCATCCCGTAGACGGAACTGGATGACGCATAGACCAAGTGCTGAACCTGTTGATGACGACAAGCTTCCAGGATGTTTATAAAACCATGAATATTACTGTTAATATAGACCTGCGGGCATTTTAATGAATACCGGACACCGGCCTGTGCCGCCAGGTGAATAACCCGTTCAGGGCAAGCTTCCTTGAAGGCCCTGGCCGTCGGCTCCGGTTGAGCCAGATCTATTTTTTGAAATGTGAACTTGGCGTTGCCATCCAGCAGTTTCAAGCGCGCCGCTTTCAGGTTTACGTCGTAATAGGCATTAATGTTATCCCAGCCGACGACCTGGTCGCCGCGCTCAAGCAATCGCCGCGCCACATGGAAACCGATAAAACCTGCCGCGCCGGTAACTAAGATCTTCATGATCGGGATGACAGCAGACCCTTGCCCCACTCACACATAAAAGCGTAAAAACAGGCCAAAGCAAGCGAAACCAAAAAGGCCACCCCTGTTTTTTTGAGCGCCCCGCGCGCGGAAGAAATCAGGCCCGGCTCGCCAAATTGGACAATCTCACTGCTTTTCATCAACATGTTGACGTAAAGTCCGGCTTCCTCGCAAGCCGCGTTCGTGGACGCCGTGCTCCCATTTAGAAATGAACCGTTTGAAGTGATCCGTGCCTCAAGAAGCCGCGCCACTTCCTGATACAGGTTGCGTCGGGCCAGGGCCAACGACAACTCCTGTTCGGTGGTAAGCATTAACATCTTCAGTTGAATATATTCCTCGCTTTGTTCCTGGCCCTTGATGTGAATGGCCGCCAATTTTTTCAGAGCTTCGGCATCCGGCGCCGTTTTTTGAGTCAGATCGTTCCATATTTGACGATCGTCCACGGAGCGCGAAAGCGTGATCAAAGGCGAGGATTGGGCGACCTGAGCGCACATTTTGTCCACCGTTGCCTGTTTTTCCATCAGGTCGGATTGAGCCTGCTTCAGCAGAAAGTATGTGCGGGACAATGCCGCGTGAATATTGTTTTTTTGAATGCTTGCCAGGTATTCCCTGATCCACAGCCGCACAATTAACAGCGCTTTGTCGGCCGAAGCTTCCCCGGCCACCAGGCGGATAAGATCGGTCCTGGGCGGGCGCGCGACTTTGATTTGTCGTTCCAACGCCAAGGGTTTGATTTTGATGCCCTGATTATTCAACAGTTCGGCCACATTCCTGGCAATATAGGCCGAGGAAACTTTCTGCAGGTGCGAGGCAATCATGGTTTCGAACAATTCCTTATCAACGCGGCCTTCCGGGGACAACGGAAGAACGACTTGCAGATAGCCCTCAGCCGCATACGAGCGCGGGCGGGTGATGAAAAAAATGCCCGCCGCCAGCGTGGCCAGCAGAACAATCAGGAAAATCGCCCACCGGTGCCGGAGAATCATTATCAGGATGTCGCGCAGTGACAGGAATTCTTCCGGCGGTGGCATACCCGGGACCGATGCGGCCACGGGTTGAGTTTCCACGGAATTCTTTTGGGTATCAGTCGGCATATGGCTCTCCTTGCATAAACGGTTGCCCGCTAATCAACGGTTGATTGCCAATTAATTTTTTTAACTATACTCCAAACACACGCGAAAGTAAAGCGCCTCGCTAATGAGATTCGATAGCCTTACGACGCTTCACCTGCTTGATAATCCACGGATAAGTCAGGCGGATGCCCTTCTGGAGATCAAACTGTGATTTCCAGCCGGTGGAATAGATGCGGTCGTTGCTGAAGTTGCGGGAATGCACGCCTACCGGGCCGGGAACACTGCGGATCGCGATTTTCTTTTTGGCGACGGCCGCAACCGTATCCACCAGCTCCTTAACGGTCACATACTGCGGACAACCGATATTGACGGGTTTATCAATCTCGGACTGCATCAGGCGATAGATGCCGTCGGTCATGTCGTCAATGTAGGTATAGGAACGGATGGCGCTCCCATCGCCCCAGATATCAATGCTACCGTTGTCTTCGGCTTCCGCGATTTTCCGGCATATGGCCGCCGGCGCCTTTTCGCGGCCGCCACGCCAAGTGCCTTCAGGACCATAGCAATTCTGGAACCGGGCGATGCGGACCTTGATGCCATACTTGCGGCCATAGGCCAGGGCCATGCGTTCAGAATAGAGTTTCTCCCAGCCGTACTCGTTATCCGGGTTGGCGGGAACGGCCTGATCCTCATGCATTTCCGGCTCGCCCGGCATCATGTCACGATAGACGCAAACCGAGGAAGAGAAAAAATAGCGGGGCACCTTGAGCGCCGACGCGGCGTGGGTCATATAGACATTGATCAGCATGCTGTTGTGCATGATCTCGCACTCGGCGGAATGAATGAAACCCATGCCGCCCATGTCGGCGGCCAGCTGATATACCTCGTCCACCCCGCCGTCATCCTTAGCCACGGCCTTGAGACAGTTTTTGGGCAGACGCAGATCAAGCTTCAGAAATTCGTCCGCCGCTGTGCGCGCAAATTCAGGGCGCTTAATATCCACGCCGCGCACCCAGTAACCTTCCTGTTTGAGACGCCGCACCAGATGACTGCCGATAAATCCGCCTGCCCCGCAAACAACCGCTGTTTTCATGATGTGGCTCCTCCTCCTATGCTTCGATGCGCGTTAAAGAGACGATGTCCTCGCAACACATGCATATGCATTCGTGAGGCACAGTAATCCTGCGGCGCCCGGTTTTCAAGGAATTTCATGCATCGGCCACAGAAATTGACGGCCGGTAACACGCCCGTGTCCCCATGGCGGGGTTAACTGCGGGGCGTGATGGTAATAATAGTGTAAAGACGACCGCTACGCGGTTCACGCACAATGAACCCGAACCCGAACACCACCACGAGGCTCAAAATCAGGTTGGCGATAAAAATCGGTTGGTAGGAACCCACCTGGTCCACTATCCAGCCGCTGAGCGTCGTCGCCGGCAGGACAAAACACGCCATCAGAATATTGCCAACGGCTATGAGCCGGTTGGGCGGTTCCCGCGGGCACAGTTCGGCGCTCAGGTTGCATATGAGCATCATGCTGGAACTGATGGCAATTGAATAGGCGCCATAAGCCGCATACCACCATGCGATCCGGTGGGTCAACAGACAAATTAAAAAGGCGCCCGCCATCAGGCCGCCGATGATACCGCCAATGAGCCGGTATCCGACACGGTCGGCCAACAGGCCGATTATCCAGCCCAGACACATGCCCGCAATGAGATAGGCGATGCTAAACCCTCCTTGGGCCTGGGCAGAAACATGCAACTGGGTCCGCGCGGCGTCAACCATAAAGGGAGCGCCATAGACGGCCATATAGAGCAAAACCATAAAGAAAATGAAAATCCGGTAATTTGGATCCTGCCAGAGCCCATGAAACATATTCCGCAGATAATGCCCGAACGGCGCAGTGGAAGAGTCGGCCGGGCGTTCATGCTCCGGATTGATGTGATCGCGGATTTTCCACAGTTGCGTGCATGACAGGATAAACAGCGATGTACCGATCATAAAGGCCATCTGAAAGTTGCGCGGTGGTTCCCAATGCGACAGCACCCGGGTGGCAAGGAAGCCCGTAAGCAGAACCGGCAAGCCGAGGCCCAGCATGCGCAGGCCAAACAGCCGGCCACGTTTGCGGGGCGGGATATTGTCCGTCATGATCTCCCAGTAAACTGAGTTTGACAGCCAGACTGTGCCAAACAGGATTAGCGCGAAGGTGAAGACCGTAAAATGAAACCAAGGCGGCCATGTAGCCCCCCAGAAAAATGCCGCCCCGGAATACGCCAGCCAGGGGACACTTAAACCAGTTGCGAGCAAGCGATAAATTGCCAGTCGCTTTTTAGCGGGAATCAGATAACTCATCAGGATCTGGCCTGCCGAAAAGATGGGCGGAAAAGACAAGATAAAACCAATCAGCACCTTCGGAGCATTCATAGCGCCAAGATAGGCGGGGACAAATGTGGAAAACATGGCAAACGGCACGCCAAGCCCCCACAGAAATTCCCAGCCTACCATGGCCGTCAGGTTCCGCCGATAATCCCGCTCGACCAGACGCTCATATTCAGCCGTAATTGTCGGGTTAATGGGCATTACAAAGACTCCGTGCGGGTAGCAAGCAGTTTCAGCAAACATTCCGCGCCGGCGCGAATGGCGCCGGCCTTGACCCGCACTACTTGCGCGGCTCGTTGGCCATAAGCCTGGGCCGCCTGGTTATCAGCCCACAGTTCCATCACTGCCCGCTCCAATCCGGTGGAATCCGGAACCTGGATCAACGCGTTCGCGGCGCGGAAATCCGCAATGACGGTGGTAAAATTTTCAGTGTGCGGACCGATTACGATCGGCTTGGCGAAAACGGCCGCTTCAATTACGTTCTGGCCCCCGTGCGCGGTCAGACTTTTGCCCACAAAGATAACCATTGCCAGGGCGTAAAAATGATTTAATTCCCCGGTGGTATCCACCAGCAGAACATCCGTTTTCGTCCGGCACTGCCGAACTACGCCGGACAAGTCGGCGCGGCTACAGGAAGTAATTGCCGTATGCGCGGCTTTCAGCTCGCTCCAGGCCATACCCGCCAGACCGGCTTTCCGGATGGCAGTCATGACCGCCGCCCGGCGTTCGGCATGGCGCGGAACCAGCGCCAACCGGGTCTTTGCATCCCGGGCGCGCAATTTTTTATACAGCTCCAACAGGATGGTTTCTTCACCCGGCCAGGTGGATCCGCCTACCAGCCAGTGTGTATCGGCATTGAACCCGGCCTGGAGCAAAAGGGCGCCAACATGGTCTAAATCCATGTGTGCCGGTTCAGTCACATCATATTTGGCCGAGCCCATGACCCGGATTTTTCCCGGGTCCGCGCCCAATTCTTTCAGGCGCCGGGCATCCTCCGGCCCCTGCATGCAGAAGAAATCAAAGCACGCCAGCGCTTTTTTCACAAGGCAACGCACCTTGCGGTAGTTGCGGCATGAATGCGCCGACACGCGGCCGTTCAACAGCATAATCGGCACGCGGCGCCGGCGGGCCAGCCGCAGGAGGTTGGGCCAGAATTCGCCCTCCACCAGCACGAGCGCCAGGGGCCGCAGGTGGTTTAATACGCGCGTCATGATCCAGGGCAGATCCACGGGAAAATACAGCAGGACATCATTTGCGTCCAGGTGTTGCGCGGCGATGGCGTGCCCGGTGGACGTGGTGGTCGTCAAGACAAAGGCCAGATTACCTTGCCGCTCCCGCAGGGCGCGCATGAACCGCAGGGCAACTTGGACCTCGCCCACGCTGACGGCATGAATCCAGACCCGCCGGCCAGTCCGCAGGCGTTCCTGTATGGCCGTCTCGTAACGGCCGAACCGCTGGAGGAATCCCTTGCGATATCCGCCGCGCTTCCACATCCGCCGCAGGAATCGCGGCAGGAGCATTAAAAACACGATTGGGAATAAACAATTGTAAAAAAACCAGATCATAATAATCAGAAATGCAGAATTTCCGCCAAAGCGGATCCGCCTCAGGCGGAAAAATCAGGCAAAGCATTAAACAATGCCTGCCAAATGCAGTTCAATCAATCATTTTTTGTAAATTCTTTCTGTAAATTCTGCATTCTGCATTCTACATTCTGCATTCTGCATTTATTCAGGCCCGCGGGTGGGCTTCGTTATAAACCTGCTTCAGGCGTTCCACCGTGACGTGGGTGTAAATCTGGGTCGTGGAAAGACTGGCGTGGCCGAGTAATTCCTGGACACTGCGCAAATCGGCGCCGGCATCCAGCATGTGCGTGGCAAACGAATGCCGTAAGGCATGCGGCGACATGTGCGGGTCCAGGTTGGCCCTGACTAAGTAGCGTTTCATCAGCCGCTCGATCGAACGCGTGGTCAATCGGCCGCCGGCCCGGCTGACAAAAACCGGCATGGGACCGGCACGCTTGAACATCCCAGCCGGCGTGGAACGTTTTTCCAGCGCGGCCTGCAGGGCTTTTACGGCCGGTTTACCTAATAAGCACAGCCGCTCTTTCTTGCCTTTGCCCCGCACTTTAACCACACTCGCGAGCAGATCAATGTCGCTTTCATTCATGCCCGCCAGCTCGCTGACCCGCATGCCGGTACTGTAAAGGATTTCCAGGATCGCCGTGTCGCGGCTGGCGGTATAATCCAACCATAGGCGCCGGGCGGCATCCGGCGCCCGGACCATCACTTCCGCGGCCACCTGGCGCGGCGCCTCCAGCAAACGGGTTACTTCCTGGCGCGTCAGCACTTTGGGCAGGGGTTTGCCGCGTTTGGGCGAGATGATGCCGGCAAAGGGATTCTGCGTAACGTGTTCTTCCCGGTTCAGGAACTTGAAAAACGACCGCAGGCTGGAGAGTTTGCGGTTAACTGTCGCGGCCACGGCCGCTTGTTTCTGGCAGTGCACAATGAATTTTCGGGCGGAAAATTTATCCACGTCCGACCAGGCATAGGGCGGCTTGGCTTCCGCGCCCCACTGGGCCAGGGCAAACTGATTCAGGTCAACCAGGTAACTGCTGACGGTATGCCCCGAGGCGTTGCGCTCACTCTCAAGGTAACGCACGAAATCCCCGATACACGGATCGTCCTTGATAATCGGTTTGTTCATGATGATTGTCCCAACGCGGTGAAGGCGTTGTATTATTACCCGGCTTGAAATGGCCTCGTTGCTCACAACCCAGACTAACGCGAGCAAAATTCCAACCTTGCATCTGTTTTGACGGCCGCACGAACGGATGTTAGGTTATTTTTTTCTCATTCAAGATGATTGAAGGAAAAAATCAGCAAGACATTTTTGCCGGTAGACGTAGCGGCGTGTCGCGTTCAGAAACCGTTTCGACTTCATGCAATACCATCCAAATATTATGGGAAGGTTAATAATTTGATTTTTTTATCTTCTGATCAGAGCCACGCGCCGGCCCGGCAACATGCGCACCACGCGTTTCATTTCGAGTCCCAGGATCAGCACGCTGATGGTGGAGGCCGGCACACACGTTGTCCGGGTCAGGGTATCCAGATCCAATTCCTCTTCGGCCAGGGCACGCACGATCTTTTCCTCGTCCGGGTTGAGCGGCGGCAGGTTGGCGGAAGCGCCGCGGCTGGCCGGTGGGATCAGGAATTCGAATTCCTCGAGGATATCGTCCACGTTTTCAACCAGGCGCGCGCCTTGTTTAATCAACTGGTGACTGCCCTTGGAGGCCGGTGAGTCAATCCGGCCGGGAACGGCAAATACGCTCCGTCCCTGATCCAGCGCCTGGCCGGCGGTGATCAATGCGCCACTGGTTGGTCCCGCTTCCACCACGAGGACGCCCATGCTCATGCCGCTGACAATGCGATTGCGCATGGGAAAGGTGGTCTTATCGGGTTTGCGGCCCAGCGGGAATTCGCTCAGCACCGCGCCCTGGCCGGCAATATTCAGGGCCAGTTCGGCGTTTTCCTCGGGATACAGGCAATCCAAAGCGCCGCCAAGCACAGCTAACGTCCGGCCGCCGCCTTGCAGGGCGCCGCGGTGCGCGGCGGTGTCAATCCCGCGCGCCAGCCCGCTTACCACAACAAAGCCGGCCTTGGCCAGGTGGAAGGCAAATTTTTCGGCCGTCTCGCGTCCGTAGAGAGTGGTATGCCGGGATCCCACCACGGCAAGGGCGCGCTTGTCGTCCGGCTTCAGCATTCCCCAGACATAGAGCGCCAGGGGCGGGTCATGGATCGTCAACAACGGCTTGGGATAGCCGGCATCCGCCGGCGTGATGATTTCATATCCCCGCTTGCGGGCACGCGCCAATTCTTCATCCGGGCGGAGACCCCCGCGCCGGCTAACTATCTTTTCAGCCAGGGCCGGGCCGATTCCTTCGGCTTTAAGCAAATCATCCTTGCCGGCCCGGAAGATGGCTTGGGGCGAACCAAGCGCGGTTACCAGGGCGCGGACGCTGACCGGCCCGATATCCTCCATCATATTGAGCGCAATATAGGCTGTGCGGGAATCCATTACTAAGAATTGCGGATTGTTGATTTCGGATTGATGATTGTAGCGCCGTCCAATATCACGATGAAACACTCGATGCCAACTGTGTATCGCCCTTTTTTCCGTTTAAAAATCAGAAATCAGCAACCATCGATCATAAATTCCGTTTAATTAGCCGGCGCGACGGTGTTCCGGCGCGTGCGGCGTTTACGCGGGGCAAAGAACTCCAGTTGCGGAGCCTTCAATAGATCGTAGTTTTTTAAAATGCGCAGGATCTGCAGGAGGTCCGACTTCTCGTAGTTTTTATTGGTGTCCACGCCCTCCAGCAGTTCCAGCAATATCGTGCGGAACGAAAGCACGCCATCAATGCCTTTCTGCTTTAACAGGTCCAAAGTGTCCCGCCGCAGTTTTTCCGAGACCGGCAATTGGGGCAGACAGAGAACTTTGGCGAAATCCGACTTACCCAGCCGCCGCGCCGCCGAGCGCACCGCGTCCGCGCCGGCAAAGCGCACAATTTCGGGGATGTGCTCCAGCATGGCGGGATAAATGCGTTCCGTGTGCCAGCCATATACGCCGACAACCGCCCGCGGAACGGTTTTCAGGTCCTTGGTGGTCCAGAGCATGGTGTCCGGCCGGCGCTGTTCGGTAATCAGCGGGTGAGACACGATCAGGTCAATTTCTTCGTCCATCCGTTTGGGCCGGCCGGTGACGAAATACTTGCAGGGCTGAATGACCATGTAACCCTGCTGTTCAAAATATTCCCTGACAATCCATTCGCTGACCGAAGCCATGGTATCTTCTCCCTTGGAATTTCTCTGGCCTTAGACGCGTTGCATTCTACATTCTAAATTCTGCATTCTGCATTATCTTCAGGCCAGGGTCGAGCCGCGCCAGTGTAATTTCTGGCGCAAAACCGTGAAGTAACTGTAATCCGGCAGGTGCACAAAACGGGCCTTTTGTTTACTGCGCCGGATTTCCACTTGGTCGCCCGGCTTGAGTTTTTCACCTACCTGGCCATCCACGGAAAGCAAGAGGTCGCCCACGCTTTTGGCCACCCGAACGGTAATTCGCTTGTCATCCGGAATCACCAATGGGCGCATACTGAGCGTGTGCGGGCAGATCAGACTGATCACAAACGCGGCGGCGCCGGGATGCAGGATCGGTCCGCCGGCCGCTAACGAATGCCCCGTACTGCCCGTGGGCGTGGAGACAATCAGCCCATCGCACGCAAAGGACGATACCGCTTCGTTATCAAGGCGCATGTCCAAAGTTACGATCCGGGGACACACGCCGCGGTCAATAACGACATCATTCAGTGCGTGATAGCGGCTGATGATCCGGCCGGCGCGTGTAACCGCGCATTCCGCCAATGCGCGGTCCTCAACGGTATATTGCCCCGTTGCCACGCATTCCAAGGCCCGCCCGGCATCCTGCTGGGCGACGCTGGTTAAAAAACCCAGACTTCCCAGGTTAACACCGAGCACCGGAATGGGCTTACCCATGAGCAGACGCACGGCCCTGAGCATGGTGCCGTCTCCGCCAAACACCATCAGGAGTGAGATAGCGCGGATCAATTTTTCCGGAGTCAGGCGGCGCACACCCGGCAAAAAACGGGCGGCTTCCGGCTCAGCCGCCAGCCGCAAGCCAAGCCGCCGGGCTGTTGCCACAAACCGGCCCAGCACGTCCGGCGCCGATGGTTTGGCGCTATTAGCGAATATTCCGATGGGTTTCATGGGTTTTTTCCAAAGATAATCTCACACCAAAGCCACAAAGAATTATTCGATCGAACCATTCAGAATACGGAATATACCGTCCTTCATCAGAGCCTCGCCAAAGTTCAGCAGATACCCCAGCTTCATGCCGGTCAGGCGCAAATAAGTTAGCACCTGTTTTTTGTGCGCTTTGTTGACATTTTCAACAGACTTTAGTTCGAGAAGCACCTTGTCTTCGATAATGATGTCAGCACGAAAACCTTCGTCAAATCGAATGCCGTGAAACTCTATGGGAATCGGAACCTGTCGGGCAACCCTTAGTTTGGCTTCTTGGAGTTCATGGGCGAGTAGCGTCTCGTATACCGCCTCAAACAGCCCTGGGCCCAACTCCATGTGAAGCCGAACTGCACAATCTACCACAATCTTTCCGATTTGGTTTTCCGTCATACCTTTGTAACTTCGTGGCTTTGTGTGAAACAGTCTCCTTTTTCCCAACAGGCTAAAAATTCGATATTGCCGGCCGGCCCCCGGATGGGTGATTCACAGACGCCCCGCCATGCTAATTTTAATACCGCCTGGCCAAAGGCGCGAATCTGCGCCACGACTCGTTCATGCACGGTAGTGTCATGCACGACGCCTCCGCGGCAAATCTCCCGGCGCTCGGCTTCGAATTGGGGCTTGATGAGCGTCACGAGAATCGCACCACGGCATAGGGTAGTATTAACCGCCGGCAGGACCTTTGTCAATGAGATGAAGGAAACATCCACGGCGGCGAAAGCCGGCGCGGCGGCCAGATCACCCGGTTTAAGATAACGGGCATTGACCTGCTCCATGATGACCACCCGCGGATCCTGCCGGAGCTTCCAGTGCAGTTGTCCCTTGCCGACATCCAGCGCGAACACCTTGGCGGCGCCATGCTGGAGCAGGCAATCGGTAAAACCGCCCGTGGAGGCGCCCACGTCCAAGCAGATTTTGTCCCGGACATCCAGGGCAAAAACCTCAAAAGCCTTTTCCAGTTTTTCGCCGCCACGTCCGACAAAACGCGCCGGCGCGGCGACGGCCAGCACAACTTCCGCCGGAAAATCCTGGCCCGGTTTAAGCGCCGGCCGGTCATCCACGCGCACCGCACCGGCTAGGATCAGGCGCTGGGCCTTGGTGCGGCTTTCCGCCAGGCCGCACTCCACCATCAATTGGTCCAGCCTCTGGCGTTGGGTTTTCATGCGGGAAACGAATACGTTTTATGACCCATATCCCCACTTATCGCTCATGGAAAAGACCGTTTATCGCTCATTATCACTCAAATATCGCTCATTACGGGTCATTATCGCTCAAGTATCAATCAGGACATAATACGTGCCCTTACGCTCGCCCATTTGCCTGATGAGGCCCTTCTCCACCATTCCAGCCAGCAGACGGCGGGCAGAGGCGTCGGAAATCCGGTAGCGCTCGGTTATGTTCCTGTTGGTTACTTTCCCCGCCGCCTTGATCATCTCCAGGATTTCCGCCTGCCGCCCTCCGTCGTCTGCCATCCGTCGTCCGTTGTCCGCCCGACGGTTAGCATAGATATATTTCGAGGCGCGCGACCCGAAGAATATACCCAGCACTTGGAGCACAACCTTGCCGAGTTCTTCCGGCATCGTAAAGTCAACCCGGAAACTGTGCAACAGAAAGGCCGCCAGGAAAAATATCATCCAGGGATAGACAAACAAAGCGCCCTTGCGCGACGGCTGATCGCCAACCGCCCAGCGCCGGATTTCCTTGTCGGCCGCATAGGCCCCCACCAGGGCGATATAGACCGGCATCATCCCCGCCGGAACCACGAACGCGCCGCGCAGGACAAACTCCGCCGCCATCAGTCCCAGGTAGCCGACCGTGTAGAGCGTCAATAACGGGAAGAGAACCGAAACTTCATTAAACGGCGGCCTGCCCTTCGCAACTACGACCGACGGGAGAGCGCAGGAGGGACTGGGCTCCCTCGGCAATGTATCCGGGTTTACGTCGGATGATTGTGTTTCCATGGAAGATCCTCTCATATAGGCGTCGTTACAATTCTCCGCCACTCTGTCGCTTGCCCTCCAAAGCGCTCTGGCGTAGGAGGGTCCGTCATCTCGTCTTCACATTAGCCCACGGCCTACAGTCCACAGGCCCCTTCAGTCCGTCCTCCGTCGTCTGTCCTTCGTCCTCATCCGTCCGCCGGGCTTTTCACCGCCAACCCCGGACGGTTAAGCACGTGCGTGTAAATCATGGTGGTGGCCACATCCGCGTGCCCCAGCAGTTCCTGGACTGTGCGGATATCGGAACCGGCCTGCAAAAGATGCGTGGCAAAGGAATGCCTAAACGTGTGACAGCTCATCGTCTTGGTAATCCCCGCCTGTTCCACCGCCTGCTTCACGGCCCGATGCAGGAGGTTTTCGTTGATATGATGCCGCCGCACCTTGCCGCTGCGCGGATCCACTGAGAGGCTTTTGGCTGGGAATACATATTGCCAGCGCCATTCCCTGGACGCATTCGGATATTTCCGCTCCAACCCCGGCCAGAGACAGACCGCGCCATTGCCCTGTGCCAGATCCTGCTCGTGCAGAACCTTGACCTGGGCCAAATGGTCCTGCAAAGGCTGAAGGTAACGCTCCGCCAGCATGGTGACGCGGTCTTTCTGCCCCTTGCCGTCCCGGATCATAATCTGCCGCTGGGCAAAATCCACGTCCTTGACCCGCAGGCGCACACACTCCATCAGGCGCAAGCCACTGCCATACAGCAGGCCGGCCATGAGTCCAGATATACCTTCCATCTTGGCCAACACGGCGTTGACCTCCTCGCGCGTGAGAACTACCGGCATGCGTTGCGGACGTTTGGCGCGGACAATTTCATCCAACTCGCCAAACGGCTGTTTCAGCGCTTCGCGGTAGAGAAAGACCAGCGCGTTCAAGGCCTGATTCTGCGTGCTGGCGGAAACTTCCCGTTCAATGGCGAGATAATCCAGGTATGCCTTCACAGCGGACGTGACCTCCAGTTGATGCGGGTCGCGGTAGCCATGAAATGCGATAAACCGGCGGACCCAATCCAGATAAATCTGCTCCGTCCGGTAAGAATAATGACGGGTGCGAATTTCGGTGGTCACGGCTTGCAGGATGGCGCCATGCCGGCGTTCGACCTCGCCCGGCGCGACCTCATCCCTAAACGATTCCCTGGGTTCTGGCAATGCGGAATCGGCGTCTGCGGCCGGAACAGTGGCAGGCCTGAAATTCGGCAGAAACTGCTCATACAGCAGGCGCAGGGCGTAGCGTGCCTGGCTGACCTGCCATTCCTTGATAGAGGGTCGGCCAGCCAAGCCCTTGAGAAATGATTCGACATCCTCGCGGGACCGCTTCTCCAGAGGCTTATCCGGCAGATTGTTTACAAAAGCTTTAGCCCAGCGGAGATAGAACTGGGCATGCGCGGGATCGATCTTATGCTCCTCTACGCATGCCAGATAGGCTTGCCAAAAAACATCAGAATTTTCATTGACATTCATCGGGAAATCGCATAAAAATCCTACATTCAATATATTGCCTTACTTGCCAGTGAATTTACTATATATCATTGGCATATTGCAATATGTAATTCATAACTAATATATGTTGGCCGTTGATCGAATCGAGCATTGGAGGAACCAGAGGATGAGAGACAAACTGCTTATCGGCATGAGCCAGGTTGATATCACACCGCCCGCGCCTGTCAGTCTGCGTGCGACGTATGGTCTGATCATTTCCCAGTATGTCGAGAGTCCATTGTATGCCAGTGTCTTTGCGGCGGAATCCGGCGACGAACAGATCATCATTTGTTCATGCGACCTGGCCTGTTTTGACGCCGCTTCCGCCGAGCGAGTGCGAGAGCTGATTCGCGCAAGGGATGCCACGATCGATACCTCGAAAGTCATTCTGTGCGGTACCGAGCTGCACACGGGGCCGCATTTCTATGTGAAAGATAAGCTGCGGTTGGCCGCAAAATTTCTCCCCGAAGGCACCCGCTATGTCGACACCCAGAACGTGCCGGAGAACGTCTGGCTTGAGGACAAATGTGGGCCGTTCATTTTTGAGCGGATATGCGACGCTGTCTGCCGGGCCTGGGTCGACAGGAAACCTGCCGGCTTCAGTCCGGCGTTTGGACGGGCGGTTGTAGGACACTGTCGGCGGGTTGTGTACGATGACGGCAGCGCCAGAATGTATGGGGCGGCGGATACGGTCAATTTCGAGGCGGTTGAAGCCGTCAATGACTCGGGCATTGAGTTGCTATACCTCTTCGATGAGAGCCGAGCTCCCATGGGCGCGTTGGTCAACGTCGCCTGCCCCGCGCAGGTTCTTGAAGGGAAGCCTTTTGTGTCGTCGGACTTCTGGGGCAAGGCGCGTGACTTCATCAAGAGTAAATTGGGCGATGCTTTCGTTGTTGTCGGTCTGGGCAGTGCCGCTGGGGACCAGTCGCCGCGCGACGAGGTGCGCAAACCCGGGCAATATGCGCGACGCGGCGATCCGGACATGCATTCTCTGGAAGGAGCCATAGAGCTCGGCAGACGTATCTCCAGTGTGGTGCTGGATAAGTATGACGCCGCCAGGGAAACCATCAGGACCGAGGCGCTGATCCGCCATGACGTCCTGACGATTGACTTTCCATTGCGCACCGTGACCATGTCCGAGTGCGATGGGGCCAAGCGCAAATTCGATGCGTATGTGAGGGATTCCGGAAAGACCGTTTTCGGACCGTCGGACATTGCGGCCATGTACCCGCATGCCGGAATCATGGAGAGATTCCGCCTTCAGAAAAGCACCAGCTTCTGGAGTTCGGAGATACATGTGGCACGTTTCGATGACATAGCCATTGCAACGAACCCCTTCGAGTTGTTCCTGGACTATGGCAATCAGATCAAGGCTCGCAGCGCGGCAACACAGACTATGCTCATCCAGCTTGCATGCGATGGCGGCAGCTATCTGCCGACCGCAAGGGCGGAACGTGGGGGACATTACAGCGCCTTTGTGCCGAGCGGCCTGACCGGTCATGCGGGGGGGGTGCTTCTGGTCAACAAGACCGTGGAAACGATCCGCAAACTGTGGGACTTGCCGGTTGAAAGGCCGCAGTAGAAGCCGAAGAAACCGCCAACAAGCCGGATGCACGCGACGGCTTACCGCCGCGCGTGATCCGCAACGTTCGGCAGGGAAAGGGAACGGCATGCGTATCGGGAATCAGATCTCCGTGGTGAGCGGCATTCTTGTTTTGCTCGCGCACCTGCTTACTACGGCGGAAGGAGGAGAGGTGGCAAGCATTGGTAACAGCAGACAGCTTTTTGTTGATCGCTCGCTGATCGACCGGATGGATCGGGTGGCCTTGCGGTTGCACGAACCGATATCCGGCGGCGTGGCGATCCGGATCGACAAACCCTGGGAGGGCCCCGCGAACTTCGGAATGTCGGTGATTGACGCTGGCGATCGGTTGCTGATGTACTATCGCGGCTGGCCGGCCACTGACGCGAAGGACGAAAACGGCGTCGGCTGCGTCGCCGAGAGCCGCGATGGCGGCGCCACCTGGAGCAAGCCCGTGCTGAACTTGGTCAAGCGCCCCGACTGGCCGGACAACAACATCATCGCCACCGACGACGGCGAGCCGCGCTTCGCCTTTCCCTGCGCGCCCTGGGTGGACACCCGCCCCGGTGTGCCGACTGACGAGCGGATCAAGATGATCCAGAGCGAGCCGGTGAGCGGCGAGAAGCATACCGCCATGCGCGATCCGGCCGGCCCGAAACGGCTGGTTTTCTGGGCATCGGCTGACGGCTTCACCTTCCGCAAGCTCAGCCCGCAACCGGAGATGATCAGCGACCTGCGCAATTGCTTCGACGGCGGCAACACCATGTTCTGGAGCGAGGTCGAGAAACAATACGTTCTCTACTACCGCTGGTATGACGGCGAATGGGGACACGGGTATCGCAGCATGGCACGCGCAACATCGAAAGACCTGATGACCTGGACGCCGTCAGTATCCATGACGTACGGCGACACGCCGCGCGAGCAGTTCTACGTCAACAATACCCAGCCGTATTTCCGGGCGCCTCACATCTACATCGCCCCTGCCGCCCGATTCATGGAAGGCCGCCAAGCGATCACCAAGGCGCAAGCTGCAGACCTTGGCATGAAGACCATCGGGGCGCATGTCTACTTCAAGGACTGCTCCGATGCCGTGCTGTTGACCAGCCGCGCGGGGTCCACACAATATGACCGCACCTTCATGGAGACCTTCATCCGGCCCGGCCTGGGCGCGGGCAACTGGGGTTCGCGCTCGAACTACCCCCTGACCGGTGTCCTGCCGTCTGGGCCGAACCGGGTGCAGTTGTTTGTCTCCCGCCACTACATGCTGGACTCCTGGCACATCGAGCGGCTGTTGTTGCGAACGGACGGCTTTGCCTCAGTATCCGCTCCCTGGGGCGGCGGTGAGATGGTCACCAAACCGTTCGCGTTCGAGGGCCGCGAGTTGGAGATCAACTACCGCACCGGAGCACCGGGCTTCGTCCGTGTTGAGATTCAAGATGCCGACTGCACGCCAATCCCAGGCTACACCCTCGATGACTGCCCCGAGATCGTCGGCGATGAGATCGAGCGAGTGATCGCATGGAAAGGCGGGGGGGACGTGACTCGACTTGCCGGAAAGGCTGTCCGCCTGCGATTCGCGATGAAGGATGCAGATCTCTTCAGCTTCACGTTTCGAGACAGGAAGAAGGAGTAGCCGAACAAGAAAATGCAGGATATTTTCGCGTAGCCGCGAAAAATCCTGATTTTCGACGTTCGGGCAGCAGATAAGCAGAAGAAAGGAACAATCATGTCTCTTCTTGGAGAGGAAGTTGTTGAAAAGTGGCTGAACCGGAATGGCTACTTCACGATTCGAGGGATCAGACTCGGAAATGATGAAATCGACATCCTCGCGATCCGTCCGCTCTCCTCCGGGCAACATGACTGCCGCCATATCGAGGTACAAGTCTCAATCAATCCAATTTCCTATATCACGAAGGTGCCTGCTGCCATCCGCAAAGAGACTGGCATCGCCCCTCACAACGCGAAGAAAAGAGATGCAGCACAACTGACTCAAGGCGTGCATGAGTGGGTCGATGCCAAGTTCAACCAACAGAGGAAGATCGATCTGCGGAATCGTCTTTGCTCCGGTTCCTGGACAAAGGAACTCGTGGTCGGAACGGTCAAA
Organism: Verrucomicrobiota bacterium; assembly: GCA_043814705.1. Lineage (GTDB taxonomy): Bacteria > Verrucomicrobiota > Kiritimatiellia > JAAZAB01 > JAAZAB01 > VSJD01. The sequence goes on along the minus strand of JBDRJR010000095.1, from coordinate 1,930 downwards.
TACGAAGAGGAACTTGCCAGGCTGAAGGAAGCCGGCGTCACTATCCACCGTCTGAAGGACATTCTTTCGGAGATGGTAGAGAACCCCGGAATCGTGAAAGCAGCAGCAGCAGGGGCTGATCTCTATGACCTCATGCGGCTGAAAGAATAGGAAGCCCGAACCAACAAATGCTCGGTACGGCTTCGCCGCCCGAGATTTGCGACGTTAGCATGAATATGAAGAGAGCCATCACAGCAACGCTACTCTGCATCTCTGTGCTGGGGATTGCATACGCCGAGTCAAACGACTCGATGCAGACAATGACCAATGCGGAAGCAGCCGTTCAGGTAAAGCTCGCCGAGTATTCAAGGACCGGTGATCACAAGCTACTTGTCGAAGCGAGAAGACTCGCGTCCTCGATGAACCCCCGACAAAGAGGCAACACCTTGTCCCCGCTCGATGAACAATGCCTTCGCCTACAACTCAAAGTGCTTGTCTCCGTTCAGGATGCACGAGACAAGGGCTACGACCCCAAAGCGCCGGAGAACATCGTGTACATGAACATCATGCCGCCGGAGAGCGGAGGCCAAGGCGTAATGGCCGGAATGGACCCCAAAGCCATACGAGACCCGATTGCCCGGAAGAAGTACGAGGACGCCATTGAGGCAAACAAGAGAAAGAATGCGAAACTCCGCAGAGAACTCGACCTTTCGAGATGCGTGGACCGGGCAATCATCGACATCTGGCACTATGTCCGCAACTTTCCAGAGGGATCAGAGGCCCGAACTGAGGCAAACCAGATCATCATCAGTAACGTGACTGACACAGCCCTAGTAAAGCGTCTTGAATCGAACGAAAGCCCCGGCTTGACGTGGTGAAGCCGAAAGAAACGACGAAGAATGCCAACCAGCGGGTGGAGCGTATTTTTTGCCCGGGGCGGGCAAAAATCCGCTCACCCGTAACGTTCGACCAAAAGAAATGAATTGAAATCTACAGGAAATCTTGGTAGTCTTTGAATATGAATGGTGATTGGAATAACTGTCCGGAAGTGGAAAAGCAACCCGGGAAAGTCAGCGGAGCATGGGTTTTTAAAGGCACACGCGTGCCTGTGCATGCCCTGTTTGACAATCTTGAAGACGGCGCATCCATTGACGACTTTCTTGAATGGTTCCCTGGCGTCACAAGACAGCAGGTGGAGACAGTCCTGGAGCATGCTTCAGCTGGCCTACTTCTTGAGTCACTGGTATGAAAGTACTCTTTGATCAAGGCACACCTGTTCCGCTTCGGCGCCATCTGCATCCCCATTTTGTTGATACAAGTGCCGAACGGGGCTGGTCAACTTTTCAGAACGGGGAACTGCTTCATGAAGCCGAGTCTGACAGTTACGAAGCTTTCATCACAACCGACCGAAACCTGAAATACCAGCAGAATCTCACCGGCCGCAAGATTCGTATTCTTGTTCTTACGACCACTTCGTGGCCAAGGATCAGCAAGAAAGTCGCACAGATTCGTGATGCCTTGGAAAACCTCGACGAGGGCGGTTACACAGAAGTGGAGATATGACGGTCGAACCATCGCTTGCAGTTTACGTTTTGCCCGAGGCGGGCAAAACGAAACTGAAGCGTAACGTTCGAAAAAAATAAAATAAGACACCGGAATCTGTCTCACGCAAAGGCGCAAAGACACGAAGGAAAGCTTCCCGATCGGAAAATTGAGTTTTCTTTGTGAACTTCGCGGCTTTGTGTGAAAACCAGATCAATCCGAACCAACGGGTTCAGGCTATCGCGCTACGCGCTCAGCCTGACCCGCATCGTTCGGCGGGAGAAAAACAAAAAAACGATAAAAAAGAGATTGATCCCCCGTCCATTGGTCGTGTAATTTATGCCAAAAAGGGAGGTAATATTATGCCAACCGTCATGGAGAAAGAATCGGCACACAAGCTCATCGACCG
>JBDRJR010000094.1:0-2019 GCA_043814705.1 Verrucomicrobiota bacterium | reverse complement strand
CTTTTTATCGCAACGGGTATTGGTCCATCTACTCGCTGGCGAACGGACTGATTCTTAACAATGCCGGCGAGTGGGGCGGTGCGGGCTGGGAACCGGTGCGTTAATATTGTCCGTGGATGCAGATGGCGACCGATTTGATGGCGATGGTTTGGCGGACCCGGCGGTCCGCAGCGAAACCAGCAATGAATGGATCGTGATATTCTCATCCGGCAATTACACACCTGTGCCTCTGACGGTTGCGTTTGAATAAATAGACGGGATGAGTGAACCGCTCATTTTAACCTTTCAAAAACGAGTTGAATGCATAAACAAAACTTGAATCATAGAGTCCAGTCGAGATTTCTAACACTGGATGTTGTAGTGTTGGCAGTGGCGCTTGCCGGCGTGGCTCACGCCGGCATCACGGATGACTATACCTATGACTTGGTCGCCGTTACTTCATCGCCGGCATGGCAGGGGGCAGGATTAGGAATAGTTGACGCCGCTAACGATCTGATTATTGATGATTACTTTTTTACCTGTACAAATCTGGATATAAGTTCCAACCATAACTTCATGATTGAGGCCGTTATGAGCTCAGTGAGTCCGGGCGTGATGTTCAGAGAAGCAGGGGCGCGTTTACGGGTTCGTGCACATACAGATGATACGACGATTCCCGCCTTCTGTCACGATATTCAAGTGCGGCTGATGGAAGAAACCCTTGATAATGATAGATTCATCGGTCTCTATAATATAAATAACCAGATGGCCAAAGATGCGGCAACCAACGACGCGAAGCTTTTGCTTCGCTGGGAGGAGAGAGACACCCCGCGTTACCGCATCCGGCTCATGCGTCAGGGCAATCTGATCATTATGGAGGCCGAACCTTCGGACTTGTACAACCCGCTGACCAAACAGAGCGTCCAGGTTGCATTGAACACGACGAATTTTCCGTTCTCCACCGTAGGACTTAACATACGGGAGTTCGGGTTTGGCAATGCGCTGGCTGTAGACAATCAGGACTCCTTCTGGGGGAACATCCATGTGGTGGCCTGTGGCGATGGAACCACACTGCTTCCAGCGCTGGGATTGTGTATTCTTGGCACAAACGGCGCGGTCATTACCAGCGGTCAATCTGTCGCGGCGGATAAAGGGAACGATTTCGGCGCATTTCAGTGGGGGATAGCACGCACCAACGTGTTTTCAATTGTCAATACCGGTGCCGTAGCGCTGGTCATCAATTCGGTTCTGACCAATGGATCGGGCGCGGTTGCGTTTCGAACGTGTGATGTTCCCGGACAAATTGAGGCCTGGTCCACTTCAACTTTTTCCGTGGTATTCGCGCCGGCCAATGCTATTTCTTCTACGGCCCAAGTCAGTATCGTCAATAATGGCATCCAGAGTCCTTTTGTTCTTAACTTTACCGGCGTCGGCGCAAAAAATGACCAGACAATAACGTTTCCCGCAATAGCTGATCAAGTAGTAACAAATACGGCTGGTTTAAGCGCAACCGCATCAAGTGCTCTGCCGGTCAGTTTTACTGTGGCAAGCGGACCGGCAAAAATCAGTGGAGGTGCCACCATGGCGTTTACCGGTCCTGGTCTAGTCAGCATTGTCGCCAGCCAGGCCGGCAACAGCAACTGGAATCCTGCCCCGAATATAACTAATAGTTTTATGGTGGCGTCTTCCGGCAACTATACCGATTACGATGGCGACGGCAAAACCGACCTGGCCGTATATCGCAACGGTTACTGGTCCATCTATTCGTTGGCCAACGGACTCATCCTAAACAACGGCGGGGCGTGGGGCGGGGCGGATTGCATACCGGTGCCCGGCGACTATGACGGGGACCACAAGGCCGATCTGGCGGTTTATCGCGATGGTTACTGGTCCATTTTCTCGCTGGCCAACGGACTCATCCTGGCCAACGCGGGCGAATGGGGCGGGGCGGATTGCACACCGGTGCCCGGCGACTATGATGGGGACCGCAAGGCCGATTTGGCCGTATATCGCAACGGGTATTGGTCCATCTACTCGCTG
>JBDRJR010000093.1:0-18266 GCA_043814705.1 Verrucomicrobiota bacterium | reverse complement strand
ACCCCAATAAAACCGAGGGCTATGAAGGACCATTATCAAAACCGCAGTTCCGGTTTTTCCCATCTGTGTTTATTCTGTTCCGACCCACAGCCTACAGCCTACAGTCCACAGCCCATGGCGTCCCTGTGGGACGCCAGTGACTGTTGTTCATTATACTTTTTTACATTTTTAGCACCAGGAATTACGATATGCAAATTCATTTGGCCCACGCGGCCGGTTTTTGTTTTGGCGGGCGGCGGGCGAACAGGATCGCGCGGATCCGGACGCTGACCCACCGCGCGCCTACAGCACGTCGGCAAACTGGGGTTTAAGTTTTTTAAAAATGAAATAACCCGTCATCCATACTGCCAGCGTAAAGCACCAGAAATAGAGCATCAACCGCCAATCCGCCCAGAACGGGATCTGCTCGACCAAACTGTGGCGATAGCCCTGGACAATATACACAAACGGATTCAACTTCAGGAGCGTGGCCAGCGCTTGGAATCGGTCCGGGATCATGTCAAACTCCCAGAACACGGGCGACACCCAGAAGCCTAATTGCAAGAGCACCTGGACAGTATAGGCCACATCCCGGCTAAAGACGTTGAGTGACGCCGTAATCCAACTCAGTCCCTGCACGAGCAGGATCAGCGCGGCCATGTAATACAACGTTTGCAACCAGAACCAGGATGCGGGCACTTTGTAGCATAGCAGGACAACGATGACTACCGCCAAAAACAAAACATGTACGAAGGCGGCGGCAAGTATTTTAATCAGCGGCAAGATCTCAATCTGAAACCTGACTTTTTTGACCAGGAAGGCGTATTCCCGAAAGACCTGTGTGGCCGAATTTAACGCCTCGGCGAAAAAATTCCAGGCGGCGACGCTCACCAGGAACCAGGCGATGAACGGCACTCCGTGCATGGGACTGGCCCGCAGGGCCACGGCGAACACAAACCACAGAATCAAGACCATGATCAACGGCTGGATGAACGACCAAAGCAAACCGAAAATCGCGCCGACATAACGATTGCGCAGATCCTGCCACGTCAACGCGAGCACAATCCGGCGCCAATGCGCAAGCTCGGCCAACAGCCGGCGATCTGCAGGTAAGGCATTCATCAAAAACAGCTATTCCGGTGTTCAGTGTTCGGCGCGTTATATTTGTCGGTCACCCCGGCAACAGTCCGCAACCAAGGCATGGACGCATGGATGCGGGAAAACGCTTGTATTCCCATACATCCACGCTTTTACTATATCATCCATGCGCGTGCCCGGCAATCCTATTACCCGGCCTATTGCCCGGCGTCACTTCCAGACGTCGCCGCGCGTGCCCGCCGCGCACTGCGTCTGGCGATCATGATCATAAGCAAGGCCACCGCCGGTATCAAGCCAAGAAGATATCCATGGTGCATCGTCGTCCCTTCGGGCAATAGCAAATCCAGACTTTCGTGCAGTCCCAACATCCCGAATACCGCAAACGTGATCGCGGCCACCCACTTTACAATATGCGTCGGAATACGCTTGTTCAAAACAATGCCAACCAGAATGCCGACGGCATCCGCAATGATCATCCCACAGGTAGTCCCCATCCACACGGGCACAATCTGCTGGACTTTTGCCGCCAGCCCCGCTCCTCCGACCTTAGCCGCCTGGTCGGCCGCGAGTGTCATCGTCATTAACTGCGTCTTGTCACCCATCTCCGCGATGAAAAAAGCGATCGCCACGGTCATGAACGGGCTTATTGTGGCACGGCACATTGATCCGGGAGTGGTGTCAGCGTGCAGGGTCCACAGACCAAACAACAGAAACGACATGGCCGCCAGCAATTTTACCCATTCAATCGGCACGATGTTGGTAATGACATTGCCAGCAATGACGGCCAGGAAGTGGTTAAGCAACGTGGCCACAGCCACCGCCCAAAGCACGGTTTGCCAACGATAGCGCGTGGCAAAGGCCATGGCCAGAAGCTGGGTCTTATCACCCATTTCAGCCAGGACCACCGCGATCAATGAAATCCCGAAAGCCGTCAGCATGCCGGCTCCTTTCAATTCAGCACACTCGAGCGTCCCGCCGCTTGCTTTGCCCATGTTACGGCCGGCACAAAGCTGTCTTTTACCAGAACCGCTTCCGGCGTGCAAATTCAAAACGATGCTTGATTACCAAAACTTTTACGGAGATTGCATCCCCACGCCGTATTTAGTACCTTATACATGAGAAACCGCTATCAAAAACAAGAAGATCAACCACGAAACACACGGAACACACGAAATGGATAGGATCAGATTCTGTTTGCATTGACAAAACATACAAGATTTATTTGCTGAACCCTGGCCGCCTCTGGCGCCGCCTAAGGCGGGTAAACTTTCGTGTGGTTCGTGTGTTTCGTGGTTAAAATCTTTGGGTTGCGGGCGCAGCCAGCGTTAGTATGGTATACAGACATAAAGCCAAAAATAACCATGAACACGGATGCTTCCATATCAATGCAGGAAACCAATCTGCGGAACCTGTTGAATACCGGTGCGTTCCGGTTTGTTGATCAGCGCACGCCCTGGTTCCCCTATACCTCCGGACAGGTAGGCCCTTACTACGTCCAGAGCACCACGGTGGAAAAGGACGGCACGGCTTATGCCACGGCGATCCAATCGCTCGTCCGCCTGATCCAGGCGGAGTTTGGCGCGTTTGACGCCATTTCCGGCGGTGAAACGCGCGACTGGGATTTCTCGAATCCAGTGGCCGTCGCCTTGCGCAAGCCGCATCTCAAGATATATAAGGATGGCAAGGCGCTGGGCGCCGATATCGCCGGGAAAACTTTCCTGCACATAGCCGACCTGAATAACGAAGGCGTGTCGGTAAAAGATTACTGGAAACCGATCATTGAGAATGGCGGCGGCCGACTGACCGGTGTGGTTTCATTTGTGGACCGTATGGAGGACGGATTTGAGGTGCTTAAAAATCTGGGACTACGGCTGTTTAGCGTCGTACCGCTTGATGCGCGCGCCTGGGACCTTGCGCGGAAAACCGGGCATGTCTCCGCGGCGCTTTATGCGGAACTGGTCGCGCGCCAGAATAACCGGAATGCCTGGGCTGAACGCGCCCTGCTGGGCCAGCCGGAGTATTTCCGCCGATTTCATCAGGATCCCAAGACCCGCGCCAAGGCCGCCAGGATTATTAATACTTACAACCGGATCAGCGCCGACCTTGAACGCATCGTGAACATACCATGAGAATTGATCCCCACGTCCATTGCCGTGACGGCAAACAGGCATACAAGGAAACCATTGTCCACGTCCTGAAGCTCTGCGACGAGCAAGGGGTAGACATGATTTTCGACATGCCCAACACTGATCCGCCGCTCCTGACGGAACGCGACATTGAGGCGCGTCTGGCGCTTGTCCCGCGTGATGACCAGCAACGCTACCGGCTTTATATCGGCGCGACAACCGACGAAAAACAATTACGTGAAGCCGTCCGCCTGGTCAACCAGTGCCGCCAGGTCATTGGCATCAAACTTTATGCCGGCCATTCGGTGGGCGCCCTTGCCATGGCGAAAGAGGCCGACCAGAGGAAAATATACGCGTATCTGGCCGCCGCCGATTACCACGGCGTGCTGGCGGTGCACGCCGAGAAAGAGACCCTGTTCACCCGCAGTTTTGATGCCGCGCGACCGGCCAGTCATAGCCTGGCCCGTCCGCCCCAGGCGGAAACGGCCTCGATCGCCGATCAGATTGCGTTTGCCCGGGCGGCAAATTTTCAGGGAACTTTGCACATCTGCCATCTTTCCGCCGCGGCTTCGCTGGAACTTGTCAAGGCGGCGCGGCCGGACATGAATATCACCTGCGGGGTTACCCCCCACCACTTGCTATGGTCAGCCGATCACATGAAAGGCCGGGAAGGCCTGCTTTACAAAATCAACCCGCCATTGCGCGAGTTGGCCGATACCATCGCACTGCGCCAGGCGCTGAAGCAGGGTGAAATTGACTGGATTGAAACGGACCACGCACCTCATGCCATCAGTGAAAAACTGTACCCGCCCTATGAATCCGGCTATCCGTCGCTCTGTCTTTACCGGTCATTGGTTGAGGATATTCTGCCCTACTGGGGCGTGAGTGAAACCACGATCAAGAATATTACCTGCACTGCGATTCAACGTGTTTTTGGGGAGAGGAAATTATTATGACAATCAATGAACTGCAAAACGAAAAAGTCGGCCTGTGTGTTTCCGGCGGTTTGGACAGCCGGACCATCACCAAAAAGCTTGTGGGCCTGGGGATTAACGTCGTGTGTTTCACGGCCGACCTCGGTCAACCGGATGAAACTGATATTCGCGCTATCCGGAAACGCATGGCGCCCTGTGGCGCAAGCACGGTGATTGTGGACCTTAAGCGGGCCATGGCCGAGGCTTGTTTTGAGGTTATCAAGGCACAGGCCATGTATGACGGCGGTTACTGGAACAGCACGGGGCTTGCGCGGGCTATTACCGTCCAGGGCCTGATCCCGGAAATGAAAAAGCGCGGTTGCACCGTCCTGGCGCATGGGGCCACCGGGCGAGGCAACGATCAGGTGCGCTTCGAACGCTATACCAATGTTCTGGCTCCCGAATTAAAAGTGTATGCGCCATGGCGTGATCCGGTCCTGTTGCGTGAATTTCCAGGCCGCACCCAGATGGTAGCCTATCTTATGGGCTTCGGCATGGAGGCCGACACCTCCGGCAAAAAAAAATATTCCACCGACGCCAACCTGGCGGGGCTCTCCCATGAAGCCGAGGATTTGGAAAGCCTTCTAACCGCCTGCACGATTGTCATACCCACCATGGGTGTATGGCCGGACAAGGCCCCGGACAAAGTGGAGCGTTTTAGCGTGCATTTTGAAAAGGCTCGCGCCATACGTATCAACGGCAAACAAGTTGCGCCCTTGGCGGCCATGCGCATGGCCAACCAAATCGGCGGCCGCAATGGCATTGGCATGAAAAACGCCTTGGAAAATCGGATTATCGGAACCAAGAGCCGCGGGGTCTATGAAGCGCCCGGCATGGAATTGCTGGGTCGTTGCCTGGAGTTCGTTTACCAGGCGACTCTGGATCGGCGCGCCACCCTGCTGTTCAAGCAAATCTCGAACCTGGTAGCCAATCAGATTTATGACGGCCGGTATTTTGACCCGGCCACGCGCGGGGCTTTGGCCGCCATAAACGTCCTGGCCGCGTCCGCCACTGGCACCGCGCAGGTAGGCCTCTACAAGGGCAACATCTATTTTCAGAAACTGACCGACTGTCCCGGCTCGCTCTATAATCCGGCGGATTCTTCCATGGAAGCAAGCCGGGGGTTAAATCCCGTCAGTTCGCAGGGCTTTGTGGAAATCCAAAGTGTCGAGGCCCGCAGTTTGGCAAGGGCGGGCCAGATAAGTTCCAAATTCCAAAAACGAAAATAAAGTCAAACGTTTTTGTTTTGCAATTATTTGCAATTTATCTGGAATCCGGCATTTCGCCAATTCATGTGTCTTGGAATTCGCGGATTGTCTCGAAGCACTCGAAGATGGAAGCCAGCAGGGCCACGCGAATCCACATGCCGTTGCGCACCTGGCGCCAATAGACGGCGCGCGGATCGCGATCCACCGCGACGGCGATTTCCTGGCGGCGCGGCAGGGGATGCATGATCACGGCCTGCGGCTTAAGAAGCTTGAGGTGCTCCGCCGTAAAACTGAATTTGGAAACATCAATCCTGCCGCTGTCCCCCGTCTTTTCATCCCATTCATCCTGGATGCGTGTCATGTATATGGCGTCGGCTTCCGGGATGACTTTTTCAAAATCACTGCCGACTTCGAACTCGATGCGGGCCGCGCGCAGAAGATCGAGAATATCATCCTTGATCTGCAACGGCGGCGGCGCGATAAAGTATTGTTTGACGCCCTGGTAGCGGGTCAGCAGGAATGCGAGCGAGCGCACCGTGCGGCCCCGGGCGAGGTCGCCCACGAAAACCACTTGCTTGCGGTCTATGCCGCCGCGTGTCTCAAAACTACGCTGGAGTGTGTAAATATCCAGCAGGGCCTGGGTTGGGTGCTGGTCCTTACCGGAACCGGCGCTGATGATCGGCACGGGGCGTTCGGTGTTGGAAAGCACCCAGGCCATTTTTTCCGCCAGACCGCCGACGGCACTGCGCATGATAATGACATCAGCAAACGAGCTGAACGTGCGGATGGAGTCCTCCTGGGTTTCGCCTTTCATTTCGCTGGAGGTGGCGGTGTCGCGCACTTCCACGGTTTTCATGCCCAGAATCTGGCAGGCCGAATGAAAGGAAAGGAACGTGCGCGTGCTGGGTTGCGAAAAATAGAGCATCGCTGTCCGGTGCGAAAGCAGGCCGCGCAGAAAATCCATACCGGCTTTGCGCTTGGCAACCTGGCGGATGCGCGTGGCCATCGCGCCCAGTTCCTCCAACAACGGCCGCGTGAACTGCTGGGCCATTAAAACATGAAAAGGGCGCAAACCCAGGTTAAAGCACTCGGCCTTCTCCAGTGGCGCCAGGCACTGCAGGTCATCCCAGTCCATTTCCGCCAGCGCATGCATTGTTGCACTCATCGTTTCCTATTTCCCTTTAATTAGCATCCCGCCAGGGTTGCCACCATCAAGGCCTTAATGGTGTGCATCCGGTTCTCGGCCTGGTCAAACACCTTGGAAAACGGCGACTCGAACACCTCCTCCGTGACTTCCAGCGCGCCCAGCGTGCTGGTCAGCTCGGTCTCGCGGTTATGGAATGCCGGCAGACAGTGCAGAAAAATAACGCCGTTCCGATCCGCGTTGCCTGTTTGACGTATGAGATCCATGTTGACCTGATAGGGTTTCAGGAGCCTCAGCCGCTCATCGAATTTGGATTCCTCGCCCATGGAAACCCAGACATCCGTATAAATTACCTGGGCGTCGGCCACGGCCTTGGCCGGATCCGGCTCCACTGTCACCGTGCAGGCGTTCCGACGCGCCACAATTTGGACCTCATCCAGGCACGCCTGGGTAGGCGCAAGTTCACGTGGCGTGCAATCCACAAAATGGGCGCCCGCCTTGGCGCACCCCATCATGAGGGAAAGGCATACGTTGTTGCGGCCGTCACCCATATAGACCACCTTAAGGCCTTTCAAACGATGAAAACATTCACGAATGGTCATCAGGTCCGCCAGCGCCTGCGTGGGATGCGCTTCGTCTGTCAACCCATTCCAGACCGGCACGCCGGCATAACGCGCCAGGATTTCCGCGGTTTCCTGTTTAAAACCCCGGAATTGAATGGCGTCGAACATACGGCCCAATACGCGGGCGGAATCCTTGATGGATTCCTTCTTGCCAAGATGAATGTCATGCATGCCCAGAAATTCCACGCTCCCACCCTCATCCACCGCCGCCACGGTAAATGCCGAACGCGTCCGTGTGGAAGCTTTTTCAAAAATCAGCGCAATATTTTTATGCGCCAGGAGGTTGCCGCGTAAACCCCGTTTCTTTTTGCGCTTCAGGCGGTCCGCCAAATCCAGCAGGTAGATCAATTCGTCATCCGATAGATCGGAGATCTTCAGCAGACTGCGGCCCTTGAGGTTGATCGTTTTTTTCATGTGACACGCCCGGCACGCAGGATGCCGCAACGGCTGATTGTCCTACGCCGCCATAACAAGACCAGGGTATTATTATGGATTCCGCCTGTCCCGGCAAGCAAATTTATGGGTAGCGTAAAATGTGCGGACATAAAAATGGAGGCGGCATTTTGGTCAACCAGGATGCATACTTGTTGCCCGGCGTAATGCATGCTATTTTTACGTTATGACAACACCCAAAGACACAGGGTTGGATGCGGCCGGGCGATGGGAAACACGGATTTTTCCGGCGGCCGGCGAGTTTGAGCGGGCCGTTATCCGGGCGGCGGCCGAAGAAACCCTGGTATTATGCGCCACCGCGCGTCTGGCCCGACGGTTACTGCACCGCTACCGACAGGAATGCATCGGTCATGACGCCCGCGGATGGGAAACACCGGCAATACACCCGTTTCAAGGATGGGTCCGTGAAACCTACCTTGGTCTCTGGACATCACGCCGTCCGCTCAATCCAGCCTTGTCGTTACAACTCTGGCATAAGGCCGTACAGGGCATATCCGTGCCCGACGGTTTGATCGTGCAACCGGCAATGTATGCCCAGTTACAAGCTTCGCTGGACGTTCTGCTGGAGACCGGTTTAAATCCGATCGGAGATGCCGGCGAACACCGCCTGGCAGGTTTCCGGCGCGAAGTTGCCGCCCGCTTTCTTGCGTTCGCCGAATGTGAGGGCATCGTGCTCTGGCGCGATATGATCATGACTGTCGGCATGGCCATCTCCGATGGGCGCGTGACTATTCCACAAAAAACAATTTTGGCAGGCATTGACGATATTTCGCCGTTAGAACGACCGCTTTGTGACGCTTTAGCGGCACGGAGCAAGACCATGTTCTGGCGGCTTGATGTCGAGCCAGATCCGACAACGCGCGTCAGTTTGTATGCCACCCCGGAACAGGAGTGCCGCGCAGTATGCGCTGATGTCTTGCGCGCCTGGAACGACGGCAACAGGAACCTGGCGGTTGTCTTTGCCGATCATGCCTATTTCCCTCTGCTCAAAAGCTGTTTTGACGATCTGGCGGGATCGGAACAGCCGGACTTTGAACATGCGATCCGGTATAACCTGGCAACCGGCACTCCGCTTATCGAGCATCCGCTTTTTCAGACCGCGATTATTCCCCTGCGGCTTCCGCATGAACGCGCGCCGATCCCGCTGTTAACGTCAATGTTTGTCTCGCCTTATATCCGGGAATCGGGATCCCCGGACGTGGATCACCTGCGCGCCGCGCTCTGGGAACCGAAGCGGGTCCTGTCGCTGTCAGAAGCGTTTACGGCATTAGCCAACCGGGGTTATCCCATGGCGCCGTTTCAACGCCTGGTCTCCCGTCAAACAGCGTCATTAGCCGACTGGCTGAACGGCATGCAAGGCTGCCTGGCCGCGTCAGGCTTTTGCCGGTTTGAAGGTCAGCGCCGCGCCACTGATGTTTTGGCCAAACAGCATCTGGACGAGATCATCGCGGAATTGATACGGGAGACCGGCGCCCTTGTTATGAACGCTTCCGACGCCTTGGCCTGGCTGACCGTATCCGCCGCAAAAATTATTGTTGCCGAAAAAACATCGGAAACCGCCGGCATTCAGGTTCTCAGTCCGGCCGAATCACGCGGGTTGGCCTTTGACCATCTATGGTTGGTCGGCGTCCATGATTCAGTCCTTTTGCCACCCGACCAGGAATGGCCGTTTCTGGATCCGCACGAACAGCGGTTTTTGGAAGGCGGAACGATCGAACGGCGATGGGCGCAAGGCCAACGGCAGTTAAAGGCGCTCATGACGGCGGCGCCGCATATTCATGTCAGCCGCGCGGCAGAAGGCAATGAGGAAACACCGCACGCGCCCTGTCCCCTTTTGCCCGACGCGGCCGGTTCCAATGGCAACCAAATCAAGGTGCCATACAATCTATGGGAAAATCCGACGCCAGAATGGATGCGGGCACGCTGGCTTAGGGAAGGCTATCTGGCGCGCATTGACCACGGTGTTGTTGAGTTGTGCCGCCATTCCGAAACTGCAGTCGCGCCATTATCCGGTGAATGGAGTGTTACGGCAATTGAAGACCTGACGGGGTGTCCATTCCGGTTTTTCTGCGGCCGTATTCTCAAATTAGAGCCGCTGGTTTTGACTGATGTGGGCATGGACCCACAAATGCGCGGCAAGATTTTACACGGCATCTTGAAAACGTTCGTAGACGGCTTGAACGATCACGCGCATGGCTGGCCTGAAGACGACCGCGGCGCCCAAGCTTGGCTCGAGCAAGCCGTTGATCATGAATTGTCATATTGTCCGGACGATATTTTCCGGCAGGTTGAACGGCTCCGGTTGCTGGGCAATGCGGAAATGCCGGGAATATTGCCGGCCTGGCTCAATCTGGAACGGGAACGGGCCCGCGCCGGATGGCGGTTTGCCTTGACCGAAGCGCCGTTCAATGGACTTGCAGTTGCCGATCTAATTCTACGCGGGCGGATTGATCGGATTGATCGCCATACGCCATGTTCCATCGGCCAGGCTTCGCTCCGGCTGTTGCCGGACCACGCCCAGGCCGACGCGCCCCGCCCAGACAAGTCCGAAGGCTTTGCCGTTTGGGATTATAAATCAGGGACAACACCTTCCGCGACATCCGTAATTGACAAAATGACGGAACTTCAATTACCTGCTTATCTGATAGCATTGCAACGCGGCCTTGTTCCGGAACTCAAGGCTTGCGCCGGCGGTCCGGCACAAGCCGGATACATCTGCCTGGAAAAGGCGGCAGACGTCAAAGTCGCCCCGCTAAGCTACCGGCACAATCCCGTCAATTGGAGCGAATTTCTGCCGCAATGGGAAACGGTTTTGAAGCAATGCCTGGAATTGCCGCGCCAAGGGCGTTTTGCGGCTGATCCCCGCCCGGGAAGCCCCGTCATTTTCCATGCACGGGCAGGAGCCTGCCAATTTTGCGAATTTTTCAACTTGTGCGGTTTTTTCGACCGGCAACCGGCGTGGTCGGAAATCGAAGAGGACAGCAATCATAACGAGGAAACTGCGTCATGACCCAGGCACCGGACATTCAGATTCGCCGGGAGGCACTGGATACGCGCCGGAGTTTTATTCTGGAGGCGCCCGCCGGCTCAGGCAAGACAGCATTATTGACCGCCCGCTTTCTTGCCCTGCTTGCCGATGTCGGGCATCCACGCCAGATCCTGGCAGTAACTTTTACGCGCAAGGCGGCCGCCGAAATGGCGGATCGTATTACCCGGACCCTGCGCCAGGCGCAGGATCACAACCATACCGCACCATCCGGATCGTGGGAAGCTCACCTGCTGGAACTGGCCCGCAAGGCGCTTAAGGTCCATCCGGACTGGGATGTCCTTTTGCGGAGTCCGGACGCATTCCTGGTGGAAACTTTCCATGGTTTCTGCGGACGGGTCGCCCGGAACTGGCCGCTGGAAGCCCGGACACCACCCGCCCTGACTTCGCGGAAAGTCGGGGCGCTACTCGACGAAATTGGCCAAGAAGTTCTTTTAGATGAGGCCGTGGCCGAATATGTACATGCTTTTGCCGCGGGCGATTCGCGCCGGGACACCGCGGAAACCGCCGCATTCCAACGAAGGCTGGCGGCCGCCAACAACAATGTCGGCGTCATTTCCAATCAACTGGCCGACATCCTCGCGCGGCGTGACCGGCTGGAAGGCTTGATCACAATTTTTCAGCACCCGCACGCGGCAGACGAACTGGGGCGCCGCACCGAACAGTTAGCGGCGCTTTACCTGAAAGAACTCCACGATTATTTTACCCGGCACAAAGAAAACTGGCTGGCATTACGCCGCTGTTTGGATGAACATAAAATCGACCTTCCTGCGCCCGCCTTCGTCCGGCAGTGCCGGACGAAGGCGGGACTGGCCGAGGCTCTGTCGGCGAAAATTCCCGGATCGTCCTTGCGCGACGTGCCGGCCTGGCAATCAGCCGCCAATGTTTTTCTGGTCAAGGCCGGCACGCCGCGCAAGCAATTCAAGAGCATGGAATTTGGCGAAAACTTTGGCAAAACACCCCCCGCCGATTTCATCCGGGATCTTCCGTCGGAAATTGCCCGGATCCTGAATTTTACGCGGGAGTGGCAGGCAACCGGAGACCCAGCCGGCTTCGAAGCGTTAAGCGACTGCATGCGCCTTGCGGGGGGCGCGTTGAAGTGCTTCGGCAAGATGATGAACGCGCGCGGCTTGGATTTCATGGAGCTGGAACTGGCGGCTTTGCGGGCATTCTCCGCCATAGGCGGATCCGCCTCCGGTGGAAATCAGGCGGATCGTCCGGGCGACAGCCTGATTTTCTTTCATGAGCATCTGCGGCATATCCTCGTGGACGAGGCACAGGACATGAACGATAACCAGGTCCGCATGCTCAGCGCACTGACCGAAGGCTGGGAGCCGGATGATGGACGGACGGTTTTTATCGTTGGCGATCCCAAGCAATCCATTTTCCGGTTCCGCCGGGCCGAGGTCAGCCTTTTTGAAGCACTCCAAGCCAATGGTCTTGCCCGGCGCGCTGAAGCGCCATTGCCGTTGAAGGCATTGCACCTTAAAACCAACTTCCGATCGCGTCCGCGTTTAGTGGCATTCGCCAACACATTTTTCGCCCGTGTCATGGCAATGCCAAACAAGGCATTCGGCGAAGTGTCATTTAACGCATCGGAGCCCGTGCGTGGCGAAATTGCGCCGCCCATGCCGATTACACTGGCTTTTTTTGACTACCGTCCGGCCAACAATCTCCAGACAACCTTGCCGCGAAAATCTGAAGCGCGCGAGCAGGAGGCCGGCTACATCGCGCGGCGGGTTGCCGCACTGCACCGGGACGATTCCGCATCCAGCATCGCGATCCTGATTCCGGCGCGAACACACCTGACGCCTTATGTCAGGGCCATGGAAGCGCTCGCCATCCCCATCCGGTTGATGGAAGGCGTGCCGATGCCGGACTGTCCCGAGGTGCGCCACTTGCTGAACCTGTTCAAGGCGCTCCTGCGTCCGCACGATGATGTTGCCTGGGCGGGAGCACTGCGGGCGCCCTGGTGTCATGTTCCTAACGCTGTGCTGGAAAAGCTTGCCAGGATGCCGGCGCCGGCGCGCTGGTCTGAAAAAATTACCGTTTTCGGCCGTCAAGACCATCCGGAGATTTTTCGTTTTAATGCCGCACTGGACAAAATCCGCCCCGATTTCGGACGCGAACGTTATGCAATCAGTCTTCAGCACATCTGGGAGGAACTTGGCGGACCCGCCGCCGTGGTTCGGATGTGCGGCCCAGCTGGTTTGGCCAACAGTATGCGGTGCTTCGATTTGCTCGGCCAATGCCCCGAGGGACGCGGCGAGGAGACGCTCGCCAACCTGGAACGACTACTGGCACGCGCCTGGACACCGCCTGATCCGCGCGCCGCATTTTCAAATGTTGCCGTTATGACCATCCACAAGGCCAAGGGGTTGGAATTCGACCATGTTTTCGTAGTCGGGCTTGACCGCGAACCCGGAGGACGCGTCGCGCGCCGGGAAAGGAACGCCGCATTTCTAATGGAACGCCTGCCGGAAGGCGAACGTGACACCGTCGTCTGTCCTTCGTCTTTCCTGGCCGCCACCGCCGGAGATCGGCGGACAGACACACAATCATTAGCACAGATCTTGTTGAGCGATTTAGGACTTCGCCGGGACGCGGCGGAATATAAGCGGCTAATCTACGTTGCGGTAACACGCGCCCGTGAAACAATCACTTTGAGCGGCCTGATCCCGCAAACCACCGGCGCACAAGAGCGGCCATCGGCTATCGCCTGGCTCGCGCGCATGGATCAAGCAGGGGTGTTTAATGGACTACCGGTCAAAATGCTTAAAAACCCACAACACGTCAAAACCGGCGCACGGCGCATGGCGCCGCCCAAACAACCTCCTGCTCCGGCACCGTTTGAGCCGGATCCCCTGCCATATCTGCTTCGGAGTCCGTCGAAAATCGAGGATGCAACCGCCACCGCCGCACGGTCAGGCGCCGACGAAACCGAGCCGGATGCCAAGGCGCGGGGCTTGGTCATGCACCGGTTATTTGAGACATTGGCGCGGGGCAGTCCCTTGCCCAAGTCGCCGGCGGTGGCCGCGGCGCTCATGGATGAAGGCCTGACGCACCGGCAGTGTCAGGCACTTGCGAAAGAAATACTCCATGAATGCCGGCGTGCCTGGGAATTCGAGGTATTGGCGGCATTACGCGAGGCCGCAACCGAAATAATACCCGAATGGGCAATTGAGGATTGTTTCGACAAAAACGTTATTCGTGTCGGACGCGTTGATCTTGTTTTGAAAACCGCCGACCACATTGTGCTGGTGGACTTCAAGACCGGCCGGCCCGGCCCGGATTGCGACACCTGGCTGAAGTTCGAGATCGAGCGTTATCGTCCGCAACTTGGCGCGTATCGGGAAATGACCGCCAAAACACTGAAGATACCGCCGGCACGGATTCAAACGGCATTGTTTTTCACGGCCCTGCCCCGCTGGGAAGAAGTGTCGGGGTAAGGGAGTATGGGCGTATCGGAGTAATAAAATATAGACACACTTTACGCTCTTACGCCACAACTCCCACACGCCCATACTCTTATACTCTTAAATCGGTTCCCAGCGGCAATAGATTCCGCAGGGCAAAATTTTTGCGCTTTGTTGAAAAGGCAACCCTATTTCACCGCTGGTAATCCGGCCGCGCAAACCGACCAGAATATCGCAAACCATGTTAGCTACCACAAGCGCCGACACATGCGCCGTATAGCAGTTTACCAGGAATAAAAGCGGACGCACGGATAATAACTTGCGTGATTCGGATAGAAGCTCCCATAACTGGTCCTCTAACTTCCATACTTCGCCGCGGCGTCCGCGCCCGAACGAGGGCGGATCCATGACCAGCGCATCATAGCGGTTCTTGCGCCTGATTTCCCGTTTCACAAAAGCCAGGCAATCGTCCACAATATAACGGATAGGATGCCCAGCCAGTCCATTTAAGGCGGCATTTTCACGGCACCAATTCACCATGCCGGCGGCCGCATCCACATGACAGACACTGGCGCCGGCGGCGGAAGCCGCCACCGTTGTGCCGCCCGTGTACCCAAACAGATTCAATAGCGATACAGGCATCTTGTGTCCGCTGATTTTTCCGGCCAGCCAATCCCAGTTGACTGCCTGTTCCGGGAAAAGCCCAAGATGCTTGAATCCTGTCGGCCGGATCTTAAACATCAGATGGCGATAGCGAATGATCCATGACTCCGGCACTGGTTTTTTGAATTCCCAGCGGCCGCCACCCTGTTCATTGCGGCGATAGATAGCGTCAAAATCACTCCAGGGGATTCGGGAAGGCCGTGGCCAGATAATTTGCGGGTCCGGGCGCACCAAGACGATGTCGCCCCAGCGCTCCTGCTTCATGCCGTCACCGCCATCAAGCAGTTGATAATCAGTCCAATTGTCGGCCAGTAATAAACTCATACATAATTAGAATTGCAGGCCGAGCGTTCCGCCCATTGAGCCTCCGGACGGGTTGACTTCATAGCGCGCCGGACCAACATCGCCGGACACGTTCTCCAGCCAATCATAGCGTCCAAATATACCTAAATGCAGTCCCCGGTATATCCGCACCCCAACCTCAGCTTGCACGTAGTAACCAAACAGACATTCCGTCCCGCTTGCGCTGTCGTTCCAGTATTTTACCGCTTGCGGAACTCTCCCGTTATATGATTCGAACAAGGTTTCATTATAATTAGCGTCTTTTTCCACCATATTCAGGGTTGGTCCCGTAGACCCGACTACATATACTCTCCGATAATTACTCTTAACGCTCATTCCCAGCGACAATGTTGATAAATCCATGTCAAATGATTCTGATATCGAGTTATATGCCTGGTATGATTGCGCTGACACCAAATCGGAGCCCAAATGTTGCCGGGTCATGGGCGAAGCATCAATCACCGGCCCCTCTTTGTTTGCGTTACCGTGGTATGGTTCGCTATCCGGCGTGATCCCCAGCCCGGTGATATCGTATGTGTCTAAAACATATGACTCATATGTTGACCATTCTTGCAAGTCGTTAAAATTATTCAGTCCATTCGCCGATGCCTGGAAAGTTTGCGCCCGCGAGAGCCCAAAACTCAAGCCATAGTCTATGAACCGCGTTTGTGCCAGGTAACGCGCCGCCTCCAACATTATTCCGCCGCGGTAGTCGGCGTTTTCACGGTTTTCCGCCTCTGTTGCCGTCATATGCCGGCTATAACGCCGCCATCTTTCATCCACCCCTTCGAACTCAATGCTATTGCCTTTCACCTGCTTCCCGTCGTCATATCCCCAATTCCACGTTCCATTATCCAAATCCGTGTAATCATCGGCTTTCACATACCCATCATCATAGATCCGATTTCCGACATCATTCAATCCGCCGGCCGCTCCAACCCAGTGATCGCGCGCCGATTTCGTGCCGACGTAACTGGCTGAATAAGATCCGGTTTTAAAGCGTTGTGCGCCGATTTGCCTGACAAACATCCCGACCGCCAACCGCCACTTTTCTTTTTCAATATCCTTTGTGGCTACGGCAACCGGTTTTCCTGCGATTGCCTCCGCTTCAATCGCCGGCGTAACTGTTTCAACTGTTTCGCCATGGGCTTTCACGCGAGCTTTGACTTTTACTTTCCGTTCCTGCTCGGCCTGCTCCGCCTGCCTGGCCCGTGCTTCCGCCTTTGCCAAGGCGTCACGACGCGACAGATCTTCCGCCGCCTTCTGTCTGGCCGCCTTATCCGCTTTCATTTCGGCATCATACCTGGCCTTGGCCGCAATCTGATTAGCCTTGATTTCCGCCTTGGCCTGACGCTCAGCATTTTTAACCATTTCAGCTTCCATATCCGCCTTCTGGCGGATCATACACTTCTGCTGTTTCAGCAGTGCGGCCTTTGCGTTGGATGTTGCCTTGGCCTTCTCCGCCGCGATTTCTTTCGCCGCGTCCGCCTGTTTGGCCTTCTGCTTGGCCAATGCCGCCGCCTTTTTTTCGCCCATCACCAGAACGGTCAACTCTGCGTCACGTCGGGCTTTTTCAGCGGATTTCTTATCTTCAGCAATTTTCTTTTCAGCAATCTGTTTGGCCTTGATCTCGTCTTTGGCCTGCCGCTCAGCGTTTTTAAGCGCTTCGGCTTCCCAATCCGCTTTTTGCGCGGCCATGCGCTTGCGTTGTTTCACTAATGCGGCCTTTGCATCGGATATTGCTTCCGCCTTATCCACAGCAATCCGTTTAGCCGCCGATGCCTTCGCCAAAGCAGTGCGGTAAGACAGTTCCGCTTGTTCCCGGGCTTTCTCCGCGGCCTGTGCTTCCAAAGCGCGTTGGACCTTCACGTTTTTCGGCGCATCCTGTTTCACCATCTTTTTTGCCCGCGTCACCTCCGCGATCTTCGCATTCAGATCGGCCCGCGCCGTTTCAGCCGCGAGCGCCAGCGCCGCCGCTTGCGCTTCCGCAGTTCGCTGGTCCGCTTCGGCCAGCGTTACCTTGGTTTGACATTCGGTTTCCTGCCTGGCCAGCGTTTGCAACTTGACCGTCATAGCGTCCTTTTCCCGTGCCAGATATTTCACCTTGATCTTCACCATTTCCTTTTCCTGAACTTCCGGCACAACAGGTGCTTCAGTATCCCGCTTTACAGTCTTCTTCGCTCGGATCACCTCCGTGACCTTTGCATTTAGATCGGCCCGCGCCATTTCAGCCGCAAACGCCAGCGCCGCCGCTTGCGCTTCCGCGGTTCGCTGATCCGCTTCGGCCAGCGTTACCTTGGCTTGACATTCGGTTTCCTGCCTGGCCAAGGCCGTCAGTTGCTCGGCAATGACGGACTTCGCCTGCGTAAGATATTTCGATTTGGTATCTTCAAATAATTTCTGCGCCGCCGCCTTGCGCGCCGCCTCCGCCGCCATGGCCGCCTTCTTGGCCTCCGCCCTGGCCTTCAATTCAGCTTCCTTCCTGGCCTGCTCTTCCGCTTCGGCACGGGCTTTGGCTTCCTGTTTCTCCAAGGCGGAACGACGCGCTAATTCCGCCGCCGCTTTCAATTCCGCATCATGCTTGGCTTGAGCCGCAACCTGATTGGCCTTGATCTCAGCGTTGGCCTGCCGCTCGGCATTTTTATCCGCTTTTACTTCAAGATCCGCCTTTTGATCCGCCATACTCTTGCGCTGTTTCGCCAGCGCGGCCTGCGCGCGGGATGTCACCTTGGCCTTGTCCTCCGCGGTCGTCTTCGCCGCGGACGCTTGCCCGACTTTCGCCTTGGCCGCCACACGCGCTTGTTCCAGCGCTTCTTCCGCGGCCTTTAGCTCCACCGCGCGTTTAGCTTTCACTTCTTTAGGTGCATCTTGCCTGGCCAACTGCTTCGCCCGCGCCTGTGCGTCCTGCTTCGCCGTCAAGTCAGTCTGCGCCGTTCTGGCTTCAAGCGCCAGCGCCGCCGCTTGCGCTTCCGCAGTACGCTGGTCCGCTTCGGCCAGCGTTACCTTGGTTTGACATTCGGTTTCCTGCCTGGCCAGCGTTTGCAACTTGACCGTCATAGAGTCCTTTTCCCGTGCCAGATATTTCACCTTGATCTTCACCCTTTCCTTTTCCTGAACTTCCGGCACAACAGGTGCTTCAGTATCCCGCTTTACAGTCTTCTTCGCTCGGATCACCTCCGTGACCTTTGCATTTA
>JBDRJR010000092.1:0-15682 GCA_043814705.1 Verrucomicrobiota bacterium | reverse complement strand
TTCATGGCCCTCGGTTTTATTGGGGTTTTCCCACAGTCAATAGCCCACAGCCCTCAGCCAAAGCATCCTATGGGATGCTACTGAATTTATCATATTTGTGAATCTTGTGCATTTTTGTGGCTAATCGTTTTGTCAAAGTTGTACGGCCGCGGCCGAACCTAATTCAATTCAACATTGGCGCCCAATGACATTAAATGACGCCAGAATTCAGGATACGAGGTGTTCACACAGGCAACCCCCCGAATACGGACGGGCGCCGAGGCGCCCAGTGCCAGGATTGCCATGGCCATGGCCACGCGATGGTCACCGTAACAGTCAATTTCCACATTCCCACGCACCGTTGCACCGCCGCTCACGCACATCCCGTCCGCGCGCTCATCTGCGGGAATGCCCAGGGCCCGCAGATTGGCGACCATGCACGCAATGCGGTCAGATTCCTTGACGCGTAGTTCACGGGCATCCCGAATGACCGTTGTTCCGTGCGCCAGGGCGCCGGCCACGGCCGCAACGGGAAGTTCATCAATCAGGTTGGGAATTTCGGCGCCGCTGATCTCGGTCCCGCACAGGCCGGCCCCGCGAATGGTAATGACGCCGAACGGTTCCTCCGCCGAAGATGCGGGCGCCGGCATGACGGCCAGATCAGCGCCCATGCGCTTCAACACATCCAGCAAGGCGGTTCGCCGCGGATTCAAGCCCACGTTCTGAATAGTCACGTTTTTTCCCAAAACAGCGGCGGCCACCAGCCAGAAGGCGGCCGACGAAAAATCGCCGGGCACATTCCAATCCCTTGCCGTCAGGTCCGGCCCACGCGGCCCATAGCCGCGGATCGTGATCTGATTTCCATCCGTTCGCAAAGTTATCCCTAATACCTCGAACGCACGCTCGGTATGATCCCGCGTCGGCAGTGGTTCCGTGATGCGCGTTTCTCCTTCCGCAAAAAGAGCCGCCAGCAAAATGCAGGATTTAACCTGTGCGGAGGCAACCGGCATGGCGTATGTGATGCCGCGCAAGGCGCCGCCGGTAATGCGGATCGGCGCGCAATTCCCCGCACCCATCAACTCGACCCGCGCGCCCATTTGTTCCAACGGCGCCTGGATGCGTTGCATGGGGCGGGAACACAACGATTTGTCGCCGGTTAATTCCGTAGTCCACGGTCGGCCGGCCAACAGCCCTGTTAAAAGCCGCAGACCGGTTCCCGAATTGCCCATGTCTAAGGGCTGGCGTGGACAGGTCCAGGGCCGGCCCGTAACCTGAATATATTCCGATGTGATCTCAACGCGCGCACCGAGACACTCCATGGCCTTCAGAGTGTTCAGACAATCTTCACTCCGCAGAAATCCTGTCAAACGTGATGAACCAATAGTCAGCGCCGAAAGCATTGCCGCCCGGTGTGAAATACTTTTGTCCCCTGGGACACGCACGATGCCCGCCAGCATGCGACAGGGATGGATGGTTGCATTATCGGCCGTGTTCACGAGGCGGTCCCTTGTCCCCGGGTTAATGCGCGCCGCCGTTCCCGGCTTGTTTGCAGAAACTTGTCAAGCATCTCCGGGTCACCGCTTTTAAAAATGTTCAATAAATGCTCCGCTTCCCTGGAAAACGCCTTCAGTTCATTGTGGATCGCCGGCTGATTGGCGCGGATGATATCCCGCCACAGCAAAGGATCGCCCTCTGCAATGCGCGTAGTGTCAAAGAAACCGGCGCCACAGAACGGCCCGACCCGGCCAGGCTGGGTTCGGCCTACGCATGCGGCTAATAGCGCCGCCACCAGATGCGGCAAATGACTGGTTTTTGCCATGAGGTGATCGTGTGCCTGTGGCGATAATGCCTGCACACGCGCATCCAGGCCTTGCCACAGGCGCATTACCTGCGTACGGGCCGCCGGCGCTGTCCGGCGGGTGGGTGTCAGCGCCACAAGTGCATTCTGATAAAGCGTGGCGGTCGCCGCCTCAATCCCTTGCCGTTCTGAGCCGGCGATCGGGTGACTGCCGATAAACGGCACCTTCCCGCGTGGAAACAAGGTCTCCACGCGCTTCACAATTTCCGCTTTGCAACTGCCGACATCCGTCATGACACCATCGGCCGCCAGGTGGTTGCGACACGCAGCGATTAATTCCGGTATTGAACTGACCGAAGTGCAGAAAACCGCTATATCAGCGGCGTGCACGGCATCCTCGGGGCGTTCAAAGACTTGATCCACAATCCCCAGTTCCAAAGCCAGCTCGCGTGTTTCCACACGGCGCGCAAAGCCGGCCACGACCCGGGCCAGGCCTTTCTGCTTGATGGCTAATCCCAGCGATCCGCCCATGAGCCCCAACCCGATAATAGCAATGCGATTAAACATAAATACAGCACTCCGTAGTCACAGAAGTCTCCGCCAAGGGCGGATTCGCCAAGGGCGGAAGAATCCAGAAATCCGCACGCAGAATTCTCGGACGCTTATCCTGATTCCTGCCTCCTGTCTTTCGAATTCCATCGTTCATCCCTTCACCATTTCAAGGTAATGCCGGCTTGGTTCCAGAATACCGCCGCTCGTGGCGTAAAAACCGTCGTCCAGATGAAACAGGCCGCGCGTCGTTTCCATCCAAGGTGCGCCGGCCAGTGGATGGTAGGATTTCATCTGGTTCCAGTTTTTATAGTTTTGATGACCGTTCGTTTCCAATACGCCGATTTTCATGCCGGGCAAGGGCGCCA
This sequence comes from Verrucomicrobiota bacterium, assembly GCA_043814705.1. GTDB lineage: Bacteria > Verrucomicrobiota > Kiritimatiellia > JAAZAB01 > JAAZAB01 > VSJD01. The sequence goes on along the minus strand of JBDRJR010000092.1, from coordinate 12,988 downwards.
GACGTGCCGCAACATTCTTGTTCCAATCCACGAGGACCGGGTTGACCGTCAGGTCCGCGCAAAAACAAGGGGTATTGCGCGCATGGGCCAGCCGGGCAATTTTCAGGCTCATGCTTAGCGTCTTGGCAATCGGCTTTAAGGCGATGGCGCCATACCCCATCTCGATGCGTTCCAAGGCATCCTTGTCCGAATGCGCGCTTTCGTCCGCCGCCAAACGCACCGGAATGTCGCGGACATCTTCATGATATTCTTCCGGGAAAGGTTCTTCCAGGATCATGATCCGGTCCAAGGCGCCGATTTTTCCGGCATGCTCCAATAACCGCATGAGGCGGTCCTTGCTGTCATACCGGCCATTGGCGTCCAAGTAATACGGGATGCGCTGATTGTCCGTATAAGGAATCGCGCTGTGTCCAATGGCCTCATGAATGGCGGTCAGGCGTTGTTTGTCCCAAGCCAGCATTTTATCCAAATCACCGTCTTTATCGGGGTCGGCGCCAATCTTTATTTTAATGAAAAAATAACCATCGGCCACGGCCTTGGCTATGTCCGCCTGGGGGATGCCATAACTCATCAGGGGAATGCAGGCCAGTTCGCGATGTCGGTGCGCCAGCGCCTTGCGGTAATCGGCGGGAATCATCTCGTCAAACGTGCGCAATCCGTTTTCGGCGGCATACAGCATCCAGGCGGCGTTATCCACGGCCACCAGGGCATTGAGCGCGAATGTCAGGCGCAATGTCGGTAATCCCGTGATCATTTGCCCGTATCGGTACGTGGCCGGCAACAACTCATCCAGCAGGGTCATGGGGTGGTCAAATCCACGCTTTTGCGCTTCACGCAGGGCGAAGGCCGTCATGAGAAACATTACGGCGTTGCCGGCGGATTCGGGGTTGCCCAGAAACAAGGCGGCATCGGACCAGAGTGTGCTTTGCGTGGCCAAACCCAGGCCTACCTTAGCGTTACGGCTTTCCATCAGGGTAACAACCTGCCATAGTTCCTTGAGATAAGCACCCTTGAAACCGAAGGGCAAACCCAATAGCTCGCGTTCAAAGGCAAGGTTTGTACGTTTTAATTGGATCATTCCGGTATTCCTCTTCTGTTCCGGCATTTCTTGCTAAGCGGTTTGATTTCAATTTCGCATAACGGCGTTGATCTGTCAATTGGCATTGATTGCCTATTGGCGTCCCCCACCCCCTCCCCCGATCCGCGCGTGGCAAACCATTTCCCCGCGTTTAGTTGCGGGCGGATTCAGGATCGGGACACCCTTTTTATTTGGCATAATGGTTCCATCCATGTATGCTTAAGGCGGAGTTGAGTGTTTCGATTGCGCTATGCAAACAAATATCCGAAATAATTTTTCGCATGATCTCAGACACAGCCAGCATTAATTCCCGAAAAACAAAACAACGCCTGCCGCCCTGGATCAGGGTCCGGCTTCAGCCAGACGGTCATTTCGCAAAGGTGCATGCAACCCTCCGCGAAAAGGGATTGCACACGGTATGCGAAGAGGCGCATTGTCCCAACAAGTTGGAGTGTTATAACCGTGGCACGGCCACGGTCATGATCCTTGGCGATACATGCACGCGTTGTTGCAAGTTTTGTGCCGTGCGCAACGGCATCCCCATCCGCCCCGCCGATCCCCGCGAGGGCGAGCGCGTAGCCGCGATGGCGCGTTCCCTGGGTTTGCGGTATGTGGTTGTGACAAGCGTCACGCGTGATGATTTGGACGATGGCGGCGCAAGTCTTTTTGCCGAGACCATTATTCAGCTCAAGCGTCTGGAAGGCGTCAAGGTTGAAGTTCTGACGCCTGATTTCCAGGGCCAACGCCATCTGGTCGAGACCGTCCTGACAGCCGGACCGCATGTGTTCAACCATAATCTAGAAACCGTCCGCCGGCTCCAGCCGGACGTGCGGCCGCAGGCGGATTATGACTGCTCCCTCCAAGTATTGCGCATTGCGGCCGCATGGCGGCCGAAGCTGATTGTAAAATCAGGCCTGATGGTCGGCCTGGGCGAAACTGATGACGAATTGATGACGGCTCTGGCCGATCTGCGCTCCGCCGACTGCCAAAGCCTGACACTTGGCCAATACCTTGCACCTTCCTCGCGTCACTGGCCGGTAGCGCGATTCGTCACCCCCGCAAGGTTCGAACACTACCGCCGGCGCGCCCTGGCAATGGGGTTTTTGGCCGTGGCCTCGGGTCCCCTGGTGCGTTCATCTTACCAGGCCGACCAGCTCATGGCCGCCCACCAGCAAAACTCCAAAATCCAAATTCCAAAATCCAAAAAACAATCAACGCAGTCAGGTTAAAAACAAATCGGATCCAAAACCTTTTGATTTCACTTGTTTTGCATTGGAATGTAGGATATTCCTTGGAATTTGGAATTTCATCAGTCTTTTGCGATTAATTCAACTATTCCCTATTTATGATGGACAAGTATATATCCTATCGTTTAGCGCAGATTATCAGCCGGACACTGCCGCGCCGGTTTGCCTATTGGCTGGGACTGCGCATTGCCGACCATTTTTATGCGTCCGATCATTCCGGCCGCCGCGCGGTCATGTCTAATTTCCAGCAAATTCTGACCACGCAAGGCCTGTCCGCTTCGGACGAAACGCTTGAACAGATGGCACGAAAAAATTTCCAGAACTTCGGCAAGTATCTGGTTGATTTTTTCAAGTTTGCGCAATTCACGCCGGCTGGAATCCAGCGGCTTGTGAGCCTGGAACATATTGAATACCTTGAGCAGGCCGAAGCGCTGGGACGCGGCATAATATTCATTACCGCGCACCTGGGTAATTGGGAATTAGGCGGGGCAATTTTGGCGTCCCAGGGGCGGCGCATTCATGCTGTGTATCTGCCGCAACGGGCGAATAAAGTCAATGAACTGTTTCAAAAATACCGTAGTCAGCGTGGCCTCCAATGCATTCCGCTGGGGCACGCGGCACGGGGCGTCATGCAAGCGCTGAAACGCAAGGAATGTGTGGCCATGCTGGCCGACCGCGATTTTACCGCGCACCATTTTCCAATTCTGTTCTTTGGCAAGCGCGCGCACCTTTCCAGCGGCCCGGCGCGGATCGCCGTCAAGACCCAAGCCCCCCTGGTGCCGACATTCCTTTTGCGTCAGCCGGATGACACCTTTCTCCTGCGCCTCTATCCCCCGATTGTGCCGGAACCCGGGACCACGGTGGCGGAATTGCAGGTGTGTATCCGCGATGTGCTGGAACAGGAAATCGGCCGCAATCCCCTGCAATGGTTCATGTTTGACGATTTTTGGAAACCAAGGAGTAATCATGAGTTCGGCATCACGCCCTGAACAGAAGTCCTGTGTCGTCATCCCGGCCTATCGCGAACAGCGCATGATCCACGACGTCGTCCAGCGCGTCCGGAAATATGGCCGGCCGGTTATTGTCGTGGATGACGGTTCACCGGATCGAACGGCCGAGGAAGCCGCCGACGCCGGCGCCGTGGTAATCCGCCACACCGCCAACATGGGCAAGGGGGTGGCGCTCAATACGGGGTTCGATTATGCGCGCCGGAACAAGTTCGATTACCTGATCACAATGGATGCGGATGGTCAGCATGATCCCGCCGATATCCCGCGCTTTATTGAGGCCTACGTGCGCACCGGTATTCCCGTGCTGATTGGGAATCGCATGGGAGCGTTGAGCAATATGCCGCAGATCCGCAAATGGACCAACCGCTACATGAGCTGGTTGCTGAGCCGTGCCATGCACCAGTATGTGCCGGATACCCAGTGCGGGTTTCGTCTTTACCGTTGTGATGTTCTGCCGTTCATCGAAGCCCAGTCCGCGCGTTTCGCGGCAGAATCCGAAATCCTCCTGCATATTGCATCCCGTGGTATTCGCATGGATGCAGTGCCCATTGCCGTGATCTATAACGAGGGAATAAGCAAAATCAACCCGATCCGCGACACTTTCCGTTTTTTCCTGATGTTGTCCCGGTATTATCGGAGCCGGAACCGCACGCAACAACGGCAATAATCCATGCATTTTTTCCACAGGCGGATCCGCCTCCGGAAGAAACCAATCAACGGCTTTAAAAGAATTATTTTTGAATCGAAAATAACACTACCATGCAATTCTCCCCTTCCAATGATCCTGCCCGTCGCGCCTACTGGCGCGACCAGATGAATGCCGCCTGGGTCTTGATGAACCGTTTTATGGAATACCCGGTGCAGGAATGCGGTGAACCGATGGAATCCCTGCGCATGACGGTTGAACGCTCCGGAGTGCGCGTGCTGTTTGCCGATACACCCGTTGTGAATCTGCGGCCCCGTCTTTTTTATTTGCGCGCCGGCCTGATTGACGCCTTTCTCGCCGTGACCCGGGCGATGAACCGGCGCGGGTGGATGCTTAAAGTGGAAGACGGTTATCGTACGCGGGCCATTCAAACCGAATTGGGATACACCCCGTTTATTTTTGACCGAATTTACGCAAAAATCCTCTGGGAAACCGGCGGTCAGCCGCCATCCGCGGATCTGGTTTTTAAGCGCCTGACGGCGTTGGTTGCCACAGTCCCAAAAATCGGGACTCACATGTCAGGAAGCGCCATGGATATTTCGGTTGTCAATTCCGCCACTGGACTAGAATTGGCGCGGGGGGGGACTTATCCTGAACTTTCGGAATTAACGCCTATGGGGTCTCCTTTTATCTCGGCTGAAGAACGGCGCAATCGCGTGGCCATTACGGAAATAATGCAGGATCATGGGTTTATGGCGTACCCGCATGAATTCTGGCATTACAGCCAGGGAGATGCATACGCAGAAGTGCTGAGGAACTCCGGACGCTCAGCCCGTTACGGCGCGGTGGATTGTGACCCCGAAAAAAATCCGGCCGTAATCCCGATCAAAGACCCGCGTCTACCTCTCCATACGCCAGAAGAAATCGAGTCCGTCATTCGAAAAACCAAGGAGCGGCTGACGGAGCAGGATAATGAACATTGAAGTTGCCCTGTGCCAGATTTGGGGCATATTTGCGAAATGCCTTGAAGGCAACGTCCTCAATCGGCGATGTCGTCACCGGCTAATTTGGAATCCGTATCTTTCTCGTCTGATTCATCCGAATCATCCTTGACAGCTGTTTCCTTCAAAGCGGTATCTTCAAATTTGTGGGCCGTCAGTAAATATTCCTGCCATTCACGGAAGGCCAAATCCTCGCGGCGCTTGCGGATATACTGGCCCAAGTCGTTCTTGATGGATGCCAACAAGGCCTGGTCAGCTGCGATCCTGGAATCCACATGGCCGATTACCACGCCGCCCTTGACCGGGATTACGCCGGTTAATTCGCCCGCATTCAAAAACAGAATTTTTTTGGTCAGCTCATAAAATGTGTCCTTATCCTCAACATCCAAACCGGTGCGGACCGCAAAAGGATCCGTAGTGACCACCTCCAGGTGATACGGGCGGATGGCCTCGGCAAACGTCTTGCCGCGCTGGAGCGCGTCGGCCACGGCCTGTTGAATGGTTGCCGCCGTCTGCGCCAGCATGTTGGAACCCGCTTGCTCCCGCACTGCCCGACGCACCTCGGTTCGAACCTCGTCATAGGCGGGCACACGCGCGTCAATCTTCGCATCAAATGCCAGCACATAATACGCATTACTGCCGCGCACGGGATGGCTGAAATAATCGTCCGGTGTCGGCCGCAGGGCAAAGGCGGCCTTGTTGAAATCCAGCCCGACTTGCAAGCCGGGAACCGGACCATTCAAAGTAAAGACCGCCGACGTTGTCACCGCCAGTCCGGCGGCGCGCGCAACTGTCTCAAAGGAGGGCGCTTGCCCTTTGCGATCCGGGGCCAGCGCAACCTCAAAATCGGCGGCCTGGTCACCGGAGACCTCAATCGCTGATTTTTGCGCCAATTGATCGCGGAGCGTGTCCTCCACTTCCTCGAATGACCGGGCTGACAGCAGATCCCCCGTTCCGCGCGTGGTGAATTCCTCGATGTGCTCGTCATAATAACTGCGCAAGGCCGCGTCTTCCAAGGCGCCTTCATCCCGAAAACGCGCGAACGGCCAGGACACATACTTGACCCGCATTTTTGCGGGAATCGTCCAGTCATTCGTATGCGCCTCAAAATAAGCCCGCGTTTCGGCGTCGGTAACTTTTACGGTGTGCTCCAGGTCATTACGGGTAAGCAACACGTAACTGACAACAAACGTATCGTAAAGCTGGTGGAACACTTCCTCAATTTCCAAAGGCGCCACCCACGTGGCTTGGGCCAGCATCAAGCGGGCCTTGCTCATTATGATTTCCTGGCGAATATGTTCTTCAAATTGATTTTCGGTGGCGCGCAGGCTTGCTAAAAACTGCTGAACAAAGGCGATATAACGCGCACGGCTGAACTGGCCATTTTCCTGAAAAAAAGGCTGTTGCTGAATGGCGGCCACTACTTCGGCGGGGCTGGATGAAAGACGCGCTTCCTGGGCGCCGCGCAAGGCAATCAGCCGCCGCCAGGCCATGTGCTTGAGCGCCTCGTCAACGCGGGACGTTACATTCAGCGCACGACCCACCATAAGCGACATGTAAAGGTAGGAATTGAAATAGGCCGAACGCATTTCGGCGGAAGGCACACTTTTGCCGTCCAGCTTGCCGGCGGCGTTTTTGGTTTCCTCCTCGGAAATTCCACCCGTGTTTGTTTGCCACACCACAAAGGAAAGAATGACTATAAAGGCAAAACCGCTCCAAACGAATTTGTTGCGAATCAATTTGTTGAATTTGGATATAAACATCATAAGAGACCTCGCCCTTGGGTTTAAAGGAAGCACCATAGCTGGCCAACGCGGGCAGGTCAATGCCCAAATCGTATGATTGCCTTGATAATTTGCGGAATGCCGGGAAACGTTTTGTCTTGCCAGCGATAGGTCCTTGCTCTAATTTTAGGCCATTGCGCTTTGCTCATTGGCTTGTCTTTTTAAAATATGATACCTATGGCTTGCATGTGTCCATCGAGCATACCGGTGACAAGAGCATTTTGCATGTTTTTTGCGATTTTTACTTAAATCATAAAACATTGACAATAAAATACTTGGAAGGGTGGCTGAGTGGACTATAGCACCGGTCTTGAAAACGACCCAAGATTATTTCGCAATTCCCTGCTATTGGCGCAATTACACAAGCAAAAAACACTTATAAAAAACGCCGGTAATGCCATGAGTTACCATGGGTAACCATGAATCCCTCCCGACCGGTGACAAGTGGTGACAAGTTTTTTGTCACCGGTACGCGGTGACAATTTTCTGCAGCGCAACATTCCGCTACCCGCGTAAGGATCAGGGAATAGCTGCCCCTGATTTGATGATTTCGATCCGGATCATGTCGCTGGCACGAATGATCGCCACGGACTCCTCGTTCTGCCCCGGCTGTTTGATGGTGATGACCAGCAGTTCCCCGTGGGCTTTCATGTCCACGCATTCAAATACTTTCAAAGCCTCCAGGTTGGGACCTGACCGGCCATTATAAAAGAGTTTTATCCCGGACGCTTGCGGACAGGCTGACTTCGCGGCCTGCCAGGCCGCCACCCAGTCGGCGGCGCGTGGGACAGGCGGGGGCGCCGGCATTCTTTCATCATCCGGCTTCCCGGGAATCGCGGTCGTTTGAATCATGACTTTCTGTATGTCCTCCGCGCGTGGCGAAGTGCCCGCCGTAGCTTGAATCGTTGTCTTGCCGCTGTCTCCGGCCTGAGCCAACAGAACAGGGAGTGCCAACAGTATGGTCAACAAGCATCGAGTCGAGTTCATGCGAGTCCTCCTCTTGGTTATTCCGCCCGGGTGCCATGACGGGTAGTGAGCGTGTAACGGAATTCCTTTTTCGTCTGGGCCTTCAGGGTCAGGGTGAATTTCACCGTGTCCAGGTCCACTTTCTGATAGTCACCGCAGTCGCTGTCTTTTTTCAGGTCCCATGCCGTCACCGGGAAATTCCGCGTGATTTCGACCTTCACCGGCAGAGGCCGCGTGTTCTTCACTTCGATCTTAACCTCCCGAATTTCATCCCAGCCGGCAACGTTACCTTCCTTGTTGAACATAAAATTGTCGGTTTTGAAGTTCATGACCTTGGGCTCCACAATGACGTTGGCAACTGGGCCCATGTTCAATTCCACATCCTGGTCCACAGGGATGTACTTGAACGTGGACTGGCCCTCGTAGGTCAGCAAGCCGGCCGCCTTGTCATCCGCCTTGCGGAAGGCCCGTAGCGTGCCACCGGGGATGGGGGTGTCGCCGAGGCGGTGTTTCTTGTCGTTCTTGAAGCTCAGGAAACGGACCACCGACTTGCCAAACCGCTGTTCCTCAAACTTGTAGAGGTTCACTACCGGCACATCGTCCTTGACGAAGCTTGGCAGACGCTTCGACCAGCCCGTGGGGATGGTCTCTGTGCCCTCGATCGTATAAATAAAGTATTCGCTCAAACCCTCTTTAATTATCTCTTTGGGCGTTGCCCCACCCACACTCCAACTTTTCTGAAAATGACTAACACCGGCTAACCTTTGTATTTTAGCACCTTCGATTGATTTTGATAGATCCGCGCCGATTTTTAAGCTCTCGTTGGGCCGCCCGTATGGATATTGCCGCCGGGCCAATTCGGCGATTTGATCAAGAATATGGATCGTGCCGACGATCAAACGCGTTTGCGCGTTTTCATAGTCTTCACCGCTCTGGTTGGTCACCCGCACATAGGCCTCCAAGTGCATCTTCTGCTCATCCCTGTCCAGGATGCCGAGGTAAAATGCCCGCCATGACAATCCGCTGGTCAGGTACGTGATCTCCACGGGTACCTTCCCGCTGAGTTCGCTCTGGATCGTCCAGACACCCAGATTCTGGACACGGGGCGGGTAAGCCAGGTCGGCGATCTGGATTTTGTCGGCGTGCTCCTTGGGCATTAGTTCTAAGCTGGTCGGATCGATCAGGGTGTTGGCCCATGAGAATTGAAGCCGGTTGTCGCCCTTTTTCAGCGTCAGCAGGCGGCTTTCGCGCACCAGCGTCAGGTCCGCGGAATTATAGATGGTGAGCTGGACCGTGTCACGGCTTGGCAAGGTTACCAGATCGACTTTGGCGAATGTCGGCAGGACGATGACGGCAAGGAGGATCGAAAACAATATAAATTTACGGATCATAGAAGTCCGTTTATTTCTTTTATTGCTGAACACTGAAATCAGGGCTTATTCCGCACGCGTGCCATGACGGGTGGTCAGCACGTAGCGGAATTCCTTCTTCGTTTGAGCGTCCAAGGTCAAAGTGAACTTCACGGTGTCCAGGTCCACTTTCTGATAGTCGCCGCAGTCGCCGTCCTTTTTCAGATCCCAGGCCGTCACCGGGAAATTCCGCGTGATTTCGACCTTCACCGGCAGTGGGCGCGTGTTCTTCACTTCGATCTTGACCTCCCGGATTTCATCCCAGCCGGCAACGTTGCCCTCCTTGTTGAACATGAAATTGTCGGTCTTGAAGTTCATGACCTTGGGCTCCACAATGACGTTGGCAACCGCACCCATGTTCAATTCCACATCCTGGTCCACGGGGATGTACTTGAACGTGGACTGGCCCTCGTAGGTCAACAAGCCGGCCGCCTTGTCATCCGCCTTGCGGAAGGCCCGCAGCGTGCCGCCGGGGATGGGGGTGTCGCCGAGGCGGTGCTTCTTGTCGTTCTTGAAGCTCAGGAAGCGGACCACCGATTTGCCGAACCGCTGTTCCTCGAACTTGTAGAGATTCACCACCGGCACGTCGTCCTTGGTAAAGCTTGGCAGGCGCTTCGACCAGCCCGTAGGGATAGTCTCGGTGCCCTCAATCGTATAAATAAAGTATTCGCTCAACCCCTCTTTTTTTATTTCCTTGGGCTTGGAAATGGGTGACTCTGCGGCCGCCTTCATAGCAGAATTTACCTCTAACCTCACACTTTTGTCAGCACTTTCTCTTCCTCTACCGCCGCTCTTCACTCCAATGCCTTCATCCGGCCGCCCATACGGATACTGGCGGCTGGCCAACTCGGCAATTTCATCAAGGATATGGATCGTGCCTACGATCAACCGCGTTTGCGCGTTTTCATAGTCTTCGCCGCTCTGGTTGGTCACCCGCACATAGGCCTCCAAGTGCATCTTCTGCTCATCCTTGTCCAGGATACCGAGGTAAAACGCCCGCCATGACAATCCGCTGGTCAGGTACGTGATCTCCACGGGTACCTTCCCGCTGAGTTCGCTCTGGATCGTCCAGACACCCAAATTCTGGACACGTGGCGGGTAAGCCAGGTCGGCGATCTGGATTTTGTCAGCGTGCTCCCTGGGCATTAGTTCCAAGCTGGTCGGATCGATCAGGGTGTTGGCCCATGAGAATTGAAGCCGGTTGTCGCCCTTTTTTAGCGTCAGCAGGCGACTTTCGCGCACTAGCGTCAAGTCCGCGGAATTATAGATGGTTAGCTGGACCGTGTCGCGCCCCGGCAGGGTCACTAGGTCCACCTTGGCAAACGCCGGCAGGGCCATTACCGAAATGATAACAGATAACATGAATTTATTGATCATGGAGGAAAACTCCCTGTTTGTTATACGGCATGCTCTTTGAGTGGAGCTCACTGGAGCACCGAGACCTGTTCCTGTCCGGGGCGGATGTTAAGCCGCTGATAATGCATATTCAGTTCCTGCTTGCCCTGAGGCGGCAGTTCAATCTGGAACTCCAGCGTCTCGGCATCCTTGCGCTCATACTTGAGATTGCATTCCTTCATTTCCCACTGGCCACGGATATGCTGGATCATCGTCAGCAGGGCCGGCTTGTCCTTAAAGTTTTCGATCTTGGCGGTGATGATCTCGTCGGTGTCGTAGAGGACGATGCCTTCGCCATTGTTCTTGCGGATATTGATCTGGTTATTTTTCATCTGGCGCTGGGTGACGACGATGTCGCGGCTGTCGCCGACATATATCTCCATTTTCTCGCCGACCGGCACCAGCGCCGGGGCGTCTTCACCCGAGAAAATGGTGCTCTGGTGGCCGTCATCCTGAAAGACACGGGTTTTGCCGCTCCACAGCGCGGTTTTGCCCAAGCCGCTGGGGAGATCGTTCAGGATGCGATACGCCACCGGAATGCCCACGTTGACATCGAGGGCGACGGGATCCCACGGTTTCAAGGCGGCATCATACGTCCATATTTTTTTAAAAGGGACCTTGGGGACATTCAGGAACTGGAGTTGCTTGGTTTCTTCGTGGGCGATGGCCTGCTCCACGGGCGCGCCTTCTTCCAGGATCACCCGGGCCCGCGCAAAATCTTCGCCCGAGAAATTCCGCAGGACAATGAACCCCCGCAGATCCACTTGGGTTTCTTCCTTATCGGCCACCGCCTTGTACGTGACGAGACGGTCGATGTTGGAGAGCAGGTAACTGATGCGGACGGTTTCTTCCCAAGCCTCCGGACTGCTGATTTCCCAGACCAGGGCCGCTTCGCCCGGTGGATAGCTGACGTTCAGGAGGACTATCTTGTCCGGATGAGAGCGAGCAACCAACCGGATGGAATCGGGATCAATCGCCACGCCTTTCCAGGAGAAATCTATTTGATTGACGCCTTTTTGAAGCGCCAGGACGCGTTCTTCTTCCACCAGTGTGGCCCGGGGATTGTCCAGACGGATGACCGTGGCGTCCCGCTCCGGTAGAGTCACCAGTTTGATCCGCGCCTGTCCCGGCGTCACCATGACGGTACCCATCAAAGTCAATACCAAGCCGTAGAACCATTTTGTGTGTCGCATGGAAGAACCTCCTTACAGATCATTGATATTCATACGTCAACGGCATGGTTTTCAGGCCGTTTCGTCCGCTCCCAATCCCCGTTGCCCACGGGCAATACTTTCTTGGATTCAAGCCTATACCCGCCCCGGCATAAGGTCAAACCGGAAATCACTGTCACTGTCAAGTTCAAGACCAAATATTTAAGTCCGATCTTGAAGATACGGATTTTTTATCGCTCTGGATGTGTGCCGGTGAGATCGGCCACGATGGTTTTCAATCCTTCGACCACTCTCATGCTTGACCTCCTGTGGCTGCATCCACGGCACCATGCCGCCGATGCGTTGCCCACGTTCGTAACAGGTGGTCAACACCTGCGCTATGTTCTCTTGTAACGCCTCCCCGGTTATCATGCACGCAAGCCCAACCAGCGCATGCTTTTGCGCGGTTAAGACATCTTGTAACGGTCGCGATATCTCCTCGGAAAGGCAATTCCTGAAGGCTTTAACACCTTTATTATCAAAGCCTTGTGCCGTTAAGAGATCTTGTAACGCATCCGGTGGCCCGTAGCTATCCTCGGCCCGCTTCAGCTTCCAATATCCCGGATGCTTCCGGCGCCATGCTTGAACCTTCTTGACATACGCTTCGCCATGGAAGTAACCCGGATTCTTCCGGCACCACTTCCGTTGACTCGATAGCTTGCTCGCAGCCTGGCATTTCGGCTGGCAGCAAAATCTCTGGTGATAACTATTCCGCGGATGCGGTCTGAACCAAGCCCTGCAGTGACAACACTTTCTGATTCCATCCGTGCTCATCGTTTCCTCCCCTTTGAAAGCCGGGAAGAATACAACAAGCAACTGCACACCGACCGGCCTTTTAAACGCCACGTCGGGTGTACGGCTCTCTCTCCAGGGCACGGTGAAGAAGGAAGAAGATGATCCGTTCGGATCAGGGAATCAGAGAAGAAAAAGGATCTTTCAGATCGGCTGAAGAAGAGTCATTTCAAAACGGCGTCGAGACCATTCAGGTCCGGCGAAGGCAAGAAGACAGGGTAGAAGACAGACTATCAGGATTAGATTGATTCGCTTTATCACCGGCGGGCCCCCATTACCGGAGTCCGCCCGAAACAAGAAAAGGCGCAGACTCCAAGCTCATGCCTCACTCGAGGGACCGCGAAGCCCCACCTATGAAACACAAGACAAGGAGCCGCGCCCCTATAGGCGCGCTCCCGCATGTCTCGCTTCATAGGTCGGAAAATTCGCGGTTTTCGAGTGAAGCAATC
>JBDRJR010000091.1:0-9371 GCA_043814705.1 Verrucomicrobiota bacterium | reverse complement strand
CGATTCGTTCAATCATGATAAATTGGCTCCCCTCCTTCTCCAATACAAGCCGTTGCTTGAAATCAGATTTTGCCTTTGGCAAAACCTGATTTCAAGCAATCTCTTCTCCGTGTTTCCGTGCCTCCGTGGTGAATTCCCGCGGATCTTACCCATAGATTCCGCGGAAGCCCCGGATTTCTTATTTGTGAATTTTCTGTCTCTTTGTGGCCAATTTTGTAATTGACTCTACACATTACCTGCCCAGGATGGCACGGTATCCCAAGCCTGTCGGAGGGTTTTGTTGAGCGCGCGGAAATCGGGGCACTCGGTTTGAACCAGACGCCAGAAGCGCGGAGCATGGTTCATTTCCATGGTATGACAAAGCTCATGGATCATGACATAGCGGACGAGTGCCGGATCCAGAAACAGGAGCTTGGCATTCAGGCTGACCGATTTGCGCCGGGAACAACTCCCCCAGCGCGTGCGTTGGCGTCTCACGATGGCGCGATCAAAAGACCAGCCCGTCTCCCGGCTGATCTCCCGAAGCATGGGTATCAGATGTTTGTGGCCCTGGCGTAACCACCAGCGATGTAACGCCACGCGACAGGCAATTGCCTGATCGGCGATTGCCGGGCCCACGTTGCCGCGCAACTGGAGCAGGCCTTCACCGCATTCGCGCACCGTCACCCGCGAAATTTCTTCCGGATACATTTCAACCTGCCATGTTCGCTGGACAGCCGGAAACGTAATACGCTCCGGAACCTGCCATGCCGGCACGGGTGGAAATAATGCGCGGTACTTCGCGACCCGTTCCAAAGCGGATCGAATCCACTGCTGTTTTCTTTCGATAATCGGCGGAATTCCGGAACGGTTACAGCCCCGCGGCACAACGACCTCCAGTCCCCTCTGCGGCGTCACCCGGAGTTGAATGCATCGCGAGCGCAAACTCTCGCGGACCGTGTAATTAAATAGGGCTACGCTCATCTGTTTTTCGCTCACCAAGGGCAATCTTCATTCTTTTTCAACCTGCCCGCAGTGCTACAGCGTTGCAGGCGGACCGTTGAACCGCTGAACCGTGAACCTGAGTAGACCTTATATCACAATTGGATTTGACCATACAAAACATAAACGCAGAGTTTTCGCACACGCGAAGTTTTCGCTTGATTGGCCCCGACGCGTGATGATAATAAAGGCCATCTAATGAACGGCAATCGGCAATCGCACATAAGGACATAAACACATCAAACGTGTTCATTCATAATGCAATCAAGATTGGGGCTATATTCGGGAATGTCCGTGATGGTTGCCAGTTGGCATGCTTGGGGCGAGGCAGTTGGAACCATGGTTACTCAACAATTACCCTCAATGTCCATACAGGATGAAGTTCTGATTCCTGCCCAGGACTTGGCCGAAGTGACCGGAAGAACCGTCAAGGTATATATCCGGTATCCAGAGGGTCGAACCAATGCGGTTCAAGCATCCACCGGTCTGATGTTATCGCTCCATAATTGGGGCGGCACGGGCTTTACAGGCGCGCCGGACCCCGAAATTCTGGCGAAACGGTATAATGTCGTGGCTATCGGCGTGGATTACTTCCAGAGCGGCAACCAGCATGCTAACCTTCCTTATGATTTTGGTTGTTATCAGGCTTGCGATGCTTTGCGCGGCCTATATTACGTTATTCAAAGCCTGACCAACCGGGGAATTGCCTTTGACCATACGCGGATTTATGTTACGGGCGGTTCCGGCGGCGGCAACGTGAGCCTGATGGCCAATAAATTGGCGCCGCACACGTTCGCTTGCGTCATAGATCTTTCCGGCATGGCCAGTCTGACGGATGATATTGCCTTCAACCTGCCGGGCGGTAGTTCTCTGAATGCGCGATACAGCCGCGACCCCAACTCCCCGTCGTTTCTTTCCAAAGGTATGCAGGCATTGCGGGATCCGGGTAATCCGGCGCACTTGGCTCTGGCAGTCAAGTGGGGGAACGCCGCCAAAATTGTTGTGGTTCACGGCAAAGATGATAGCTCTTGCTTGTGTACGGATAAGCAACGCGTGGTCGGGGCCATGCAAAAAGCGGGTCTGGATGTGACGCCGCATTACCTCGGCAAACAGGAAATCGATGGCGCCATCATCCGGGACAGCGGCCACTCGATAGGCAATCGGACTGAATTGGTGGAACGGTTTGCAGGGACCTATCTTACGCCGTCCAGTCCCAAGCTCTGTCGTCTCCAAGGGCCCACCGATTTCGAGCGCCGGTCGATCATGGAATTCCCAACCAGCGATGGCATTTGCACGGTTTCTTATGCCAAAGGTTGGCCGGAAATTACGTTCAACAAATGATTGTTTTGCGGTGGCAATTATGATTGAAAACATAACAGTTCTGCCCATGCAAACGCAGGCCTGGCTGGCAATTGCCATTGGAGCGTTTGCGCTCTGGGGCTTACTGCGCATTCTGGTCAGTCTGCGCTGGATCGCGTTGAACGCGGCCCAGGTTTTTCAGCTGGCCGTTCTCGTCGTCATCTGCGAAGGCATCCGCACCAGAATGCCCCTGCCCGTATTACTGGCGCCGTGGCTGAAAGCTCTTGAACTGGCCCTGTTGGCATTTTTAGCGGTGCAGGTTGTCGTCAAGCTTTACATCGGGCAATACCTGGAACGTCATAGGCGCGTATTTGTGGCCCGGATTATCCGTGATCTGACCACGGTGCTGATTATCGCGCTTTTTGCCTTGCTTTTCCTGCGGCTGGTATTGAACGTCAACCTGATGGCGATCTTGACCCCATCGGCCATCCTGACGGCGATCATCGGTCTTTCCATGCAGGATACCATCGGCAATTTCATTGCCGGTCTGATCATCCAGCTTGAAAAACCATTCGATCTCGATGACTGGATTAACATTGACGGCCAGCGCGGACAAGTACGCGAGATTAACTGGCGTTACACAAAAATCGAGACTACCGATAAAACTTACATGATTATCCCCAACAACAGGATTTCAACTGAAAAACTGATCAACTACAGCAAGCCTACACCGGCCGTAAAGGAATTTATCAATATCGGCGTCAGTTATGACGTCGCACCGGTCAAAGTTAAGCAGGCTGTTCTGGCCATCCTCAAGACTAATCCGCACGTCATACAGAAAGACACAAGCGAGGTTTTTCTCCACGAGTATGGTGATTTCAGCGTCGTGTATCGTATTGCCTACATGATTGCTGATCCCGGCGCGCATCGCGCCGTGCGCGACGAGGTTTATTCCGCCATCTGGTACCAGTTCAAGAAACACATAATTGAAATCCCCTACCCGATCCGCACGGTCATTATGCGCCAACCTTCAGCCCAAGCCGACCTGGGCGAACCCGTCCGACTGCTCAACAGTTTGTCGTTGTTCAGGGAAGTAAGCCCGGAAGGTTTGGAACATCTGGTCCGGTTCGGTTTGACCCATGCAATTGCGCCGGGACACGTTGTGGTTCGCGCGCAGGAATCGGGTGATTCCATGTTTTTTATTCTTGACGGCGATTTCAATGTCATAACGGATCAAAAAATCACCATGGTTCTACACAAGGGCGATTTTTTTGGAGAGATGTCACTGTTGACCGGTGAGAAACGCGCGGCCAATGTCGAGGCCGCCACCCGTGGAAGACTGCTTGAAATTGATCGCAGCGCCTTCAAAATCCTCATCGAAACCGAGCCGGCGGTTTTGCGTCAGATTGAAACCATCTTTGGTGAACGCTGTAAATCCAATGCCGACTTGGCGCGCAACAAGGCGGAGGCGGAAGCGTTTAAGATCAGTTTATTTCAGCGGTTTAAGAAACGCTTTGGGCTGGCGTAAAACACGTGAGGCGTGTTGGAGCAGACCCCGCGCGACGCGGGGCAAGTGCCAAATTTATCCCGCCGAAGGCGGGACGCCGGATAACGGACTTCAACCTTGGAAGTAACGGAAAACCAAGCGATTGCTGTCACAGGCGGACAAATTAGGTCCGGCCGTGGCCGGACAACTGTTTCATGTAACCGCGGTCCGGCATTGCCGGATGGCCGCCCACCGTCGTCCGGCATTAGCCGGACTATGGTAGGCAGGCCGACGGAATCCACGCCGTCACCGGCGCGGCTACAAAGATTGAATCATGCTTAAGCAAACAGCATGCGGCGTTCATGACATCCTATTGGTTCCCATCCTCGCGTTCCTATGTCTGCCCCTCTGGGCGCCGGCCAATGTGATGCCGGTGTATGAGGGCCTGCAACGGACCGAGAGCGCGCACTTTATTTACATCTACCAGGTTTCGCTTGCGCCCCAGGTGCCGGTTCTGACCCGCATTTGCGAGGAAGCCCACGCTCTTCTGACACCTGCCTTGCACTGGACCCCGCGCGGTAAAACGATAATTCTTTATACCGATGCGCTGGATGAACATAACGGCGCCGCCTGGGTTTATCCCCGCCCAACCATCCTGCTCTATGCCGCCGGCGCTTCACCCGGGTCTTCCATTTATGAGCCGGGTCTGTTCCTGCGCCGCACGATTTTGCATGAATATGCCCACGTGCTGACCATGGATGCCCAGTATGGCGCTGATGCCGTCCTGAACGCAATCTTCGGACGGGTAATGCCGGCGGGTGATTTTTTATCGCTGGTCCTGGCGGCCTGCGCCGCGCCGCCCGGATCACTCGCGCCCACCTGGTACTTGGAGGGGCTTTCCATCTGGGCGGAAACTGAGTTTTCCAGCTCCGGCCGCGGACGCACCAGCGTAGCGGATATGATCATGCGCATGCCGTTTGCCGACCAGCGCATCTTGAGCGCCAACCAGTGGGACCTTGCGCTTCCCGAATGGCCCTATGGCGAGGCCGCTTATCTCTACGGCATGAAAACGATCGAATATGCCCAGGCCCTTTCGGCGCAAAAAGCCGGCCAGCCTGACCTGCCCGGCGAGCTTGCCGATGCCGTGGCGCATTCCTTCTTGTATTTTTTTGATAACCGCGCCCAGCCGGCGCTGGGCATGACGTTCAACCAGATGACGCGCGCCGCGCTGATCCAGACGCAAAACCGTCAGCAAGAACGCATCCGCCATTTGCAATCAAAGCCGCTCACTCCGCTTACACGCCTGACCCCAAAAACCTTACAGGCCGTATCCCCCCATTTTAGCGCGGATGGCCGTGCAGTTTTTTTTGCCGGTCATCCCGAAGCTGGACGCGACGTACTCTACCGCTATGACCGCAAAACCAAGCGCGTCCAGCGCCTGGAAAATGCTCGTGTGGATTTCGACTCCACAACCCTTGCCGCCCCCCTGGACCATGGACTGATTTACTACACCCGTTTAAATGTGATTGGACGTGACCGGCGATGGAATGAATTGCATCGCTACGACCCGGCCAAGCAGACTGCGACACTGGTTACCCGGACAGGCCGCTACCGATTCCCGGCGATTTCTCCGGATGGTAGAACCCTGGCCGCCGTGCGCAACGAGGCCAGCCGGTTTTATTTAATCGAAGCGCCGTTGGCGCAGGCGGGTAACCGAAAGGTTGAAACCATCCGGACGCTGGCGCCGCCCTTTCACTCAATTATTGACCCGGCCTATGCTCCGGATGGTCAGCATCTGGTGTACGTGCTGGCAAATGACAGTCATGCGCAATTACGTAATATTGACCGGGCCACCGGCAACGATACGCTTTTGGTGGACTGGCCTTGTATCATCATGACGCCTGTGTTTCATCCTTCCGGCAGTAATCTTGTATTTGCGGCCGATCGCAACGGGGTCTATAATCTTTACCGATTTCCATGGCCCTTTGGCGAGCCGCAGGCCATCACACACGCGCTGGGCGGCGTGTTTGCACCGGACTTTTCTCCCGATGGCCGGGAACTGGCCGTGACCGCTTACGATTCGCATGGGTATTACCTGAGCCTGCTGTCCGTGGACAGCTTGACCACAGGCGATAGCCTGTCATCCGCAAGTTCGCCATTACCGCAATTGATACCGGACTGGCCCAGTTCGGCGCAAGATACCGAACGGTTCAAACAACCGCCCGCTTGGGCCGTAACAACGGCGTTGACAGTAACAACGGTACCATCGGTAACTACGAACGCTACATCACATTCAAATGTTGTAGCCGCGCCCGTGAGGGCGTGGATGGTACCAGCGGCAACCACAAATGCCACTCTCCTTCCGCCCGCGGCAAGTCGCCCTTATAATTCGCTTTCAGGAATCCGCCTGGATTACTGGACCCCTTGGCTGACCTTGGCTAATAACAGCGGCGTGGAAGGCGGATTGGCCGCCGCGTGTTCTGATTACACCCAGTTCCAGAATGTTTTTGCGCTTGCAGGCGCGGAAAGCCGGTGGGGCACTCCCTTAGGCGCGCTGGTCTATCAATATTCCGGGTTCTATCCGATCCTGACAGCCTTCGGCAACTACGGACCGGAAAGCTATTACGATTTGGTCGAGGACCGTTACGGTTATTTTTACGATTACAATGAAAAGGTCGGCCAAGCCGGCGCCATGGTAACCCTGCCCCGGGTCCGCATCGATTCCCAACTTGATTTTTCGCTGGGCTGGCAGGGCGCCGATCGCAAAGTCATTTCCAAAAGCGCCGAAGACTATGCCGGACGGCCATTGGTGACGAGCAACCTGTTCGAGGGAACGGAATCGGCGCTGTTCGCGCAGATGACTTTTTTCAACGCCACGGCCTTCGGACGCAGTGCGTCCTTTGAGGACGGTCGGGCGATCAGCGCCACAATCGAGCGCGCGGACAAGGCATTTGGCGGCGATCTCTCGCAAACCCGTGTCATGGGCCAATGGGTGGAATATGTGCCGGTAATATGGGCCGATAACCATGTCCTCCGGCTGGAAGGCGTCGGCGCCGCCGGGCAAGGCGATGAAACCGCGCAAAGCTTTTTCGGACTGGGCGGCTACGGCGTTGTCCAGCAGATGACCACTCCCGGATTGGACCGTAACGTCATCCTGCGCGGCTATAATCAAAACTCACAAGTCGGCCGCTACCTCATCAAAACCGCCGCCGCCTATCGCTTTCCGCTGATGTCATATTATCGGGGTGTAAATGCCACCCTGCCATTATATATGCACCAGTTGTTCGGCGAGTTATATTATGAAGGTGGACATGCCTGGAGCGGGCCTGCCCGCAATGCTACGCATAGCGTTGCAGGCGGGGACACGACCGGCGCACTGGAGGCAAGCTGGTTAAATGCCGTCGGCTTTGAATTGAATCTCTCCCTGACCCTGTTCCGCTACGCCCGGATGGCGCCGGGCTTAGGTATAGTGTATGCGTTCAATCGAAATGATCCTAACCCTGACGCATCTGCGGACGATGCTGAAAATCAAAAGCTCCAGCTTTACCTGAGCATCAAGGCCGTGGTGAATTTCTGAGCAGACACTACCCGCCGCATGTCATCCGTGGTTCCGCCTATGCGGATCCGCTTCGGGCGGAAATATTCTTGTTTTTAACAACGGTTCCTGATGTTTCAGGCACTACGTTTTTCTCCAGACTACGCTGGGGAAAAATGGTGCGCCTTTGGCGCACAGCACCCATGGGACGCCGCTCGTAGAGCGGGGCTACACCTAATGCTTAAGGTGTAGCACCGTTCTATGAACGGCTTCCTTTTTTATTTTCGCATGATTGCGAACTCGCAAGGGCGTGTTGCCTAAACACGGATTATGCCGCCAACCGGGGGCAACGCCCCCGGCTACAGCAAAAAAACGTCCATTTTCTATTCTGTAGCCGGCCGCGATGAGGCCGGATTTGATTTCGGCAACAGGCCCGCAACATGTTGTTTTTCTTTTTTGATAAGAGACTTCAGCCTTCAGCCTGAGCATCCTTCCATTGAACCTGATCCATTATGCAAAGCCATGAATAGATCACCCTGCCCTTCGACTTAGCTCAGGGCAAGCGGGCTTCGGCCTTTAGCAAGGCTTTCGCTCCCCGCGGCTTGAGCCCGGGACGAAGGCAGGGTTAACACGTTCCGACGGCACAACCCCCATATGGCGCTTATAAGCAAAGCTGAAGTTGTTCGGGTGTTTATAACCTAATTGGTAGGCGACGGCCTTTACTGAAATTCCGGATTGAAGCCAGGTCCGGGCGCATTTCATTTTCAGGTTTTGGAAATAAGTTTCCGGCGACATTTTTAAGCGCTGGTAAAACAAACGATTGAGCGTGGCCGGCGATATGCCCAGGTAATTGCACAAAACGCCGACGGCATCACGCATGGCTATGTGTTCTTCCATCCAGCGTCGGGCCAGATCAAATTGCACGGCCGGAGTTCCGGTCTGGTCAGGCGCAATATGATTCTGCGCTAAAAGCAATTCAATTTCCAGGCGGGTTTTGAGCAGTTTAAACGGCGTGAATTGATCTATATGGCGCACTATTTTCCGGCAAGCCGCGTGAAGATACTGCAAGCGCTTGATCTTTTGTTCAGGCATTTTAATCAGCAAGTATCGGCCTTCCGCCGGTTTAATGAACGGTATGAGCGGCGGCGAACGCCATGTCCAGTAAATACGATAAAACCGCTTGCCCTTCGGCAAGATGTAACCGCGCAGGCAGTCCGGATTGCTAATCCACGCGTCGCCGCGTTTTAATCTCAGCGTTTCGCCGGGCAACTGCATGTGACAACATCCGCCCAGCGCCAGAGAATAATACCACGCAGTCGTTCTTTTCATTGGCCGCGGAAAAGTGCGCGGCAAGGGCGGCTTCGCGACGGCGGCAACTAAATCCAATCCCTGTTCCGCCAATGGCTTCAAAACCGGAATGGGCGCCGGCAGGTTAATTACAGACGTTCTATGTTTTAAGTCGGTTTTCATGTCACCTATGATATTTAATCATGACGATTTGTCATACCAGAATAATGCTGATTAATTTGTGCCGAATGATTATATTAAAGTCAAGAAGAAAGGAATTTGTCCGACAGTCTCACCAACTTCAAGCAGAAAGGGGTTTAAATGAAAACCAACCTGCGGCCAATGTTGATCGCGGCGTTATTATTCGGGGCGCTGTTGCAAACCTCCTTTGGCATAGTAAGCGCCTATAAAATTAATTTAGATCCGGGCTATCTGGCCAGCCTGCAAGATCGCGGGATTCGTTTCTTTCAAAGCATACTAAAATACGAAATTCCCGGCATGCGTTATGATGAGACCTATAATAGCAGTCATGCGCAGGGACTGTGTTTGACCGATATCTATAAAAATCACATGCAATTAGCGATAAGGTTTAGCGACATCTATCACAAGGGTTGGGGACGAGGAGGATCATCAACGCCTATAGGGGCGCTTAAGTACGATGACAAAGGAAACATCATCGGGGTAATTGACGAGTTGAACACTGTCCAGGCCTATTGCGATTTCTGGCTTGAAAATTACATGAAGCCCATGCTCAAAAGCAGGTATGAGCAGGGAATTTATATT
>JBDRJR010000090.1:0-13107 GCA_043814705.1 Verrucomicrobiota bacterium | reverse complement strand
CGGAACAGAATAAACACAGATGGGAAAAACCGGAACTGCGGTTTTGATAATGGTCCTTCATAGCCCTCGGTTTTATTGGGGTTTTCCCACAGTCAATAGCCCACAGCCCTCAGCCAAAGCATCCTATGGGATGCTACTGATGATAATTCAAAGATTAATCCATTTCCCGCCGGAACGCGAACTCCGCACGACTGCTTCCAGGAAAGCCATGCCGCGGACACCATCGTGAATATTCGGATAATCGCATTCCGTTACCTTGCGGCCGGCAATGGTCATTTCAAGCGCATCGTAGAAACTACGGTAGAGATTGGCAAAGGCATCATGAAATCCTTCCGGATGTCCCGCCGGCAAGCGCGTTGCCGCGGCTGTGGCCGGCTCTACAAAACCCGTGCCGCGCCGCCGGATTTCAGTTGCGCGGTTTGTCCTGTGGATGAGCAAGGTATCCGGATCCTGCTGGCGCCAGAGCACGGCGCCTGTTTCGCCATAGACCCGGATGGCGAGCGCGTTCTCCTCGCCTACGGCAATTTGGCTGGCCCACAGCACCCCGTGCGCGCCGTTATCGAAGCGTAACAGCACACTGCCGTCATCATCCAGCGGCCGGCCTTTGACGAACGTGGCCAGGTCCGCGCATAATGACTTGATCTTGAGCCCCGTGATATACTCGGCCAGGTTTTCACAATGCGAACCGATGTCACCCATGCAACAGGTGGACCCGGCGCGTTTTGGATCCGTGCGCCAGGCCGCCTGTTTCTGGCCGGTTGCTTCCAGGCGGCCGGCCAGCCAGCCCTGCGGATATTCCACCACAACGCGCCTGATTTTTCCCAGACGCCCGCCCCGCGCCAGGCCGCGGGCTTCCTTGACCATTGGGTAGCCGGTGTAATTATGGGTCAGGCAAAAAAGGCGGCGGGTTTTGCGCACCGCAAGCGCCAGACGCCGGGCCTCGGCTAAAGTGGTGGTCAGAGGCTTGTCGCAAACGACGTGAAATCCAGCCGCCAGCGCGGCCATGGCCGCCGGATAATGCATGTTATTGGGGGTTACGATGACGACAAAATCCATCCGTGCGTCTTCAGACAAGCGCAGTTCCGCCGCGAACATTTCCTGAAAACTGCCGTAGATGCGGTTGTCGGGCAGGAAGTATTCGCGCCCGGCGGCCAGCGATTTCTCCGGCGAGCGGCTGAAGGCGCCGCAAACCAGTTCCGCGCGGCCATCCATCAGCGCGGCGCGCCGATGCACGGCGCCGATAAACGCGTCTTTGCCCCCTCCGACCATACCCATGCGCCATTTTCGCTTTTGCATCCCCGGTGTCTCCCTGGTTGGTTGTCCATCGGTTTAAAATTATCATGAAAAAAAACACTGTCAATGAATTTGACGCCTCCTCTGATTCTTTGGTAATGTGGCCGCAGTTCGCATGGAAGCGGCGGATTGACCCGGATAAATAAGGAGGCTTATGCAAACAGCAGATGAGTTAAAGGCGCATGCCATCGGGCTGAATGATCTGGCCGACTATGCCGCCGGTTCCGTGGTCAGCCGGACGCTGATCGACAAGCAGGTCGGGACATTGACGCTCTTTGCTTTCGACGCCGGCCAGGGGCTCAGCGAGCATACGGCCCCTTATGATGCCGTGGTCCAGATACTGGATGGTGAAGCGGAACTGGTCATTGCCGGCCAGCCGGTCAAAGCCAGGGCCGGCGAATTGGTGATTATGCCCTCCGGCGTGCCGCATGCGGTGCGGGCCGTGCAACGGTTTAAAATGTTGTTGACCATGATTCGGGAGAAATAAGCGCAGACGTGGCGCCCCATATTGTCCCGCATCTTTTTTAATTACAGCCGGCCGAACCCGGCCGTATGCAATGTCCATGGCAGGCCGCGACCCGTTTGGATTGCTTTTATTGCGGGTTTATGTAATATTTCGTGTCGGGTTAAATTACCCGGGCATTGGTTTGCGAGTCTCGCTAAAAAAAAGGCGGTGTAATTGAAATTCTATATCATGTGTGACGTTTCGCGGATCAGCGGACTCCTCGGCGGCGGCAATGGTCTGCCGCCATGGTACTGGTTCCCGGAATTGGAGAAGGACGACTTACGCATCAAAATGGCGCAGGCCATCAATCAGGCCGCCCGCGCCGCGGTGCGGGCCGGAGCAACGGAAATCCTGGCGCATGAAGCCTGTCCGGTAGACATGCTTGCGCTGGATGAAGAAGTAAAGCTCATCCGGGGCGGCAGGCGGCTTTATCTCGATAAATCGTTCGCGGGCATCGCCTTCATCGGACAGGGCCTCGCCCAAAAAGTTGCTTCCTCAAATGGAATTGAAAAAAACATCCGAAAAATAGAACTGAACGGCCGCGAAGTTGATGAAATGACCGTTTGTTCACTTTATGCCGGTTTCATCGGTGTTCCTACTCTATGCGCCAACGGCGAAAACGCCTTTTTCAAAAACTTGAAAAGGTTCATACCAAATTTAATCGTTCATAAAAATGCCGCGCAGGCGATGATCAACGGCCTGGCCAACATGGCTGGGATCAAAGCCGTAACACTCCGGGGCCGTATTGAAATTACCTTTCATTTCGGATCCGAAACATTGGCAACCATGCATACGCGCCTTCCGAATGTAGTCCGGATGGGCAAAACAACCACGCGTATCCGCGCCGGAAATATGCAGGACGTGTTTGACGCCTATTGTGCCAGCGGACTTGTCGCCGCGGTGGATTGGCTGAGTAATCCGAACGTTCATAAATCATGCCGAAAATAATACAAGCACTCAAGCTTAAGCCGGGGCCGCACCGCCCGGCGACGGTAATGGCTTGGCGGGAAAGGAAAAACGGAGGCGAATGAAAAATCCGGGGAAACCGAAAATGTTCGTGGAAGTGGATTTGGAGGGCGTCAGCGGCGCCGTCTACGGCGCTTTCGGTCTGCCCCAATCAAAAGAAGCCGGACGGTCGGAACTTTTGATGACACTCGAATTAAACGCACTGGTTGAAGGGGCGCGCGCGGCCGGAATCGGAAGTCTGCAAGTATACGAAGCACACCCGTTTAATCAGGATTCGCTTATCGGCGGAATAGATGTTGTCCATAAAATAGAATCGGTGCAAGATTGTGATGTCCTGGCGTTTATCGGCCGGCATGCCCGGGCCGGATTGCAAAATGCGGTCTTAAGCCATACCGGTTCGAGCAGGAGCGTCATGGATTTCAGAGTCAACGGGAAATCATTCGGTGAATTCGGCATTGTCGCGGCTTATGCCGGGCACTTCGGCGTGCCGGCCATTTTTGTTTCGGGTGACCGCGCCGCAACGGAAGAAGCGGCGGATTTAATCCCCAATATCACCACGGTGACCGTGAGCGAGGGACGGGGAAATCATTCCGCCGTCTGTCTGTCTTCGAAAAAATCACGGGGCTTGATCAAGGCGGGCATCATCCGCGCCATCCGGAACTGGAAAAACGTCAAGCCCCTGGTCGTCAAAAAACCGGTTAAGATTGAATATGAACTTAGATATCCCGCTCTGGCCGATCGGTTCGCACTTGTTCCCGGCTTAACCAGGAAAAATGATCGAACCGTTGCTTGGACCTGCAAAGATTTTAAGGAAGCCTATCGAATTTATCTAGCCACCAGCCTCGCGCTGATCTGGTGGGACGCGAAGCGATGAAGCCGCATGCTTGCGTGCAAAACCATCGCTGGGAACTTGCGCTGATCGCGGCCAATCATTGCAAAACGCCAGGAAAAAAGGCGGCGAAAAATGATCAATCCCGTTATAATGCACATAACTTATTGTGAACAAGGCCAGACCATCGCCGAAACCTGTCATAAGGCCGTGGCCTGGGGGTTCGACGGCGTCGAATTCAGGAGGGTGTCTGCGGCGCTGAAATATACACACCCGGAAAAATATCTCGATGACCTGGCGGCCGCCAAGGAAAAATCCGGACTGAAACAGGTCATTTTCGGGTATCCCACCGCCGACCTGATGCCGTCGGACGCTTCGCAAAGGGCCCGAGAAATCGAAGGAGCCATCAGTTTTTTCAAGTTGGCTTTGAAACGTTTCCCCCTGTCGGTGGTCAACGCCTTTTCCGGCGCGCTCCTGGCGCCGGGCGTGCCATATGTGAATTACCAGGAACACGGTTCTTTTATCGCGACGGCGTCCCAATGGCAACAGGCCGCAGAAGGATATAAAGTGCTTGGCCGTTTTGCCGAGGAAAATAAATTCAAGTTTGCGTTCGAAACGCATATGGGTTACCTGCACGACACCCCGCAGGCCGCCAAAAAACTTGTTGACCTGGTCGGAAGTCCCGCCGTGGGTGTTAATCTGGATTACGGCAACACCGTTTACTTTGACAGCAAAAACATCCTACCCCTCGCCGATACGATCAAACATCTCGGCGCATCGCTTTATTATACGCATCTCAAGAACTCGACCGCCATCACCGGCACCGATAATCGCAGAATGCCCGCCGCATTGTCGCAGGGGGAAATAAACCACAGGGAATATCTAAGGGCGCTCAAGGTTTCCGGTTACAAGGGGCCGATCTGTATTGAAGCGCCGCGCGCCGGCGACCGCGAATGGTATGCCGTCGAAGACTTGCGCTACATAAAATCGGTAATTGCAGATATTACGAATGAAGTTTGACGATTCGTTTCTGATCGGAACTATAAAAACACGCGCGCGACAGTGCTGGGTAAACAGGATCGGCGCCGCACCCGATGCCAGTGCAAGGTGACATCACCAGACAATGACCCGCCGGGAAGGAGATGATCCGTTGAAACGCAACCGATTGAAAATAATGTCAATAATGGCGCACCAGGACGATTTCGAATTCGAGGCGGGCGGCCTTTTCGCCCTGTTGCGGAACCGTTACCGCGCTGATCTGGAGATTAAAATAGTCGCCACCTCACGGGGCGTTTTCGGCCACCATGTCATGGAACCGGAACAAACATTCCGCCGGCGTGAAAAAGAGGCCATGAAAAGCGCGGCCCTGATCGGGGCTTCCTACGAATGCCTCACCTGCTTAGATGGCTCCTATGTCAACGCGCAGGTTCTCATTGACCGAAATTTTCTCGGCGGGCTTTGGAATAACATCCGTGCATTCGAGCCCGATTATATATTCTGCCCGCCGGTGATCTCCAACCCGCGCGCCGGGATACATATAGATCATTACAACACCGCGTGCGCCGTGCGGATGCTTGCGTACCAGCTCGGTGTGCCGAACGCTTATCCGACAACCGGAGGCCCGGTCAAAAAGAAGGTCCTATCGCCCGTAATTATAAACGTCTATGATCCATACGCCAACGAAAACACCTATCATGCGGCGGTGAATATTACGAAAACATTTGACCGGAAAACGCAAATGGTGTTATGTCACGAATCCCAGGTGTTCGAATGGCTTCCATGGGTCGGCGGGAAAAAAGCGCCGCAGAAAAAAAATTACCGGGACGTATTGCTGAAAAGACATTTGAAAATGAATAAGCATATCGGGTTCCATGATGCCGTTCCGCGCGAGTTTTTCATGTTCACCGAATGGGGCCGCCCGTGTGGAAAAGCCGATCTGGAAAAATTATTCCCACGTAATACCGCTTACAGCAAGGCCTGTGAATGTATGCTGTCGGCCGTTAAATGAAAAGCGCGCCAACGCGGCTCTCTTGATGTTATGTGATACGTCATGCAATTTACACCTACCGCCATTAAAGATGTGCTGGTCATCACGACCAAGGTCTTCAAAGACCCGCGCGGGTTTTTCATGGAAACCTACCGGCGGGACGCTTGCGCGGCACAGGGTATTAACGCGGATTTTGTCCAGATTAACCATTCCCAATCCGTCCGCAACACTTTGCGTGGTCTCCATTACCAGGTCGGGCATCCGCAGGGTAAACTGGTCCGCGTACTCCGCGGCGAAGTTTTTGATGTTGTCGTGGATATCCGGTTCGGCTCGCCGACCTTCGGCCGCTGGATTGGCGAAGTCCTGTCCGCACAGAACAAAAAACAGCTTTTTGTACCGATCGGTTGTGCGCATGGGTTTTGCGTACTCAGCGATGAAGCCGAATTTCTTTACTATTGCACGGACTATTACTACCCGCCCGGCGAAAAAGGGATCATCTGGAATGACCCGGACCTGAATATTCCCTGGCCGACACTGGAACCGCTGTTGTCTGAAAAAGACCGGCGCAACCCGTGTTTCCGTGACATCGCGCGGGACTTTAACTATAATTGCTGATTTTGGGCAACTACTTTCTAAATTTTGCACGAACATCATCTACCGTTGGGCCGCTGAAACAGTTGGCGCACATGATGTGCCGGACACGGAACACTTACATAACCGCCAAAATGGAGCACCCCATGAATATGAAAGGCATTGTCCTCGCAGGCGGAACCGGATCGCGGTTGATGCCGCTGACCAAGGTCACCAACAAACATCTCTTGCCGGTAGGCTGTAAACCCATGATTTATTGCCCCATCGAAAAGCTGATCGGCGCCGGCATTGTAGAGATTTTGATCGTGACCGGCACAGAACATATGGGTGATATGGTCAATCTGCTTGGTTCCGGCCACGCTTTCCATTGCCGGTTCACGTATAAAGTTCAGGACGAGGCCGGCGGCATTGCCCAGGCCTTGAGCCTGGCTGAAAATTTCGCGCATGGCGATCCTGTCGCGGTCATCCTGGGCGATAACATTTTCGAGGATGCCCTGCGCCCCTATGCTGACGCCTTCCGCGCCCAGCGGAAGGGCGCCCGGATCATCGGCAAGGAGGTCCGCGATCCTGAGCGCTTTGGAGTGGCTGAAGTTGCCGGCGACCGTGTGCTGGCAATCGAGGAAAAACCGAAAAAACCGAAATCAAATATCGCCGTAACGGGGATTTATTTTTACGATAACCAGGTCTTTGACATTATCCGCGCCTGTCAACCAAGCGCCCGCGGCGAACTGGAAATTACTGACGTTAACAATACCTACATTCAACAAGGCACGTTGCGCTTCGACCGTATGTCCGGCTGGTGGAGCGACGCCGGCACATTCCAGTCGCTGGCGCACGTCAACCAACTGGTTGCCAGTTGTCCACCAAAGGTATGATCTCGGCAAGGCAACAGACTGCAATCATATTTTCACACGTAGCCATGAAGTCCATAAAGATAATTCGATTATCCGGTCGGGAAGCTCCCATTTGCGGCTTGGTGTCTTTGTGTGAGACGGATGCCGGTATCTTGTTTTATCGTTCACGAACATCCCAACGCGGGCTTACGCCCCCAACCCAATTAAATTTTTAACTACGAAACACACGAACTACACGAAAAAATCGGCAAACAAATCTTGCATTTATTTGGGAAAACCAAACAGGATCAGATCCTCTCCATTTCGTGTTTCGTGGTTAATTTTCTTGTTTTTCATAGCGGTTCCTGATGTTTGAGGTACTAAACACCTTAACGATTGCTATCCTGGACAAATTATGCCGGAAACGGTCACAATCCTTGGCGGGCGCGGCATGCTGGGCTCGGACTTGGCGCCGGTTTTGACACGGGCCGGCTATTCCATCCGTATCCTGGATCTGCCGGAATTTGATCTAACCAAAACCGACCACTTGGCACATGCCATGGAAGGCACGCAGGTTATCGTCAACTGCGCGGCCTTCACAAACGTGGATCAGGCCGAAGAGCGATTTGACACTGCCTTGGAGGTGAACGGCCGCTCCGTGGGCGCATTAGGCGCGGCGGCCAAGGGTCGCGGCATATTTGTCGTTCATATTTCCACGGACTTTGTTTTCGACGGCCGGCAAACATGGCCTTATGTCGAAACCGATCCGCCCAACCCGATTAACGCCTACGGGCGCTCCAAGCTGGAGGGCGAGCGGGCGCTCCAACGCTCCGCCTGTGCGCACGTCATCTTGCGCGTCCAATGGAGTTACGGAAGCCACGGCGCCAACTTTATTAACAAGATCCGGGAGCGCGCCGGGAAAAGCGCGGAAGTGAAGGTGGTTACCGACCAGATTGGCGCGCCGACCTGGACAGTTGACATGGCCCGGGCCATCGCCGTCCTGATCCGCGACCGGCGGAAAGGGCTTTATCATTTTGCCAACGCCGGTTATGCCTCACGCTTTGAGGTGGCGCGGTTTATGGTCACACAGTTAAACCTGCCAACCAAAATCACGCCTTGCACCAGCGCGGCATTTCCGAGCCCCGCCCTTCGGCCAAAAAATTCGTGGTTCGACACGGCCAAAATCCAGTCCATTCTGGATCCCCCCATCCGCTCCTGGCAGGATGCCCTGGCGGAATTTTTACAGATCGGAACTGGTTAACCCGACCAACGATTTAATTTGATATTTGATATATTCATATTCTAATATTCTCAATAATGACAACAAGGGCCGCCACCATTGCATCCATCTTAATCAATCGCCGTTCAAACAGGCCCAAGCAAGTCGACAGGATAGGCCCGAACCATATTTAAATTTAATACGCATTTTGGCATAGTTGTTGCTAATATATATTTTGTCTGGTGTAAGCCATTAAAAGAAGGAAGTCACACATGATTGCTCAACATGTCTTTGCATCGCGATTCCTGGCGCTGGCCGGGTTTTGTCTGGTGTCTTTATTCACGCATAATTCCTATGCAGGCGGCCAAGTGATCGCATGGGGATATAATTTGCATGGCCAGTGCGATGTGCCGGCGGAGGCGCTAAGCGGGGCAAGCGCCATTGCGGGTGGTGAGGCTCACAGTCTGGCTTTGAATGATGGCAAGGTAATCGCTTGGGGAACCAACGATTACGGCCAGTGCGATGTGCCGACGGAGGCACTGAACAATGTCAGCGCCATTGCATGTCGAAGTTCGCACAATTTAGCACTGAGGGCTGGCAAGGTAATCGCATGGGGATACAATTTGTATGGTCAATGCGATGTGCCGGCGGAGGCGCTAAGCAATGTGAACGCCATTGCGGGTGGTTGGACTCACAATCTGGCGCTGAAGGATGGCCGGGTAATCGCTTGGGGATATAATGACTATGGCCAGTGCGATGTGCCGGCAGAGGCGCTAAGCGGGGTAAGCGCCATTGCGGGTGGTAGATTTTACAGTCTGGCGCTGAAGGATGGCAAGGTGATCGCATGGGGAGCCAGTGACTATGTGCCGGCGGAGGCGCTAAGCGGGG
Source organism: Verrucomicrobiota bacterium (assembly GCA_043814705.1). Lineage (GTDB taxonomy): Bacteria > Verrucomicrobiota > Kiritimatiellia > JAAZAB01 > JAAZAB01 > VSJD01. The sequence goes on along the minus strand of JBDRJR010000090.1, from coordinate 3,996 downwards.
TAAGCGCCATTGCGGGTGGTCGGACTCACAATCTGGCGCTGAAGGATGGCCGGGTAATCGCTTGGGGATATAATGACTATGGCCAGTGCGATGTGCCGGCGGAGGCGCTGAGCGGGGTAAGCGCCATTGCGGGTGGTGGCTATTACAGCCTGGCGCTGAAGGACGGTAAGGTGATCGCATGGGGATACAATTTGCATGGTCAGTGCGATGTGCCGGTGCTCGGGCAAAGCGGCGTGATTGCCATTGCGGGTGGTGATTGGCACATTCTGGCATTAAGAGAGAAATCACTGAAAGTCGGCAACGATTTCGACGGCGACAGCCGAAGTGATGTGGCGATCTATTACCCGGCCTCGGGACAGTGGTTAGTTTTTCTGATGGGTGATGGGACAATTATGAACGTTACAACTTGGGGTGGCGAAAATTGCCTGCCTGTGCCTGGTGATTACGATGGCGACGGCAAGACCGACTTTATCGTTTTCGATTCCGCCACGGCCATCTGGTATGGCAAGTTCAGCAGTGGCGTGGAAGATAGCGGTTGTTTCGGCCATCCCGGCACATGGCCGGTGCCTGCCGATTATGACGGCGACCGCGTCACCGACCTGGGCGTGTATGATCCCTTAACTGGTATATGGGATATTTTGTCCTTAAGTAAAGGATGGTCCGCCTCGGCCAAGTGGGGATATCTGGGTGATTTTCGGGACTGGGAAAACCCGCAAACTTATACGGTCCTGCCGATGCCGTTTGATTACGACCGGGACGGCATAGATGATTTGGCGTATTATTACCGGGGTTGGGCTATGTGGGACGATGATGGTGTCGAGGGGTCGGGCGGATCTATTTTCTATGTCGGCACTGGTATAATGGAAGATTATGTTTATGGCTCCTCGGGTTCCTTGACCGCGCCGGGGTATTACTCATTGCGACCGGCCGACGCACTGCTTCCGTATGGCCTGTGCGCGTATAAAATCACAACAACGGAATGGGGTATGCCCTATCGCAACGCGTTTTATGCGGGCATTTACGGCGAAACATTGCCGGTGGGTGCAGGTGATTATGACGGCAACGGATTTGACGACAACGCGTTGTATAATTACGTCACCGGCGAGTGGACCATTATCTATAATACAGGCCCCGTGGATGTGGATGGCCGCACAGAGGTCAGCGGCATCTTCGGCGGACCGGACGCGGTGCCAGCCAATATCTATTCCACGATCTATGCCTTGGCCCGCTATTCGCCCAAGCCGTGGTAAACATTAAGCGCCGGCCTCCGCATACACCTTACCATAGGCCTCCAGCATGGGCGCGAGCGCGAAATCGGCGCGGCCCCGCTCCAGGGCTTTGGCTTGGCGTTCGGCATAATGCTCCATGAGTCCTTGAATCGCCGCGCGCAGGGCATCCGGCGCGAACTTGGATACAACTCCCCCGCATTGCGCCGCCGTCACGTAATCAGCCATGGGAATGCATCCGCTGACCAATACCGGCTTGCCGGCGCAGAGCGATTCCATCAGGGAATGGGGATAGGCCTTGACTAATTTTCCCGTTTCCGCCAGGACCACCGTGGCGTGCACGCGCGCCAACACACGGTTGACGTCGGTTGCTTCATTGATGATTTCAACGCGCCGGGTAAGTCCGCGCCGCGTAATATGGCGCTGAAGTTCGCCCAGCAGGAGCCCGCGCCAAAGAAATACCAGGCGCAGAGGCAAGGACTCGGCGGCGTCTAAGAGCAGGTCAATACCCTTTGTTCGGAACTGCCGGCGAATCCAGGGCGCGGAACCCACCAGCAAAACCAGTTCCTGGTCAAGCTGACACGGCGTATGCGTGAACCGTTCCACGGCGATACCCGGCCGAATGATCCGGTAACGCGCCGGACGCAATGCCCGGAGTGCGGTTTCATCCCGCGGGTTGCACGAGACGATGGTATGGACGGTTTTCAGCCAATCGGCGCAACCGTGTTCGATTTGCGCCCCCACGCCCGTCACGGCCGAATAAATCAATGGCTTACGCAACGCGCGCAACCAGTGAAACGGATAGAGCGTGGCGTAATACAGATGATGCAGATCCACCTCAGGCTCCCTCCGGCATAAGGCGCGGAGTCGGCCAAGGCCGTAAAGTTGTCTTGGGAAGATCCGACTGGGCCGCCTCAGCGGATAAAACTGCAGGCATTCGCCGCCAAACCGGCGGCGCAGAGCCTCGATTTCCTGGAACACGGCATCCGTGCCCGGGATGGGCGGTGAGGGCATGGTAAGATGATAAAGGATATTCACGATCATCCCATAAGATTAATGTTTTGAACCTACAGCCCACAGTCCAAAGTCTACAGCCCGTGGCGTCCCGTGGGCTACCAGTGATCAGTGATCACTAATGATTAAAAGGGGGCCAATGCTTGTCGAGCCAGCCCGCGTCAGGCAATCAGCGGAATTTCCATCACGCGGCCCTGGTCCTGGGCCGAGACATAGGCGGCATAAAGTGTACTGACGGTGTCGGCGGCCAGCATGGCGTCGCTCTGCGGCGCGCGGTCATCCCGCAAGCATTCCATGAAATCCTGCAGTTCCTGCGGATACCCCGTCATCCAATTTTCGTCGGGCGCCGGGAAACTCCAACCCTGTTTGGTCCCCAGTTTTTCGGTAAGATACACATTTTCCAATTGTTGCTCAACGGGATTATATAGGATGTTGGCATCCGTAGGATTGATGTTACAACGCATGCGGTGGTTGTTGCCGTAAATTTCCATCCAGTTGTGCACGCCGCCCATCACGAGCTCGCAGGAAAACACATCCGCCGGCATGCCATCCTCAAACGTGATATGCACCTGAACGAAATCCTCGACATCCTTGTAATCGGCGCGCAAATGGCCCTGGTTGACAAATTGCGGGTTGCGCGTGACCGCATGGGTCCGACAACTGACGGTCTTCGGCCGGATGGCGCAGTTCCGGCGCGCCTGGCCTTCAATGCGTTTGAGATACAGGGCCGCCGTGAGCGGATGACAACCCTTGCCGACCAGTGATCCGCCGCCCGAGAGACGCCAATCGCCATAGGCCGTGCTGACACTGCCACTGTGACTTTCCTCGGCATGAATCCATAAAATCTGGCCCTGCGTAGCGCGGAGTATCTCCACTTCCTTCTGGACGGAGGGCGCATAGACCCAGTTTTCGGCATACATGAGTTTAACCCGGTGCTTGCGGGAAGCGGTAATCATACGCCGGACGGATTGCATGGCTTCATCCAGCAGGCCGCGTTTATCGGCGTGATCACCGCGCCAATCGGGTGTTCCAGGCCCATAGGCGCCGGTGAACGGTTTTTCGACGATCACATGCCGGCCCAGCTCGCAGGCGCGCACGCACAGAGGCTCGTGCAGGGCGCCGGGCACACAAAGATCCACCACATCCACGGCGCGCACAAGATCGTCGTAATTATCAAAGGCCTTGATTTTATTTTCAACGGCGAATGCCTGGCGGCTTTCCGCCGATTTGGAATAAACGCCAACCACCTCGACGGCCACGCCGCCGATGTGCCGGTAGGAGGCCAAATGGAACCGGGCCGCAAACCGCGCCCCGGCAATGCCGATCTTAATGGGTTGTTTCATGGAACAAAACCATACCAAACCGCTGGACCGCAAAAAAGAAACCAAATATCTGACTGCGGCGTCAATTTCAACGGCCAACAGTCGAACCGATGGTCACGGGGTATTTTTTATCCATCCACTGCTTGCCGAGTTTGTAACCATATGAAGCGCACAGCAAGGCCAGGCCGAGCACGACAATAATGAACGCCGCGCCAAACCGGATTCCAAAAGAACAGACGCCGCAATCCGCGGGATTTATCCGATTGAAATAAATTTTGATTGGATCTCCGACCCGGTAGCCGGGACTGGACGATTTCCAGCCCGACCGATAAACACAACCGTTGCCGGCATAATCCTTGAATTCAGCTACAACCCCATAAGTTGTTCCGCCTTTACTACCGCGCCCTTCGGATAACTCGGTTACACGTCCCCAT
>JBDRJR010000089.1:0-5808 GCA_043814705.1 Verrucomicrobiota bacterium | reverse complement strand
GCAGCTGGCGTGGCGGTACCGCCGACCCTAAGGGAAATCTAAACGATATTTGAAAGTATCAAAAGTGTAGTGCCAAGAACTTTTTTGCCTCCGTAAGTCCTTGATTATAAACGGTTGAGTTTTTAAACTGTTGAAGATGGGCTATGCACAGCATTGCAGGCGGGTCGTTGCGCGAAATGTTGCAAGCAGGTGGTAGAAACGTGTGACAGATAATCCGGTCATGCATCCGGGTGGAGGCCAAAAAATGAATGATTGGTACAAGCACTGCTACGTACGACTTCTGATCGATAACCATATCAGCGAGGACGATCCTGCCTTCATGACAAAGTTCGATCCCGCGCAATATGTGGCCATGGTCAAGCAGGCCGGCGTTGAATCGTCAATGGTTTACGCCGTCTGCCACAATGGCAACAGCTACTACCCCACGAAGGTTGGCCATATGCATGTAAACCTCAAGGGGCGCGACATTTTTGGTGAAACGGTGAATCTGCTCCGCCGGGAGGGCATCGTGCCCATCGCGTATTACACCAGCATTTATCACAACCATTCCGCCAGGAATCATCCGGCCTGGCGGATAACAAACGCCAACGGCGGCCAGCATGATGGGCGCTACTGGTGGAACTGCCCCAACAATGATGAATATGTCGCCTTTACACTGGCACAGATTGGCGAGGTGATCGCCTACGATGTTGACGGCATTTTCAACGATATGACTTTCTGGCCGGTCGTCTGCGTCTGCCAAAATTGCCGGACCAAGTATTTGAAGGAAACCGGCCGGGAGATACCGGTTAAGCCGGACTGGCGGAGTAAGGCATGGATAGACTTTCAGCGTTTCCGCGAACACTCGCTGGCGACGTTCACGCAAAAAATTACGGACTTCATTAAATCGAAGAAGGACATCACCGTTACCCACCAGACGAGCACGCTCATGACCGGCTGGACGCAGTCCTACACGCTGGGGATCGCGGCGGCCTGTGACTACACCTCCGGTGACTTCTACGGCGGTAAATATCAGCACATCCTCGGCGCGAAAGCGCTCGCCGCGATTTCGAAGAACATGCCCTACGAGTTCATGACCTCCCGTTGCGTAAACTTGCGCGACCACACATCGCTGAAATCCGAGGCCGAACTCACGGCGGAGGCATCCGTGACGCTTGCCAATGCCGGCGCATATTTTTTCATCGACGCGATCAATCCGGACGGCACGCTGGAGAAGGATGTATATGAACGGCTGGGCACCGTGGCGCAAAAACTGGCGCCGTTTACGGAAGCCGTGAAACGCCATGTGCCGGACATCGTCGCGGACAAGGCGCTTTATTATTCGTCCGCCGCATATGTTGATGAAAATACCGAGACCGGCATCATGTGCACCACACCCGGCGGGAATCCGGCGGCGGAGGAACTTTCAGGAACATCCGTTTTTTTAACGCGCGCACATATTCCGTTTCGCGTCATACCCAACGAAACCGAACAGCTTAACGGCCTGAACACGATCGTGATGAACAATATTCTGTACACCACCAAAACGGAGAACGCGCGCATCCGCAAATTTGTCAAGGAGGGAGGCACGCTCATTGCCACCGGCCTGACATCTCTTTATGAGCCGGATGGCACAAGCACCGGCGATTTCGGACTTGCCGATGTCTTTGGCGTTTCCTTCACCGGGGGAAAAGCAAAACGTTTCCATTATCTTTCATTTGTCGCCCGGCACTGGCTGATATCCTGTTACGCGCGGGCACCGCTTGTGAAGGCCAAGGAAGCGAAGTTGATCGCCAAAATTGCTGAACCTTTTTTTGGCCCTGACGACGAAAAATACGCCTCCATCCACAGTAATCCGCCGGGGATCATCACGGATTACGCCGGCCTTACCGCAAATAAATACGGCCAGGGAAAATGCTTGTATCTTGCCTCGCCCGTCTTTTCGCTTCGGCAGAATGCCCAACAAACGTTTGGTACATGGCTTTTCAACGAGCATTCGCCGTCATCCCTGGTGGTCAAGACCAACGCCCCGGAGTGCGTGGAAATCACGCTCCTTAAAAGCACGACCAAAAACGCGTATATTGCATGTTTTGTAAACTACCAGAATGAACTGCCTAATGTGCCGGTGCGGGATCTTTACGCAATAATACGTTTGCCGGACGGTGCAACGCCTAAGTCCTGTATGCGCGTGTCGGACAATAAGAAGATTGACGTAAAAATCAAGCAAGGCGCGCTTTGCCTCGAAGTGCCTTGTCTTGAGACGATAGAAATGATTGAAGTGCTGTATTGATTCGGCTCCAGATGGCCGGCTTGACCAGGCGGAAAAAACCATGGGCATCAAGCTTGTCTTTTCGGGACACACGACGCGCGGCTTTATCCACCCACGCACCAATAGGATGTTCATCGGGATGAAAGGCGGGCCAGTTGATGACCTGAAAGCGCAGAAAAAAGGCCGCCAGGCAGACAAGGAGCAGAGCCCCGCGATAGAGGTGGCTCGGTTGTCCAGGCAACATTCCCATGGCATTTTTATCAGTGTTCAATCCGGCCCCGGCAGATAAATTCGTGTTTCGCTCGCCTATCCGGATTATGCAAGTGTGGCTGTGCATGTCCAGCAAACAGCGGGCAATTTTACTGTTTAATTATGATCCGGTTTTCGCTATTGTCCACTCATGCAATCAATTTTGAAAATGGGCCGCATGGTCCGGGTTTATCTGGCCTACCGGCGCCGGCAAGCAACACTTCCTTACCTGCCTCTGCGCCTGTGGATTGAAACGGCCAGTTGTTGTAACCTGCGATGCATCATGTGCCCCAATAAGGACGTAACCGCCGCCGCCAAGGGCCTTATGCCCCTGGAACTGTTTCAAAAAATTATTGATCAAGCCCGTCATTTCGCCCTCGATGTTAATCTCCATCACCGCGGTGAGCCGCTGATGAATCCGGCGCTTTTTGACATGATCCGCTACGCCAAGGCCGCCGGACTAAAAGTCCGTTTCCATACCAACGGCACCCTGCTGGATGAGGTCAAGGCGCGCCGCCTGCTGGAAGCTTGTCCAGACCTGGTCTCGTTTTCATTCGATGGATTCACCAGGGAATCCTACGAGCATGTGCGTGTGGGCGCCGCCTTTGAGAAAACGCGCGATAATATTCTGCGCCTTGTTGCACTGCGCCGCAAGTTGGGCCTGAATAAACCATACGTGGTCATCGAAAAAATCCGTTTCCGAAATAGGATCATCGAAGGTGATCCTCCCGAAGCGCAGACCCTGCATCGGCAGTTTCTGGACGCCGGCGTGGATGAAATCATTGAGAAAGAGGAGTATGCCTGGGCCGAGCCGGACGCGCCCGAGGTTGCCCCGCCCGCAACGCTGGAGCGTAGCGACTGCGGGCGTGGCGGGAAACGCTCCTTTTCCGTGTGCACGTTCCCTTGGTATGCCATGGTCATTTGTGCCGACGGCACGGTTACGCCCTGCCCGCAGGATTTCCACGCCGCGCTGAAGTTGGGTAGCGCCCGGGAAACGCCGTTGAATGAAATTTGGAACGGCCCGGCTTACCGGCAACTGCGTCGGCAGTTTGCGGTGGACATCGAATCGCTGACCATTTGCCGCAAGTGCGACCGCCTGCGGCGCAAAACCGTCGGCGGCGTGCCCCTGCAATATATGGCCACCTTCCTGACCGACCAACTGCTCAGCTACGGCCGGCTCCGGAAATGGCTGGGGACCCATGAACGGAATTGATATTGACAAAAGATAGACGTTGTCTTATTTTATCACATGAAATTCGATTGGAATCCTGCAAAGAATCAATGGCTGAAAGAAAGCCGTGGCATCACCTTTGATGAAATTGTGTGTCTTCTTGACGGGGGTTACTTAAGAGCCATATTGAAACATCCGAACAAACCGAATCAGAAAATATTGGTTGTTGAACGTGAAGGCTATGCCTACAACGTGCCGTTTATTGTGGAACCGGACGGCACCTATTTCCTGAAAACGGTTTATCCAAGTCGCACATCAACAAAAAAATATATCGGAGCCATAAAATGAAAAAGGTAAAATTAGATAAAGAAGAAGCCGCGCTTGAAAAAGAGATCGAAAATGGGGAATGGGTCCTTGTTCCCGATATGGAGAACGAAATAACTAAAATCCGCGTCCAAGCCCATAATTTCCTGAACAAAAACAAAAAAATCAACTTGCGCCTGTCTGACTGGGACTACAATAAAATAAAGATAAAAGCCGTCCAGGAAGGTTTGCCGTATCAAACCTTGATTTCCGGCTTGATTCATAAATATGTGACCGGCCAATTGAAGACCGTTTAATGGGGCCACGTAAAACTCATCCGTCCCTACGGGACGGGACGTTTTTTATTCTGACCGGTCTATTACCGGATGTCCCTACGGGATATGAAATGGCCTTGGCCATTGAGCCTTTCGCAAAAACTGCGTGTTATCCAAACCATAGACAACCGGCCCATGAAAATCCTCCTCCTGGCCCCACATCCGTTTTATCAGGAACGCGGCACGCCCATCGCCGTGGACCTCCTGCTCACGGAGCTCTCGCGGCGCGGCGACCGGGTGGACGTGGTCACCTTTCGGGAGGGCGCCGAAAAAAAATATCCCGGCGTCGTTCTGCACCGCATTCCGCGCCTGCCGGGAATGTGTGGCATCCGGCCGGGTTTTTCGTTCAAGAAATTAGTCTGCGATGTGTTTATGCTGGCCAAAGCCCTGCGCCTGGCCGCTTTTGGGTCTTACCAGGTGGTCCACGCGGTGGAAGAATCCGTCTTTATGGCCATGCTGATCCGCCTTTGCCTGCGCACACCCTACGTGTTCGACATGGATTCCTCCATGCCCCAGCAAATGACCGAAAAGTTCCGGATCCTGGCGGCGTTTTCCCCGATCCTGAAATGGTTCGAAGGCCGTGCCATCCGCCACGCGCTGGCGGTCGTCCCGGTCTGCGACACTTTAGCGGACATTGCCCGGCCTTACGCGCCGCGCAAACTTTGCCTGTTGCGTGATGTTTCATTGCTAACCGCGATGCCTTCGGCGGTTTCCGGAAAACTCCCGCCGGAATCAGCCGGCCTCCCTCATCCCTGTTTCCTTTATATCGGCAACCTGGAGCATTACCAGGGCATTGATCTTCTGATTGAAAGTTTTGCGCTCCTGTTGAAAAACGGTCTTAAAGCGTCGCTCCTGATCGCCGGCGGCAAAGAAACTGATATCCGGCATTACCAGGCGAAAGCCGCCGCGGCCGCCCTTGGCCAAAATGCGCGCTTCCTCGGTCCGTGGCCCATCAGCCGGATGGCGGAGCTGTTTGCCGTGGCCGACGTGCTCGTGTCGCCGCGCATCCAGGGCGACAATACACCCATGAAAATTTATTCGTATTTGCAGTCCGGCAAGCCGATCATAGCCACCAACTTGCCCACGCACACGCAAGTGCTGACCACCGCCGTGGCCATGCTGGTACCGCCAACGCCCGAGACCTTCGCCGCCGGCATGCGCCGGTTGATCGAACACACCGACCAGGGCCAGGCACTGGCCCGCCGGGCCAAAACCCTGGCCGACGCGCAATACAGCTTCCCTGTGTTCGAACGCACCGTTCGGGAATTGTATGAGTGGATCGCGCACGCGACAACCTGACTGCCTAAATTCCGTGTTTTGTTACTTGTTCACCGTTTTTAGTCTGACTTGCATTTTATTAATCAGCTCTTCAGAATCATTAATTTGTCGCACCAACGGGCATACCAGCCACCTATAAATAAAGGGTATTTTGGGCGGGGAAGCAAGTGCCGATTATTTTTGAAGATTTTTCTTGTCATAAACGCTTTTTTTGTGCATATTAA
>JBDRJR010000088.1:0-8630 GCA_043814705.1 Verrucomicrobiota bacterium | reverse complement strand
AAAATATTCTGAATTGCATTATCACCAGCAATCGGGGCGCCCGCGTCGGTGGGGCCTTAATTTCTGGCGGACAATATGGCGGCAATTTGGGCATAGTGAGTAATTGTGTTATTTCATACAATACCGCCACCATGGCCGGATATCCCGGCGGTTTGCATCTTCAGCAGAAGGCGATATTTAATTCTGAAATTTCGTCCAATACCGGGCCGATCGGAGGTCTTTATTCCGGCTGGTATACTGATGCGATTGATAACTGTAAAATCATCGGTAACCAGGGAACCGACTGTGGCGGGGCAAGTCTCAATGCTGGTTATCTCTGGAAGATGAAAAATTGCCTGATTTACGGTAACCATGCCACTGCCGGTCCAGGTGGAATAAAAATTTCGCTGGAGGGTTATGCAATAACATACTACTTGCGAAATTGCGTGATCGTATCCAATTCCACCGCCTCTTTGACGAATGCCGGCGGAATCTATTTCTACACTACTTCGGGCAATCCAAAAGAAAGCCTCGCATGTTATAATTCAATTGTGTATTACAATACTGCCGGCGGGGTAAACAGCAATGTTCACAATAATGGAAGTAGTAATATTTTTATTCAGAATGGTTGCATCGGGATGACGAACGGGGCATTGTGGCCTTCGACGAACATCAACAATGTCATTTACGCCGATCCATTATTTCTTGATCTGCCTGCGGGAAACTGCCGGTTAGATTCCAAATCACCCTGCATCAACGCCGGTTACTACGAAAGCTGGATGGCGACGGGCGTTGACCTGGACGACCGCATTCGCATCCGCTACGGGACGGTGGACCTGGGTGCGTATGAGTTTATCCGCAGTGGCGCCGTTTTCGGGTTCCATTAGTCCGGTGCAAAAAGCCCGCTCCGGATCCATACGCATGCGGAAAACTATGAATACTGTTTCCAACAAAATAACAGCCGTGTCGCTGTCAGCGGGGAATGGAAACCTTGAAAAAGTCGTATGCGGTGATAAATGCTGGAATGGCTATCCCGGCGGACTGGCGGTGATTGACGAGCTGGTGGGCCGAATTTTCACTGATGCGGCGGTTAAAACCAAAATATTAGAGGCAGAGGGCGATAGCCGGCTTGTTTTTGAAAAAAGTTATGCCGGCGCCGATTTTCAATTACAGGAAATCTGGACGGCGTTGGAGGATTGTCTGTCCTGGCGCGTGGCGGTTTCCCTGAAAAAAGGTTGTCGGGCGCGTTCTATCCAGGTAAAGCAGTTGTTTCCGTATCCTTATCCGCAATACAAGCTGAACGTCTGGTCGGCAAACGAGCGTTTCCCCTGTTCGTTGGACAAACTTGGCGGGCTCCACCTGTATTATGGCGATGTCTGTTACGGGACCCTTATTCCCGCTGTTTCGTTATATGATAAGGGGTTGAAGCTGGGGATAACATTGGCGAAACCGTTTGATTTAAAAGTTCCCCGGCTGGCTTTTCATTTCAAGGATTATCATTCCGATGGGCTGGAAATCGAAACTTCCTGTCTGCGTTTGGCTGAGGGATGCCCGGCAATCACCGAGGTCCTGATCAGACCGCATGCGGCTTGCTGGCGTCCGGGACTGGCCTGGCTGTATGACCGGTATCCCGAATATTTTAATCCGCCTAATCCTGAAGTTCATAACATTGAGGGCGGGTTTATGATAACCAACCCATTTACTGAAAAGAGGTTCATTGCAAGCGCCGGGAAATACAAGGTTAAATGGGCGGAAATACACAATCATTTCCCTTATTACGGCAACTATGCGCCCGCTGAAAAAGAATGGACAAGCGTAATCGCGCATGATTACCCGGAGGTGCCGCCGCCCGGGAAAATTTCACGCAAGCGCATAAATGATCATATTGACGATTTGCATGCATGTGGAATTAAAGGTTTATTATATTTCAACACAAGTGATTCGTATATTCCGTATGCCGAGAAAAAATTTCCCGACGCCATTGCCCGCGATTGCGCCGGAAAAATTATTCCGACCTGGAAAGAATGTTGTTTTGCGGATGCTTCGCCAGGGACTTCCTTCGGCCGGCATATGGACCGGCAAATAGGCAAATTTGTCAATGATTATCCTGAAATAGACGGAGTTTTTCTGGATCAGTTATGCTATCAGGCCGTTGATACCGCCCATGACGACGGCATTACCGCATATGAAAACAAGCCGGCGGCCATGTTCGGCTATTCTTATTTGGCTGACTTGAAAAAACTTTCGGGAATATTGCATGGTCAAGGCAAAATTATTTGGGCGAACGGCCCTTTCAATGTTGAGATCCAGAAAGAAATTGACGGAATAATGGCGGAGGGAACCAGCGGTATTTCCGAATCATTCAAATATTTATGCTTGCGTAAGCCGCTCTTGGTCCATACATATCCGGACAGCCCGGAAAATGTGGAAACGATGTTCAGATATTGCCTGCTTGCGGGCGCATCCTATTCCATCGGGGGGTCTTCAGCGGTTCCGGTCCCGCCGGGAATAAGTCCTGAAATCCAGAAACTGTTTGATGCGTATATTCCACTTGTCGAAAAACTTTACGGTAGAACCTGGCTGCTGGAACCGGATCCATTGGAAATACCGTCCGGTTTTCAGGCCAATATTTTCCGGGGTAACGACGGACAAAATATTATTGTAACATTGCTGAATTCCAATGACAGCATCTTGCGCAAAGGAAATGTTTTTGACAGCAATATCAAATTCAAAGTGAAAATAACGGATAACAACCGCAATTATTCAGAAGCAACTTATCTGACAACTCACACGCGTCGTTCTTTGAAGGCGGGAATTACTAAAACTGATAATTTGTTGTCCATTACGATACCCGAACACTCGGTTGCGTCCGTGGTTATAATCGGACCAAAGACATGCACCCGGAAGGCTTATGAATAAAACCTGGTTTTCATGAATAATGCAGGTCAGCGCACAAACAGGAGGCTATATGGATTCGATTCGAACAGAACTTGTTCATTACGGCATTAAAATTGTCCAGGCCCGGCTGGTGGCCGGCGCCGGCGGCAACATCAGCGCGCGGGATGGCGGCATCATCTGGATGAAACCCAGCGGCCTGGCCCTGGATGAAATGACCCCGGCGGATTTGTGCGGCATGGACCTTAAAACCGGCCGGCAGGTTAAGGGGCGCCGCAAGCCGACCTCGGAGGTAAACATGCATCTGGCCGTGTATCGCGCGCGTCCGGATGTGAATGCCGTATTTCATACCCATTCCCCTTGGGCCTCCGGCGTCATTACCGCGGGCATTACCCTGCGTCCGATGTTCGCGGAGTTTGTCAATGACCTGGGGCGCACCGGGACGGTTCCTTATGTGACGCCCACTACGCAAAGATTAGCGGATGCTATGGGCAAAAAAGCGCGAACATGCGACACGATTTTCATGGTTAATCACGGTGTGCTGGCCGTTGGCGCGACCCGGAAACAAGCCTATTTTCGCGTGGTAGTGGTGGAAGATGCGGCCAAGTCGCTCGTGGCCGCCTGTGTCGTGGGCCGGCCGCGATTTTTAAATCAGCGCCAGGCCCGCGAAATCCTGGCGTTGCCGGCGGTCAAGCATCGCACCAAAATGGTGGAAGCGGGCGGGTGAAGAAAATGTAGAATGCAGAATGCAGAAACAAACAGGAATCCATGAAAAAGCGATATGTGCAGGTGGGTGTCGGCGGTCGGTCGGAAATGTACACGCAGGCAATTTTGCGGAAGTTCGCGAAGGAAGCGGAATTAGTCGGGATTTGCGACAATAACCGGGGGCGGTTGGAACTACGCAACCGGATCATCGTCGAAAATTATAAAGGCCGTCCGGCGCCAATGTATCTTGACACCGGATTTGACCGCATGATCCGCGAACAGAAACCGGATGTTGTTATTGTCACCACGCGGGACTGTTCCCATGACCGCTACATTGTTCGGGCCATGGAACTCGGTTGTGACGTAATCACCGAGAAGCCCATGACCACCGACGAGAAAAAATGCCAGCACATCATTGACACCGTTAAGCGGACGGGCCGCCGGGTGCGGGTGACGTTCAATTACCGCTACTCGCCGCCGCGTACGCAAGTCAAAGATCTGCTGATGCGCGGAGTTATCGGCAAGGTGCTTTCTGTGGATTTCAGCTGGCTTCTGGATACGAGTCATGGAGCCGATTATTTCCGCCGCTGGCACCGGGAAAAGAAAAATTCCGGAGGTTTGATGGTGCATAAGGCCACGCACCATTTTGACCTGGTCAATTGGTGGCTTTCGGCCATTCCCGTGGAAGTTTTTGCCATGGGCGCGCGCGCGTTTTACGGCGCCAGCAACGGCATGGCCGCAAAGCTGGGACTGAAGGGGCACGCCGAACGCTGTCTGACTTGCCGTTGCCAAAAGCGATGCGAGTTTTATATTGACCTGAAGGAAAAAGCCTGCTTGGAACAGATGCACTCCGGTTTGAAAGCGATGTATCTGGATTGTGAACGCCATGACGGTTATTTCAGGGATCGGTGCGTGTTTGGCAAGACGATGGATATTGAGGATACGATGAACCTGGTGGTGCGCTACAATACGGGCGCCTTCATGTCGTATTCACTCAATGCCTTCATGCCGTGGGAGGGTTATCAGGTTGCATTCAATGGGACCCGGGGGCGCCTGGAGCACGATTGCGTGGAAAGCGTTTACATCAGCGGCGATGGCCGGGTGCAGGGTGAAACCATTCCGAATGGCACCAAGATCCGGCTGTATCCGCATTTCAAACCGGCCCGGAATATTAAGGTTGCCATTGTCAAGGGTGGTCATGGCGGCGGCGACGACCCGTTACTGATGGATGTTTTTTCGGCGCACCCGCCCCGCGATCCCTATATGCGCTCGGCCGATGTGGCCGGCGGAGCTTTGAGCATCCTGACCGGTGTGGCCGCCAATAAAAGCATGCGCACCGGCAAGCCCGTCCGGATCGACAGCCTGGTTAAGCGCCTGCCGAAAGTTAAAATGACCGCGATGAAGGAATGGTAAGTGCGCGCCGAATGGTCGGGATGAACAATAGCCTACACCAGAATTATATTGGTAAACCAAAGCGGCTTGCCGAGATATTTCAACATTATTCCAGCCCGATTTATTTTGTTACGGCTGTTACGGCTGGGCGAGAATCTTGGCTTGCAAACAGGGTTATTCACGATGCGTTCCGTTCCTATGGGACAAAGAATGCTGAAGCAGGACGGGCGATTGGAAAATATATTATAATGCCTGATCATATTCATTTTTTAGCAAGACTTACCGTTGAGTTTAAGCTCGGGGTATTTGTGAAATTGCTGAAGCAGACGCTTACAAAAACACTTCGACTACAAAGCCATAATACACGCTATCTCTGGCAACCGGGATTTTTCGATCACTTGTTAAGGAGCAAGGAAAGTTACGCCGAAAAGTGGTCGTATATGGTTGAAAATCCAGTGCGAAGCGGATTGGTGTCAAAATCAATAGATTGGCCTTATCAAGGCGAAATTGTACGATTGGAACCGTAATCCAGCTCTATGAGCGGATGAATGCCCCGTCACAGACGGGGGCTACAACAAAAGAGCCCGTCACAGACGGGGCTGCAACAATGGTGTAGCCCCGCTCTATGAGCGGATTTGTAACGGGAAACACTGCGAGGAGGGTATATGAAAGCGGCTGTAATCAAAAAACCGGGTGTAATTGTGGTGGAGGACGTGCCTAAACCGATGCCAGGTGACGGTGAGGTGTTGTTAAAGATCGAGGCCTGCGCATTGTGCGGGACCGATCAGCGCGTGCTTTCCGGTGAAAAGCACGTGGATGTCAACATCGTGGGGCATGAAATCACCGGCACGGTGGCGGAGGTCGGGGTAGGGGTTAAAGCGATCAAGAAAGGCCAGCGTTTTATTGTGCAGACGGTCATCGGCTGTGGCCGGTGCCCGATGTGCAAAATCCACCGCGAGAACCTTTGCGAAAAGGGGTTTGTTGCCATGGGCTACCAGTTTAACGGCGGGTTCGCCGAATATATGGTCATGCCGAAAGTGGCGGTGGAGCAGGGCTGTCTGATCCCGATTCCGGCCGATCTGCCGGCCGAGACCGGCACGCTGATCGAGCCTTTGAGCTGTTGCGTCAACGGCATGAAATACATTCCTCTGGAAGACACGGAGCATGTTTTAATTTTTGGCGGCGGAATTATCGGCGTGCTCAACGGCCTCGTGGCGCGCGCGCGTGGCGCAAAGCGCATTACCATCATGGATGTGTCCCAGGCCCGGCTGGATCTTTTGAAAAAGCTCGAACTGCCGTTTGACGATCTGGTCAATTCAGGCGTGGCCAAACCGGCCGAATGGGTCAAGACCGCCGCCGGCGGGCGCGGGGTGGATGCCGTGGTCGTGGCGGCTTCCGTGAAAGCGCTGGTGGGGGTCGGTCTGAATTTGTTGCGCCGCGCGGGGCATCTTTCCATCTTTGCCGGTATGCCGAAATCCGATCCCGTCATTCCCCTGGATACGAACCGGATCCATTATTACGAGCTCAACCTGCATGGTGCCAACAGCTCTTCGCAGGCCGAATATCTGCAGGCACGCGATTTTCTTGTGGCCGGCAAGATTGATGCGCGGCCGCTGGTGACGCATCGTTTCCGTCTGGACCAATTCAACGAAGCCGTCAAAACCCAGGCCGATCCGGCCTGCGGGTCGTTGAAAATCGTAATTATCCCGTAGTTTTTCAATAGTAAGGGTGTAAGGGAGTAGGGGTGTATGGGAGTAGTAGAGTAAAGAATACGCTCCGAACTCCCATACTCCGATACGTCCATACACCCATACTGTCATATCGGTATGCCGACACATCTCCGTCAAAAAAGGAAGAAAACATGATGTTGCAAGATAAACGTGCAATAATAACCGGCGGGGCACAGGGATTGGGTGAAGCGCTCACTGCGCGTCTGCTGAAGGAAGGTTGCCATGTCCTGGCGGCCGATATCCAGGAAAAACAGATTAACACGACGGTGACGACACTCCAAGCAACGTTCGGTGACAAGATTACGGGTATGGTGTGCGACGTGACCGTGGAGTCCGACGTTACCGCGCTGGTAGATAAGGCCGTTTTGCGTTTTGGCGGTCTGGACGTTTTTGTGGCCAATGCCGGCATTCTTGTTTCTGGCGCCATCACAGAGTTCGATGCCGCCAAATGGCGCAAAGTCATGGAGGTCAATCTGGTGGGCCAGATGCTCTGCATGAAGCACGCCTTGCGGGTCATGGCGCGCCAGAAGAGCGGCGCCTACATCCAAATCAATTCCAAGTCGGGAAAAAAGGGCTCGTTCAAAAATTCGGCCTATGCCGCTTCCAAGTTCGGCGGGATCGGGCTTGTGCAGAGTGCGGCGCTGGAAATGGCCGCGCTGGGCGTAAGGGTCAACGCCGTCTGCCCGGGCAACATGCTGGATTCGCCGTTGTGGGTCAACAGCCTGTTCAAACAGTATGCGCAGAATCAGGGGATTACTGAGGCGGCCGTGCGGCAGAAATACATTGATCAGGTGCCCATGCGGCGCGGATGCGCGTATGAGGATGTCTGCAATGCGGTGATGTTCCTGGCCTCGGAACAGGCCGGTTACATGACCGGTCAGGCCATTAACGTGACCGGCGGGCAGGAGATGCGCTGAGACGGCAAAGCCGTCTGTTCTTGGTTGTCGGTTCTTTGTGCTTTGTTTTCTGATCAGTAGCATCCCATAGGATGCTTTGGCTGAGGGCTGTGGGCTATTGACTGTGGGGAAACCCCAATAAAACCGAGGGCTATGAAGGACCATTATCAAAACTGCAGTTCCGGTTTTTCCCATCTGTGTTTATTCTGTTCCGACCCACAGCCTACAGCCTACAGTCCACAGCCCATGGCGCCCCTGTGGGACGCCAGTGTTTTCTGATCACTGATCACTAATTACTGATAACTGGACGGGGGAGGCGGGAAAGCATGAGCACCAAACGATTCCTGGCGGTTGACCTGGGTGCCTCGGGCGGCAAGTGTTTTGCCGGGTTGTTTGACAACGGCACATTTTCCATGCGCGAGATTCACCGGTTTGCCTATGAATGCGTTTCCTTCCATTTGCCTGCCCGCAATGCTACCTGCCCGCAGTGCTACAACGTTGCAGGCGCGGCGCATAGCGTTGCAGACGGACCCGACCGCGCGGGCCAATCCGTGGAGCGCATGGTTTGGGACGATACGCTCATCTATGCCCATATCCTGAACGGTTTGCGCGCATACCGGCGTGAAGTGGGGCAAAGCCTCGATGCCATCGGCATTGATACCTGGGGCGCGGACGGCCAGTTTGTCACGGAAGACGGCGACCTGCTGGGCAAGGTCTATGCCTATCGCGATCACCGTCTGGACACCATGATTGACCAGGTCAAGGCGCGCATCCCGGCCGAGCGGATTTACGCCATTACCGGCATTCATTTCCAGCCGTTTAATGTCAGCAACCAGGTGCTCTGGTTTCTGCAGAACCGCAAGCATCTGCTAACGCCCGGTTCTCGATTTGTGCCGATCCCATCGCTTTTTTATTATTACCTGGGAGGCATCGTCAAGGTGGATTCGTCGTGGGCGAGTGTTACCCAGCTGATGGATGCCAAATTAAAAAACTGGAGTGGCGAGATTCTGGATAAGCTCGGCATCCCGCCGGA